>DAISWF010000132.1:0-15711 GCA_036826495.1 Burkholderiaceae bacterium
CAGGCGTCGGCCGGCGGATCCAGCTCGTAGTATTCGGCGCTGACGACGAACGCCAGCGCCAGCGGCCGGCCGTCCGGCCAGCGCAGCGCGGAACGACCCGGCATCGGCCGACGATCGCGGTCGTCGGCCTCCTGCGCGAAGAAGGCATCGTCGGGCATGCCGCTCATCACGGCGCCTCCCCGATCGACGCCCGCACGGCCTCGTCGAAATGCGCCAGATAGTGACGGGCGATCTCGTCGCCGGTCGCATGCCAGACATCGGGAAACCCGCACACGTATTCCAGCAGCGCCTGCAGATGACCGATGCGATGCGCCTGGCCGATCAGCGCCGGATGGATCGAGATGCACATCACCCGTCCGCTGTCGGCCCCCTCGCGGTACAGGCGATCGAACTGCCGGCGCACCACGTCGACGAAATCGTCGCTCTCGAACGCGGTGCCGAGGAACGGAGCATCGTTGGTGTCCTGCGCATAGGGCAGCGAGATCATCCGTCCGCTGCGCACCCGCAGCGGCACCGGCTGATCGTCGCAGAACCAGTCGCCATGCCAGAGGAAGCCCTCCTCGGCGAGCAGGTCCATCGTGCGCACGGTGGCCGACTGCGGCCCGGGGCCGCCGGTGCCGATCAGCTCCACCCCCACCGCGCGCTGCACCTGCTCACGCATCATGCGCCAGTAGGTCCGCTCCTGCGATTCCGACAGCGCATGCACGAACCGCGTGTTGCAGATGCCGTGGCCCAGCATGCCCCAGCGCCGCTCGCGCGCCGCCGCGCAGACATCCGGCTGCGTCAGCAGCGCCGCCGAATTGACCACGGCGGTGCAGCGCACCGGGAACCGGTCCAGCACCTCCAGCACCCGCCAGAAGCCGACCCGCGCCGCGAAGTCCTGCCGGCCGAACGCCATCACGTCGGGCTGCGGCATCCGCGGCCAGGCCTCGAGCAGAGGGTCGGCCGGCGGATCGGACTCGTAGTGCAGGACGTTGGGACATATCCACAGCGCCAGCCGCGCGCCGCCGGGCCAGGCGAGCTTCGGTCGCCGGATGATCGGCGAATAGGGAAGCCAGCGTTCGCCGGGCGACCGTTCACCGTCCGGCGCGCCCGTCGAGCGGTAGCCGAACTGCAGCATTCAGCGCTCCGCCCCGGTCAGGCGGCCTTCTTCGATCGGGAAGCCCTCCGCGGCGGCAGCTCCGTCGGCCCGAGACCGGGGATCGAACGCCAGGCATCGCGGCCGATGAAGATCTCCTTGGCGCGCGCCTCGAGCTTGGTCAGCGTCGCATGGAACTGCTCGTACTCGGGCTGCGTCAGCGAGGTCATCAGGGCGGCCTCCATCGCGCGGGCCGCATGCTCGATGTCTTCGTACACCGCGCGGCCGCGCCGGGTGAGCCGGATGATCACGCGACGACGATCGTCCGGATCGGTCTGACGGTCCACCAGGTTCGTTTCCACCAGCCGGTCCACCGTCCGCGTGACCTTGTCGGCATCGACGGTGGTCATCTGCGCGACCTGGCTGGGGAACACCGGTTCCCAGCGGCCGATGATCGAGAACACCCGCCAGCCGGCCGCCGACATGTTGAACTTCGGCCGGAAGTAGCTTTCCAGGCAGCGCATGTTCCATGTCGTGATCATCGACAGACGATAAGCCGAGCGGTGCTCGAGCAGCAGGTCGGTGTCGGAATCGGGCGGGTCCCCCGGGGTGGCGTTGCGGGGCGCTGCGGGCATGAAACCGTCCGTTTTCGGGTAAAACGCAATTATCGCATTCTGCCTTCATCGGCGGCCTCACTCGATCTTCAGCCCCACCTGCTGGACCAGCTCGCGGAAGCGCGGCACCTCCTGCGCCAGCAGTTCGCCGAACTGCTGCGGCGTGCCCGCCGACTGGTCGAGGCTCTGGCTGTCGAACGCCTGCCGCACCTCCGGATCGGCCATTGCCTGGTGCACCGCCTGATTCAGCCGCTGCACGACGTCGGGAGGCGTGCCGGCCGGCGCCACGACGCCGAAGAAGAACACCGAATCGACCCCCTTGACCCCCAGCTCGGCGAACGTGGGCACGTCGGGCAGGCGCTTGAGCCGGTTCGGCCCGGTCACCGCCAGCGGGCGCACCCTGCCGGGATAGAGCAGCGGCCCCGGCATGCTGTCGAACAGGCCGTCGATCTCGCCGCCCATCAGGCCCGTCCAGGCCGGCGCGCCGCCCTTGTACGGCACGTGCACGACCTCGATCGCGGCGGCCCGCTTCAAGGTTTCCATCGCCAGATGATGAGCGCTGCCCTGGCCGGCCGACCCGTAGTTCAGCTTGCCGGGATCCTTGCGCGCCAGCTCGATGAACTGCATGGCCGAGCGCACCGGCGACTCGGTGCGCACCGACAGCACGAAGGGCCCGCGGGTGATCTCGCTGACCGCCACGAACGACTTCAACGGATCGTAGGGCAGGTTGCGATACAGCGCCGGCGACACCGCCAGCGCGCTGGACGTCGCGAACATCAGCGTGTAGCCGTCGGGCGCGGACTTGGCGACGTGGCCGGCGCCTATCGTGCCGCCGGCGCCGGCCCGGTTCTCGACCACCATCGGCTGGCCCAGCGCGGTGCCCATCGCCTGCGCGATGCGGCGCGCCACCGTATCCACCGAGCCGCCCGGCGGAAACGGCACGACCATCGTCATCGGCCGGGCCGGAAACGCTTGCGCGAACGCCGCCGGCAGCAGCAACGGCATCAGGAGGACCAGGAATAGGCTTCTGCGGAACACGGTGAACCTCCATGCGGTGATCAGCGGCGGACGATGACGGCATGTTGCCATCCAATTGTTGGGTTTTTCAAGTTTCGCGATGCACAAATTATTCGGTGCGCTGCGGAAACGCACCGCGAGGGAGCACCGGCAGGCGGACAGGAGAGAAATCGGGGCGATCCGGCGCCCCATTGCCCCGTATTGCCCCGCATTGAATTGCAAATCGCAAATGTTGCAGTTCGCGTGCATCGGCGCCATACTCCGGTCGTCGCCCACGGCGCGTGAGCGGCCGAACCGGGAGCCCATCCGTCATGCACCCTTCCGTGCAGCCGTCGACCGGCCTGCTCGACATCGATCCCGAACGCGGGCTGTTCCGCGTGGCGCGGCGCAACTACGTCGACGAGGCGCTGTTCCGCCGCGAGCGCGAAGCGATCTTCGGCCGCTGCTGGCTGTACGTCGGTCACGATTCCGAGCTCGCCGAGCCCGACAGCTTCGTCAGCCGCCGGGTGGTGGACCGCCCGGTGCTGTTCGTGCGCGACCGCCACGGCCAGGTGCGCTGCTTCCTGAACATCTGCCCGCATCGCGGCGCGCAGATCACCCGTCACGGCTTCGGCAAGGCCAAGGTCTTCAACTGCATCTACCACGGCTGGTCGTTCGAGAACACCGGCCGGATGCTGCACGTCGCCGAGGCCGACACCTATCCGCCCGGCTTCAGCGACAGCGGCCGCAACGACCTCGTGCCCGTGCCGAGGTTCGAGCAGTACCGCGGCTTCTGGTTCCTGAACTTCGACCCTCACGCGATGTCGCTCGCCGACTACCTGGCCGGTGCCCGCGAGTACCTGGACATCGTGGCCGACCAGTCCGAGTTCGCGATGCGGGTGGTGGGCCAGCCGCAGCAGTACAGCGCCCGCGCCAACTGGAAGCTGCTGGCCGAGAACAGCACCGACGTGCTGCACGTCGAGACGCTGCACCCGACCTACCTGGACCTGATCCGCACCAACTCCGGCGGCGCCATCCGCCGCGGCAAGCTCGATGGCGGCGGCGTGGACCTGGGCAACGGCCACTGCGTGGTCGAACGCCAGGCCACCTATGGCCGGCCGGTGGCCCAGTCGATCTCGATCTGGGGAGAGGAGGCGAAGGCGCAGATCGACCGCGTCCATGCCCGGCTGGTGCGCGACTTCGGCGCCGAGCGGGCCGACCGGCTGGCGAAGAAGGCGCGCAACCTGCTGATCTTCCCGAACCTGGTGATCAACGACATCATGTCGCTGACGGTGCGCACGTTCCAGCCGGTGGCGCCGGACTACATGGAGATCAACGTGTGGTCGCTGGCTCCCCAGGAGGAATTCGGCACCGAGGCGCTGCAGCGGCGTCAGACCAATTTCCTCGAGTTTCTCGGCCCGGCCGGCTTCGCCACGCCCGACGACATCGAAGCGCTCGAATCCTGCCAGCGGGCATTCGCCGTCTGGCGGGAGGCGCCGTGGAACGACCTGTCCAAGGGGTTCGGCGGCGCCGGCAGCCATCCGACCGACGAGCTGACGCAACGCACGTTCTGGCTGCAGTGGCACAAGCTGCTGGAAGACTCGGAGGGCTGACCGATGGACCTGAGCCGCCTCGATCGCGTGCAGGCCGAGGACTTCCTGATCCTCGAAGCGGCGCTGCTGGACGAGTGGAAGCTGACCGAGTGGCGCGAGCTGTTCACCGAGCAATGCCTGTACATCGTTCCCAACATGCTCGGCGACCCGCATGCCCCGCTCACCGAGCAGTTGCATCTGATCGCCGACGACGGCCACCACCTGACGGAACGGGTCAAGCGCCTGGGCAAGCGCACCGCCCACGCCGAATGGCCGCGCTCGCGCACGCGGCGGCTGATCAGCAACGTGCGCATCGTGTCGCGCGACGCCGGGTCGGTCCTCACCCACTGCAGCTTCGTCACCTATCGCGCGAGCCAGGAGATCGTCGACACCTTCTTCGGCCGGCATGAACACACGCTGGTGGTCGAGCAGGACAGGTTGCGCATCCGCGAAAAACGCACGATCCTGGACATGGGCGTGCTGCGCCCGCAGGGTCGGTTGTCGATCATCGTCTAGGAGCCTGGGGAGTCCGACATGGAAGGCATAGCCGGCAAGGTGGCGATCGTGACCGGAGCGGGCTCCGGCATCGGCCGCGGCACCGCGCTGAAGCTCGCGGCCGCCGGCTGCAAGGTCATGCTGACCGACGTGGCCGAGGAGGCCGGCCGCCGGGTGGCGGCCGAATGCACCGGCACGGTGGATTTCGTCGCCGCCGATCTGCGATCGGACGATCGGCTCGCCGTGCTGGTGGGCGCCACCGAGACCGCCTGGGGCGGCATCGACTTCCTGATCAACGCCGCCTGCACCTACCAGGACAACGGCGCGGCCGCGACCCGCGCCGAGTGGCTGGACGCCTTCGACGTCAACGTGTTCGGCCACGTGATGCTGCTGAACCGGGCGGTGCCGGCGCTCAGCCGCTCGGACTGCGCGTCGGTGGTCAACTTCACGACCGAGGCGGCCCATGCCGGCCTGGCGGGCCGCTGGGTGTATCCGGCCAGCAAGGCGGCGATCGAGCAGGTGACCCGCAGCCAGGCGCTGGAATACGCGCCGCTGGGCATTCGCGTCAATTCGATCCTGCACGGCTGGACCCGCAAGCCGATGCACGACGTCGCTCCGCCCGAGGTGCAGGCCGCCTATGCCGGCTGGGCGAAGCGGCTGCACATGATCGGCAGGCTGGGCACCCTGGACGAAGCCGCCGACGCGGTGATGTTCCTGTGCTCGTCGCATTCCCGCTTCATGACCGGAAGCTGCCTGCAGGTGGATGGCGGCCACAGCTCACTGGGGCCGCAGGGGGTCGACACCATTCTGCCGACGCAGCTTCGAGCCGCTTCCTGCAAAGGCTGACTCCCCTCCTCGCGCCGGAGCGAACCGATGGAAACCTCGAGCGCCGAATCCCTGATGGCCAGCGGCACGATCGCCGTGCTGGCGAAGGCGTTGCGCAGCGGCGAGCTCAGCTCGCAGAGGCTCACGCAATGGTGCCTGGATCGCATCGCGCGGTTCAACCCGGCCTTGAATGCGGTACGCACGATCAGCGCCCGCGCGCTGGACGATGCGCTGAAGGCCGATGCCGAGCTGGCCGGCGGCATCGACCGCGGCCCGCTGCACGGCATCCCGTATCTGCTGAAGGACAACATCTGCACCGGCGACGGCATGCCGACGTCGGCCGGCGTCGCGGCGCTCGCTGACTGGCGGCCGGCGGCCGACGCGACGCTGGTGACCCGGCTCCGCCTGGCCGGCGCGGTGCTGCTGGGCAAGACCAACCTGACCGAGCTGGCCGACTACGTGTCCGACGTGATGCCCGCCGAGTTCAGCGGCGCCGGCGGCGTGGTGCGCAATCCGCACGGCCTGCGCTACGACCGCGGCCAGGGTTCCAGCATCGGCTCGGCGGCCGCGGTGGCCGCCGGCCTGTGCGTGTTCGCGATCGGCTCGGAGACGCAGAACTCGCTGCAGACGCCGGCCAGCCACTCGTCGGTGGTCGGGTTCAAGCCGACGGTGGGCACGGTGAGCCGGTACGGCGTGGTGCCGCTGGTGCCCAGCCAGGACTCGCCCGGCCCGCTGACGCGCACGGTGGCCGACGCCCACGCGGTGTTCCAGGCGCTGACGATCCCCGACCTGCGCGACACGCTGACCCTGGCCTGGCCCCGTGCGGCGCAGCCGGGCCCGGCGGTCGCCGCGGCAGCATTGCGGCTGGGCGTGCCGCGCCGCGCCTTTGCCGACCGCGAGGACCATGTCGGCCACGCCGCCGACTTCGCTCGCGTGCTGGCGCGCCTGGCCGGCGGCGGCGTGACGCTGCTCGATCCCTGCGACCTCGAAGCCGCCGACGAGATCCTGGCGGTGCGCTCCAGCGTCTTCCGTACCGAGTTCAAGGCCGCGTTCAACGCGTTCCTGGCCGACCACGGTGCCCCGCAGGGCATCGGCACGCTGGCCGATCTGATCCGCTTCAACGACGCGCATCCGCAGCACATACCGTATGGCCAGTCGCTGCTGGTGGCGGCCGAGGCCACGCGGGGAATCGACGACCCGACCTACCTGGCCGACCGCGCGCAGGACCTGACACTGACCCGCAGCCGCGGCATCGACGGCGCACTGGGCCGAAACGGCGCCGACGCGCTGCTGCTGCCGATGACGGTGGGCGCCAGGCTGAGCGGCAAGGCCGGCGCTCCGGTGGTGGCGGTACCGTGCGGCGCCGGCGCCGACGGCGCACCGTTCGCCGTCACGGTGATCGGCCGGGCGGGCGACGATGCGAAGGTGCTGGCCGCGGCCCGCGTCATCGAAGAGCTGGCCGGCGGGCGGATCGTGCCGGCGCTCTGAAGGAATTCACTCTTCGCCCGCCGGCAGCGCGTCGATCCAATCGCGATCGACGACCGGCAACGGAATCGCCGACAGCAGCCGGGCGGTATAGGGATGACGCGGCCGCTCGAACACCTCCGCGGTCGGCCCGCATTCGACGATGCGCCCCTCGCGCATCACCGCCACTCGGTCGCAGACCGTCCGCACCACCGACAGGTCGTGGCTGATCAGCACCACCGACAGTCGCTCGCGGCGGCGCAGGCCGTCCAGCAGATCGAGCACGTGCGCCTGCACCGAGACGTCCAGGCCGGAGACGATCTCGTCGGCGACGATCGCCGCCGGCGACAAGGCCATCGCGCGCGCGATGCCGATGCGCTGCCGCTGGCCGCCGGAGAGCTGGTGCGGATAGCGCTTCGCATGCTGCGGACCCAGACCGACCGTCTCCAGCAGTGCCATCACCCGGTCGCGCGCGTCGGCGGCGCGGCGTACCCGGCCATAGGCGAGCAGCGGCTCGGCCAACTGGCTGCCGATCGACAGCCGCGGATTCAGCGCCGATTGCGAATCCTGGAACACGATCTGCAGCCGCTCGCGCACCCTGCGCAGCTCCGCCGCCGGCCGGTGCGTGATGTCGATGCCCTCGAACCGCACGACTCCGGCCGCAGGCTCGTACAGCCGCACCATCGCCCGCGCCAGCGTGCTCTTGCCGGAGCCCGACTCGCCGACGACGCCCACGCATTCGCCGCGGGCGACCGACAGATCGACATCGGCGACGATCGTGCGCAACGGCGGCGCGCCGAACAGCGGCTTCTTCGAACGGTCGGGCAGCGCGACCGACAGCCGTTCCAGCGCCAGCACCGGCTCCTCAGTCATCGGCTTCGATCTCCTCGATCAGGCGCCGGCGCAGAGCCTCGGGCACCGGCGCCAGCCGGCGGTCGGGCTGGTCGTAGCGCGGCGCGGCCTGCAGCAATGCCGCGGTGTACGGATGCGATGGCCGCGCGAACAGCGTCGCCACGTCGGCCGACTCGACGAGGGAGCCGGCGAACACGACGTTGACCCGGTCGCACAGCTTGGCGACCACGCCGAGATCGTGGGTGACGAACAGCACAGCGGTGCCGGTCTCGCGCTGCAGCCGCTTGATCAGATGCAGCACCTGATGCTGGATCGTGACGTCCAGCGCCGTGGTCGGTTCGTCGGCGATGATCAATCGCGGCCGGCAGGCGAAGGCGATCGCGATGACCACGCGCTGACACATGCCGCCGGAGAGCTCGTGCGGATACTGGCGCATCACCCTGCCCGGCTCGCGAATGCCGACCGCGGCCAGCAGCGACCGCACGTGATCGAGCGCATCCGCGCCCCGCTCGCCCAGGTGCAGCCGCAGCACCTCGGCCACCTGATCGCCGATGCGGCGGACCGGATTCAGCGCGGTCATCGGGTTCTGCAGGATCATCGACATCGAGCGGCCCAGCAGGCCGCGCCGCTCCCGCGCCGGCATCGTCAGCAGTTCGCGCCCGTCGAACCGGATCGATCCCCCGGTCACGTGCGCCTGCTCGGGCAGCACGTCCAGCACCGCCTTGCCGACCATCGTCTTGCCGCCGCCGGATTCGCCGACGAGGCCGACGATCTCGCCGGAACCCACGTCCAGGCTGACGCCGCGCAGCACCCGCTGCACCGCCCCATGCGTGCGGAACTCCACCCGCAGCGCGTCGACGGCCAGCAGCGGCGCGGCGCTCATTGCTGCTCCAGCGGATCGACGGCCTCGCGCAGCCCGTCGCCCAGCGCATTCAGGCCGAGCACCGAGAGGCCGACCACCAGGATCGGAATCGCCATCACCCACCAGCCCTGGTTGATGTAGGCACGGCCGTCGGCGATCATGCCGCCCCAGGTCGGCACGTCGCTGGCGCTGAAGCCGATGAAGCTCAGCAGCACCTCGACGATGATCGCCCGCCCCATCTCCAGCGCGAACAGCACCGACAGCACCGGCAGCAGGTTCGGCAGCAGCTCGTGCCACAGGATGCGCAGTGCGCCGACGCCCAGCGTGCGCGCCGACAACACGAAGTCCAGCTCGCGCAGCCGCTTGGCTTCGCCGCGGATCACCCGGCAGAAGCGCGTCCAGCCGACCAGCGCCACCGCGCACACCACGGCGCCCAGCCCCGGTCCGACCACCGCCACCAGCACGATCGCCAGCAGCATCTGCGGAAACGACATGAAGATCTCGACGACGCGCGACACCACCGCATCGACGACGCCGCCGAAGTAGCCGGCCAGCAGCCCCAGCACGGTGCCGACCAGGCCGGAGGCGGCCGCGCCCAGCAGCATCACGATGACGGCCGGCCGCGCGCCGTGGATCAGCCGGGACAGCACGTCGCGCCCCAGGTTGTCGGTGCCCAGCAGATGCCGCGGATCGGCATCGACCGACCAGGCGGGCGGCAGTAGCTGATCCAGCAGGCTCTGCGCCATCGGATCCTGTCCCCCCAGCCACGGCGCGAACAGCGCGGCGACCAGCAGCGCGCCGAAGGTCAGCCCGCCGAGCAGCAGCCGGGGATGGCGGATGCGCGGCAGCAGGCTCACAGCGATCCGATCCGCGGATTCAGCGCCGCGAACAGCACGTCCACCGCCAGGTTGATCAGCGCGAACAGCACGGCGAACGTGATCGCCACCCCCTGGATCAGCGGCAGGTCGCGATTGATCGCCGCGGTGTACAGCAGATTGCCGATGCCCGGATACGCGAAGATCAGCTCCACCAGCACGGTGCCGCCGATCATCAGCACGAAGTGGGCGCCGCCGACGCTGACCACCGGCAGGATCGCGTTGGGCAGCGCGTGGCGCAGCAGCACCGCGGTTCGGCCCAGACCTTTCAACCGCGCCAGCAGGATGTAGTCCTGGGCCATCGCCTCGATCAGCGCGGTCTTCAGCACCCGCGCGATCACCGCGATGAACGGCAGCGCCAGCGCGGTCGCCGGCAGCGCCAGGTGCTCGATCAGCACCGCGGCATCCTGCCATCGGCCGCGCAGCAGGCTCTCGACGAGGTAGAACTGCGTCGCGGTGTCGAGCGCCAGTGTCGGATCCGATCGTCCGGAGATCGGAAACAGCGGCACCGCCACGGCCAGCAGCAGGATGCCCACCAGGCCCCAGAGGAACTCCGGGATCGACAGCAGCACCGCGCTCAGCCCGTCCACCAGCGCTTCGATCGGCGAACGGCGCCAGTAAGCCGCGGCCAGCCCCAGTGCGAGACCCGCGACCACCGCGATCAGCAATGCCGCGCCGGTCAGCTCCAGGGTGGCCGGCAGACGCCCGAGCACCAGCGGCAGCACCGGCTGCTTCATCGTGATCGAGGAACCGAGATCGCCGCTGGCGATCTGTCCCAGATACAGCACGAACTGCGCGGCGATCGAGCGGTCCAGGCCGTAGAGCCTGCGAACCTGCGCGATGTCCTCGGGCGTCGCCTCGCCGACGATCATCATCGAGATCGGGTCGCCGGGCACGACCCTCAGCAGCACGAAGACGACGACCAGCACGCCTCCCAAGGTCGGCAGAATCCACAGGATCCGGCGGAGGATCTGCCCGATCGGCATCGGCCGGTCAGCGGCGCTTGCGTTTCAGCTCGGCGGGCAGCACGAACCCGGCCAGATGCGGCTTGAAATCCAGGTCGGACTTGTACACCACCGGCTGGTAGAACTGGAACAGCGGCAGCACGTAGGCGTTCTCGGCGATGTACGCGTTGACCTTGCGGTAGGCCTCGAACCGCTTGACGTCGTCCTTCTCGTTGACGAGCGGCTTGAGCTGCTCGTCCATGTCGGGCGTCTTCCACGACGAGTGCGGCGACGAGCTGAGCATCGCCGTGACCAGCGAGCTCTCCGGATCGGCCGTCGCATTGCCCCAGTTGTAGAACGCCGCCGGCGCGAGCTTGTGCTGGGTGCGCAGTTCGAAGTGCTTGGCGATCTCGTACACCTCGATGCTCGCCTTGATGCCGACCCGCCGCCACATCTCGGTGATCGCCTGGATCGTCTCGTAGTCCTTCGGCTTGTAGCCGCGCGTGGTCTGCACGGTGAACTCCACCGGCTTGGCGGGCGAGAAGCCCGACTTCGCCAGCAGCGCGGTCGCCAGCTTCGGATCGTAGGGCGTGCGGATCGAATCGCTGAAGCCCTTGTACTGCGGCGCCAGCAGCGTGTCGATCGGCTTCACGTAGCCGCGGTGCAGCCGGGTGGCGATCAGGTTCTTGTCGATCGCGTGCACGGCGGCCTTGCGCACGTTGGGATCGGACATCGGCCCCACGCTGTTGAAGAAGATCATCGCGATGTCGGTGACCGGCGACGCGTTGCCGGCCAGGCCCGGCTTCTTCTTGAGCCGGTCGTATTCCTCGTACGGCAGCTCCAGGGTCAGGTCCGACGAACCCCGCTCGATCTCGGCGACCCGGCTGCTGGCATCGGTGACGAACTTGAACACCACGGTGGCGAACTCGGGCTTGCCGCCCCAGTAGTTCGGATTGGCCTTCAGCCGCAGGAACGAGCCGCGTTCGTACTGATCGAACAGGTACGGGCCCGATCCTATCGGCTTCTGCTCGAAGCCGGCCTTGCCGACCTCCTGGTAGTAGTGCGGCGGGATCAGATAGCAGGCGAGGAAGGTGAGCCGTTCCAGCATCGTCGTGCGGAACGGGTTCACGTCGAACTTCACCAGATCGCCCTGCACGGTGATGTTCTTGTTGGAAGCGAAGATCGGCGCCAGCGGATTGCCGGCCGTCGGATCGCCGATGCGCCGCAGGTTCCAGGCGACGTCCTCGGCGGTCACCGGCTTGCCGTCGTGCCAGGCGGCGCCGCGGCGCACCTTCAGCGTGATCGCCGACTTGTCGGCGTTCCACGCGAACTCCTCGCAGATGCCGGGCGCCAAGGACAGGTCGGGCTTCTGCACGATGAACGGGTCGTAGATCGTGCGGAAGATGGTCTGGATGCCGGGGTTCACCGCATATGGCCCGGTGTTCGGATCCCACCCGGGCGGCGCGACGTGATAAGCGATCGTCAGCGTATCGCCGATGGCGGCGCGCGCCGCCGCCGGCAGCATCTGCGCGACGGTGGGCACGGCGAGCAGGCCGGTGGTTCTACGGAGGAATTCGCGTCGCATCGCAGCGCTCCATTGGGGACGGTTTCGAGCATGCGACGATATTTGTGACTGTCAATGCCCGCGAAATGAAATTATTCGCTTACGCCGCGCAACCGGCGCTCCAGCTCGCTGCGCACGATCTTGCCGCTGACGTTGCGCGGCATCGCGTCGGCATCGATGAAACGCACCGCCCTGGGGAGCTTGTAGTTCGCGATGCGCCCGCGACAGGCGGCGAGCACCTGTTCGGCGGTCATCGCCGGATCGGCCGCCACCACGAACGCCACCGGCACCTCGCCCCATTGCGGATCGGTACGACGCACGACGGCGGCATCGGCGATGCCGGCGGTGGCCAGCAGGATGCGTTCGATCTCGGCCGGATAGATGTTCTCGCCGCCCGACTTGATCAGGTACTTGGCGCGATCGACGAACTGCAGGCCGCCGTCCGGGTCGCGCACCAGCAGATCGCCCATGTGATACCAGCCGCCGCGGAACGCCTCCGCGGTCGCCCGCGCATCGTTCCAGTAGCCGCTGAACAGGCTGGGCCCGCGCACCAGCGCCTCGCCGGGCGTGCCGTCGGGTACGTCACCGCCCTCTTCATCGACCAGCCGCAATTCGCACATCGAGCTCTGCAGCTTCGCCAGCGGCGTGTCGCGGTCGCCGATGGCGACCACTCCCCGGCTGGCCGGCGCCGAGCCGGTCTCGGTCGAGCCGAAGGTGTCGACATAGGGCGCCTGCAACAGCAGCGTCAGCTCGGCGATCACGGCGCGCGGCACCAGGTCGGCCATCACGCCCACCGCCTTGATGCCGCGCGGCACGACCTCGTCGGCCCGCAGCCGGGTGATGACCCGATCGACGACGCCGGGCACCACCGACAGGTGACCGATCGATTCGCGCCTCACGCAGTCGGCCAGCCGCGCCGCATCGAAGCCGTCGTGCACGATCAGCTTGCCGCCGCGCATCAGCGTCGCCAGCGCGCCATCGGTGGCCCCCATGTGGAACATCGGCGTCCAGGCGACGAACGCGTCGTCGGCATCGAGGCCGCGATCCAGCGTCTGGATCACGCCGCGTGCCACCATCGCCCGCTGGCTGATCAGCGCTCCCTTGGGCAGCCCGGTGGTGCCGCTGGTGTAGAGGATCAGCAGGCCGCAGCGGTCATCGACCGACGGATCGGCACGCCAGCCGCCCGGCTGCGCGGCCAGCCGGCGATCATGGCCCTCGTCGAGCGTCAGCAGCGCCAGGCCTGACGGCATCGCGCGCCGGGCCGCCGGCTCGAATCGCTCGGAGGCGATCAGCAGCCGCGGCGCCACCAGCCCGATGCAGTGCGTCAGTTCCTCATCGGCCTGCCGCCAGTTCAGGCAGGCCACGATCGCGCCCAGCTCCGCGGCCGCCAGCATCAGCTCGACGTACTCGGCACGGTTCTCCGACAGCAGCCCGATCACCTGTCCGCGGCCTATGCCGAGCCCGGCGAGCCAGTGCGCGGTGCGCGACACCCGGTCGCCGAGCGCGGCGTAGCTGAGCGTACCCGCCGCCGATTCGATCGCGATGCGCGTCCCCGCGTGACGGACGTGCCTGCGGAACAGATCGCGGACGGTCAGCGAGGCTGCTTGCGCGGCCAGATCACCGACGGTCGGCGAGGCCGCTTGCACGGGCAGGTCGCCGGCCCGGGCCGGCACGAGCGCCGCACGGCCTGCCCCGCCCTGCTGATGCTGCGCAGGCCCGCCGGTGCCCTTCACGTCGCCTCCTCAGCCGAACAGCGTCGTCAGCGCCGCCTGCGACGGCGGACGGAACGTCGCGACGCGGCTCGCCGCCGGCACGCCCAGCGGCAGCAGGTCGACCGCCATCTCGGCAGCCTTGACGGCCACCGCCACGCCGTTCAACAGCGGCACCCCGCCGATCGCCGCCCGCGGCACCGACGCGTACAGCAGGCAGCCGAAACCGCCGGCAGGAATCAGCAGCTCGACACCGGCCGCCAGCAGCGGACGCGCGGCCTCGGCATAGGCTGCATCCATCCGCGCGAACGCCGCCGGCTCCTGCAGCGCCGCCACGTAGTCGGCCGGCGACGCCTCGACCGCGGTCACGCCGGTCACCCGCTGCTCCAGCCCGTAGCGCCGCACCTGATCGAGATGGAACGGCACGTGGATCGGGTCGATCGTGACGAGGCCGCTGGTGCGCGCCAGCGTGCAGGCATGCAGCAGCGTGCTTTCGCCCAGGCCGATCACCGGAATCGACACGGCCGAGCGCGCCTCCCACAGGCCCGAGTCCTGGAAGTGCCCGACGACGAAGGCGTCGTATCCGTCGCGCTCGGCCTGCACCGCGTTCCTGACCGCCTCCACCGCACAGCGCAGCTCGGTGATGCGATGCTTGCGGGCCGGCGGCGTCATGCCTCGAACGTCCACCCGGGTGCCGCTGCGGACGATGGCCGCGAGATAGGCGGACAGTCGCTCGTGATAGACGCGGGTCTCGTCGGGGTCGGTGAAGCTCTGGTAGAGGAGCCGCATGGCCGGTCACTCCGGCGTGATGTTCGCGGCCTTGATCACCGCGCGCCAGCGCTCGGTCTCGCCGGTGATCCGTTCGGCCAGCGCGCGCGGGCTCGCTTCGTCGACGGACAGCCCCATGTCCGCCAGCCTGCCGCGCACCGCGTGGGACTTCATCACGCCGGCGATCGCCGCATGGATCATCGCCACCCTGTCGGCGGGCAGGCCGGCCGGCCCGAGCACCGCATTCCAGGCCCGCAGATTGAAGTCCGGCACGCCGGCCTCGATCATCGTCGGCAGGTCGGGCAGCGCCGTCGAGCGGCTGCGGCCGCTGACCGCCAGCCCGCGCAGCTTGCCGGCACGCACCTGCGGAATCGCCAGATTCGCGCTGAGGAAGCACATCGTGACGTTGCCAGCCACCAGGTCGGCCACCGCCGGGCTGTCGCCCTTGTACGGGATGTGCGTGAGCTGCGTCTGGGTCAGCATCGCGAGCAGCGCGCCGCCGATGTGATTGAGCCCGCCGATGCCGGCCGACGCATAGCTGACCGCTCCCGGCGACGCCTTTGCCGCGGCCACGAGCTGCCGCACGTCGCGCGCTGGGTTGGACGGGTTCACCACCAGCACCAGATCGGAGTAGGTGGTGGGCGCGATCGGCGTGAAGTCGCGCAACGTGTCGTAGACCGGCCTGGCCGCCAGCGCCGGGTAGATCGTGAGGCCGCTGGTGGCATGCAGCAACAGCACATGGCCATCGGCCGGCGCCTGCATCACCGCCTGCGCGCCGATCGTGCCGCTGGCCCCCGGCTTGTTCTCGACGATGACCCGCTGCTTCCACAGCTCGGTGAGCTGCTCGGCGATCAGCCGGGCGACCACGTCGGTCGGCCCGCCGGCGGCATACGGCACCACCAGCGTGACCGGCTTCACCGGGAAGTCCGCGGCCCGCGCCCGGCCGGCCGCGGCCACTGCCAGCGCGCCGGCCGACAGCAGGAACGCCCGACGGGCGCAATCGATTCGAAGATCCGTCATGTCGAACTCCCTGGTTGCGAAGCGGCTGCGCGCAGCGCCGTCGGCAGCACCTT
>DAISWF010000133.1:0-15695 GCA_036826495.1 Burkholderiaceae bacterium
CGTCCTCGCCGATCTCGCGGATCCGCAGCCAGTCGTTGCGCGGGTCGCTCACGCCATCCACTTCGTCCGCGTCGCCATCGGCGCCCACCTGCACGACCGACAGGCCGACGCCGAACTGCGATGCGACCTCGGCCGCCGCATCGGCCCAGCCCTTACCGAGCCGGCCGGTGAGCAGCACGAAGCCGTCGCGCGGCACCAGATCATGAGTGGAGATCGCCTGGCCGCGGCGCTGCAGCCGGGCATGCGGCAGCCGGTTGCCGGGCCGGGTGCCGGGTACGTAGTGACGGCCGGTGGGGTCGCGCGGCGGCAGCGGCGTGCCGTCGGACACCAGCGCACCGTGCTCGTAGCCGATGCCGATCTCCAGGTCGTTGGCCTGGTACTCGGTGTTGTGCAGCTTCATCACCTCCCGGAAGCGGTAGCGGCGCGATTCGCCGTCGGCGGTCTGCGCGAGCAGCGCCTCGAAGTTGGTGCGGCTGCGCTGTGCGTCGCCGGGAACGATGCCGATCGCCGCACCCGTGAGCTGGTGATTGGAGAAGGTGAAGAGCGCCCAGTTCACGTTGCGCTCGGCGGCCGGCCGCCGCTCGCTCTCATAGGTATCCAGCAGGGCGTCGCTCGCCCGGCCGCCGATCACCAGCGCGAGCTTCCACGCCAGGTTGTGCGCATCCTGGATCGCCGAGTTCAGTCCCAGGCCGGTGGTCGGCGTGTGACGGTGCGCGGCGTCGCCGCCCAGCAGCACGTTGCCGAAGCGGTAGCGGTCGGCCAGCACGCCCTGGACGATCCAGTGGCCGATGCCCAGCACTTGCGGCTGCAGATCGGGGATCTTCATCAGCGCGCGCATCCGCGGAACGAGCGACTGCTCCTCGAAGCGGGCCGGATCGTCGGACTTGAAGCTGAAGTGGAACATCCATTCTTCGCTGTGGCGGTCGAAGCGGGTCGGGCCCAGCTTGCCCAGCACGCCGGTGCCCCAGGAGCCGGTGTCGCCGTCCGGGTTGGCCATCCAGTAGGCGAAGGAGTCGTCGTTGTCGAGATGGCGCGACAGGTCGGCCCGGAAATACACGGTGACCATGTCGATCAGTTCCGGCGTGCCCTGCAGCCGGGCGCCGACCTGCGGCCCGACCGACTTGCCGCCGTCGGCCGCCACCAGGTAGCGGGCACGCACGGTATGGATCTGGCCGGTCGCGCGGTCCTCGATCCGCGCGGTGACGCCGTTCGCATCCTGCGTCAGATCGAGGAAGTCGTGGTTGAACATCAGCCGGCCCACGCCCAGCCGGTCGGCGAAATCGCGCAGCAGCGGTTCCAGCCGCACCTGCGGATAGATCGTGCTCTCGCACGGGCTGTTGGCCCGGTAGTGCGGCTCGAGCGAGCCGCCGCCGAAGGTCTCCATCTCGTACAGCAGCTTGCGGTCGTGGGGGCCGTCACCGCCGAGGCTGGTCACCCAGCGCGTCGTCGACATGTACTTCAGCGGCACCGACCGCGCGTAGACCGGTTCGGCCAGACCGTGCTGGCGGAAGATCTCCATCGTGCGCTGGTTCAGGTAGCGCGCCTTGGGCATCGGCGACGGGCTGGCGTGCCGTTCGACGAGGATCGAGGGCACGCCCGCATGCGACAGGAAGATCGAGGTGGACAGGCCGTAGCCGCCGCCGCCCACGATCAGCACCGGGGTTTCGAGGTGGGCCATCGTCCTTACTCGGCCTTGATGCCGCGCTCGCGGATGACGGTGCGCCAGCGCAGCGTTTCCGCCCGGATGAAGGTCGCGAACTGCTCGGGCGACGACGCGACGACGTCGATGCCCGCATCGCTCAGCTTGCGTCTGATGTCGGGCGCCGCCACCGCCTTGGCGAAGCCGGCGGCGATCGCGCGGATCGCCGGATCGGGTGTGCCGGCGCGCACCGTGAGGCCCTGCCAGCCCTCGACGTCGAAGCCTTTCAGGCCGCTTTCCGAGACGGTGGGAACATTCGGAAACACCGCCGACCGCGATGTTCCGGCGGCGGCCAGCGCCCGCAGCCGGCCGGACTCGACGTGCTGCTTGGCCGTTGCCCTGTCGAGGAACATCGCCGAGACCTGGCCGCCCAGCAGATCCTGCACGGCCGGCCCGCCGCCCTTGTACTGGATCGCCACCATCCTGACCTTGGCGTCCTGCGAGAACAGCTCCATCGCCAGGTGGTGGGTGGTGCCCAGGCTGGGCGACGCATAGTTCAGGCCGCCGGGCGCCTTGGCAGCGGCATCGATGAACTCCGCCACCGTGTTGACCGGCAGCACGGCCGGGTTCACGACGAGCAGGAAGTCGAACTTCGCCGCCATCGTGACCGGCGCCAGATCCTTCGCGACGTCGTACTGCTGCTGCTTCTCGAGCAGCGTGGGATTGACCGCATAGGTGGTCATGTCGCCGAGCAGCACGGTGTAGCCGTCCGCCGGCGCCTGCCTGGCCACGTACTGACCGGCGATCAGACCGCTGCCGCCGGGCCGGTTCTCGACGACGATGGTGGTGCCCAGCGCCTCCCCCAGACCCGGCGCGATCGTGCGGGCGAAGAAGTCGGTGCCGCCGCCGGCCGGATAGGGAACGATCAGATGGATCGGCTGGCTGGGGAACCTGGCCTGCGCCGCGGCCGGGCTCGGCAGTCCGGTCCCGATCGCGCCGGCTGCGAGCGCGGCGAGAAGCTGTCTCTTGTTCATCGATCGTGTCTCCTCGGTTCTGCCCGGGACCTCCGGCAGAAGGCGGAATCTAGCAATCGCCCCTATCGACGCCATTCCCCCTGCAGGGGGAGAATGACGGAACAAGCTCAGCGAGGAGACACCCGATGCCCGCCACGCATCCGTCGCCGGCCGGTCCGCGGATGCCGGCCGGCCGGTTCCTGTCCCGGACGATAGACGCGCTCGGCACCCCCGAGTTCGGCGGTGCTCTGCTCGGCCACATCAAGGCCCGCTACGGGGCCGATCATTTCGCGGTGTTCCAGGTGGATGCGCCCGCTCCGTGCGAGCTCGTCACCGGCAGCTTCGACGGCTCCCCGACCGCTCATCAGCGGGTGCGGCTCTACCTGCAGCTTCGGCTGTGGCACAAGGACCCGGCGATGCAGCGCGCCCGCGCCGGTCTGCCGGCCGGCGTCCCGATGCTGATCCGCGTGGACCCGAGCGCGATCGACGACGAGGAGGTCCGCGAAACGATCTGGCCCCGGATCCGCGACAAGATGGTCGTGGCCGGCCGGATCGCGGGCTCGGCGATGAGCATCAACCTGCTGCGCGAAGGCAATCAGCGCTACAGCGCCGCGGAGATCGCGCATCTGCGCGACGATGCCGAGCTGCTGATGAGCCTGATCGCCAAGCACGTGCGGCTCAGCGGCCCGGCGACGCGGCGGCCGCCCGGCCGTGCCCTCGGGTCGCTGTTATTCATCGAGCAGATGGTCCAGGGCAGCGAGGCGCTGACCCGCCGGGAGGCGCAGGTGTGCGCGCGGATACTGCACGGCCTGTCCACCGCGGGCATCGCGCTGGATCTCGGCATCGGCGAGGAAACGGTCCGCACGTTCCGCAAGCTCGCCTACCGGAAGCTCGGCATCGGCTCGCAGCGGGAGCTGCTGGACTGGTATCTGGGCCGCTGGTCCTGACGTGACGGGCGCCTGCCCGCGCGCGACGAGGGCCTGCCCCGTGCGCGCAGGCGGCCGGACGGCCACCCGACGGCGGACGGCCCGCCGTCGACCGGGACGTATAATCGGCTCCGCATGTCGATCATCAGCCGAATCAGTCAGCAGTTCCACGACAGCGCGCAGCTCAAGATCGCGTCGGTCGAATTGCTCGCCGCGCCCATCGCCAGCGCGATCGAGCTGATCGTCGCAGCGATCGGCAACGATCGCAAGCTGCTGATCTGCGGCAACGGCGGCTCGGCCGCCGACAGTCAGCACTTCGCCGCCGAGCTGGTCGGGCGCTTCGAGCGCGAACGGCCCGAGCTCGCGGCGATCGCGCTGACCACCGACACCTCGATCCTGACCGCCGTCGGCAACGACTACGGCTGGAACCACGTGTTCGCCAAGCAGGTGCGGGCGCTGGGCCAGGCCGGCGACGTGCTGGTCGCGATCTCCACCAGCGGCAATTCGCCGAACGTGCTGGCTGCGGCGCAGGCGGCGCAGGAACGCGACATGCGCGTCGTGGCGATGACCGGCAAGGGAGGCGGCCAGCTCGGCGCGATGCTGCGGCCTGACGACGTCCACCTGTGCGTGCCGCACGAGCGCACCTGCCGCATCCAGGAAGTGCACCTGCTGACGATCCACTGCCTGTGCGACGGCATCGATGCCGCGCTGCTCGGCGACCACGATTGACCGACAACCGATTGACGATCGACAACAGCGGCCCAGCGCGCCGCGGGAGCCCTCGATGAAAGGAACCTTTGCAAGCAGCCGGCGCCAGTGTCTGCGTGTCGCCGGCGCATCCGCCGGTCTGCTGCTTCTCGGTTCGCTGTCCGCCTGCGTGCCGCTGGCGGCCACCGGAATCGCGGTCGGCGGGCTGGCGATGCTCGACCGCCGCACGATGGGCGCGCAGACCGACGGCCAGGCGATCGAGATGAGGGCTTCATCGGCGCTGAAGAACGTCGCCGGCGCGGCCGGGGTCGGCGTCACCAGCTACAACCGCAAGGTGCTGCTGACCGGCGTGGTCACCGACGACAAGGCCCGGCAGGACATCGAGGCGGCGATGGCCACCGTGGCGAACGTGCGCAGCGTGCACAACGAGACCACCGTCGGGTTCCGTCCGTCGCTGTCCACGTCGGCCAACGACACCGCGCTGACCGCGCGCGTGAAGGCGGCGTTCGTCGAGGCGCGCGACCTGCAGACCAACGCGTTCAAGGTCGTCACCGAATCGTCGACCGTCTACCTGATGGGGCTGGTGACCCGCCGCGAAGGCGATCGGGCCGCCTATGTGGCGTCGACCGTCGGCGGCGTGCGCCGCGTGGTCACCGTGTTCGAGTACATCAGCGAGGAAGAGCTGACGACGATGGAGCGCAACGCCGACGGCAAGGGGACGGCGAAGTAGCCGGCAGCAGGCAGCATCCGACCGACGGCCGACTCGCCGACCCATGCCCGCGAAGACCGCAGCGACGGCCGCCCGCATCTACGTGATCTCGCCGTCGGGAGCGGTGCCCGACGACGGCCGGCTCGAGCAGGCGCGCAGCAATCTGGCGCGCGCCGGCTATCCTGTGAAGCTCGACCCCGCCGCGCTGCGTCGTCGCCAGCGCTTCGCCGGCAGCGACGAGCAGCGCGCCGCCGCGTTCGAGCGCGCCGCCGCGCAGCCTGCCGACATCGTGATGATCTCGCGCGGCGGCTACGGCATGACGCGGCTCGTGCATCTGCTCGACTACCGCCGGCTCGCCCGCGCCGGCAAGCGCTGGGGCGGCCTGTCGGACTTCACCGCGTTCCACCTGGCGATGCTGGCGCGCGCCGGCGCGGTCACCTGGGCCGGGCCGGCGCTGCTCGAGGACTTCGGCACGACGCCGTTCGAAGGCATCGACGAGACGACGCTGGGCGCATTCACCGATGCGATGGAGCACCGGCTGGAGATCCTCGGCTTCCGCTGCAGCGGCCCGTCCGGCGTCGACGAGCGCGGCGTGCTGTGGGGCGGCAACCTGGCGCTGGTCTGCGCGCTGGCCGGCACGCCGTACTTTCCCGACGTGCGCGGCGGCATCCTGTACCTGGAGGACGTCGGCGAGCATCCGTACCGGGTCGAGCGGATGCTGACGCAGCTTCTGCGCAGCGGCCTCATCGATCGACAGAAGGCGCTGCTGCTCGGCTACTTCAACGGCTACCGGCTGACCGATCACGATGCCGGCTTCGACATGGCGGCGGTGATCCGCTGGCTGCGCTCGCAGACGCGGGTGCCGGTCATCTGCGGGCTGCCGTTCGGGCACGACAAGCCGAAGCTGACGATGCCGCATGGCGCGAAGGTCGGCCTGGCGACCGAGGGCCGCACCTGCTACCTGGTGCTGCCGCACGAGCATCCTCACTGACCGGCGCCGATGAACGTGCCGCCGCACATCCTGCCGGCGATCGTCGTCGCGCAGGTGGCCGGCACCTCGCTGTGGTTCGCGATCAATGCGGTGCTGCCCGACCTGCAGCGCGACTGGAATCTGCCCGATGCGGCGCTGGGCTGGCTGACGTCGGCGGTGCAGGCCGGCTTCGTCGGCGGCACCCTGGTGTTCGCGTTCACGCGGCTGCCGGACCGCTGGTCGCCGCGCTGGCTGTTCCTCGCCTGCGCGGTGCTGGGCGCCGTGGCCAACGGCCTGGCGGTGGCGCTGCCGCCGCGGCTCGATCTGCTGATCGTGCTGCGCTTCCTGACCGGCGCGAGCCTGGCCGGCATCTATCCGGTCGGCATGAAGGCGGCGGCCGGGTGGTATCGCGAGGGGCTGGGGGCGGCGCTGGGCCTGCTGGTCGGCGCGGTGATCCTCGGCACCGCGCTGCCGCACGGGCTGCGCGCGGTCGGCGTGCACTGGCCGTGGCAGCAGGTGATGCTGAGCGTGAGCGCCATCGCGCTGGCCGGCGGCGTGCTGATGGCGCTCTGCGTGCCCGACGGCCCGGCACTGCGGCGGCCGGGGCCGGGCGCCGCCGCGCGGTGGCGCCTGCTGATCGACGACAGGAAGCTCAGGGCATCGGTGTTCGGCTACTTCGGCCACATGTGGGAGCTGTACGCGATGATCGCGCTGGTGCCGATCGTCGTCGCGCAGTATCTCGATGGGCCTCTGGGCGGGCAACTGAGCGCGTACCTGAGCGGCGACGTGAGCGGCCGTCCGGGCGCGCAGCCGGGCGCAGGCTTCGGCGAGCGGGCCGCGGCCGCCGTGTCGCTGATCAGCTTCGTCGTCATCGCCGCCGGAGGGGTCGGCAGCGCGGCCGGCGGGCTGGCCGCGCGGCGCATCGGCAGCGCGCCGGTGGCGGCCGGTGCGCTGGCGGCGAGCGGCCTGTGCTGCCTGGCGGCGCCCTGGATGTTCGATGCGCCGTGGTGGCTGTTCGGCGCATGGATGCTGGTGTGGGGCGTCTGCGTGTCCAGCGATTCGCCGCAGTTCAGCACGCTGACCGCGCAGAACGCGCCGGCCGCATCGGTCGGCAGCGTGCTGACGATGGTCAACTGCGTCGGCTTCTCGATCTCGATCGTGTCGATCCAGCTGATGGCGGAGCTCGCGCAGCAGCGGCCGGTGCAGTCGGTGATTCCGCTGCTGGCGATCGGGCCGGCGCTGGGGCTGCTGGCGATGCGGCCGCTGCTGCGGCGGCCGCGCGCGCAAGGCTGAATGCGGGCTCTGAGCTGAACGCGGGCCCCGGAGTCGGAGCGCTGCAGAGGCCGCGCTCGCGCCTGGGATCGGCAAGTGATGGCCGGCCCCGGCGCGGAACCGGCAGCGCGCGAATGGGAGCTACGCCGGCTTCTTGTACGCGTGCAGCGGCAGCCGTTCGCGCTCCAGCGCCGCGGCGATCGCCGGCTGCTGCGCCAGCCGCTCGACGTACGCCTTGTAGGTCGGCAGCGAATCGGGATCGATGCCGGCGATGCCGCCCCAGCGCAGCAACGTGACGGTGTACGCATCGACGAACGACAGCTTGCCGCCGAGCAGCCAGGGGTCGGCCTTGGCGATCCGCTCCTGCAGCCGCTCGAGCAGCTCGCGGAACTGCACGGTGGCGACGCTGCGGATGTCGGCGCGCGAACTCTCTTCGTTCGCGAAGGTGTCGACGCGGAAGATGTGCGTGAAGGTCGGGTGCACGGTGTTGTTCATCCACGCGAGCAGCGACATCGCCTGCGCGCGCGCCCACGGATCGGAGGGCAGCAGGCCGGCCTGCGGAAAGCGCCGGTCCAGGTAGTCGCAGATCGCGACGATCTGCGTCAGCGGCTTGCCGTCGACCACCAGCACCGGCACCTTGCCGTCTGGATTCATCTGCAGGTATTCAGGGGTGCGGTGCTCGCCCTTGTGCAGCTTGACCAGCTTCGGCTCGAACGACGTGCCGGTGGCGGCGCGGATCAGCTCGAGGCCGACGTGCGGCACGAACGAACAGGCGCCGGGCGCGAAGTACAGCTCGATCATCTTTTTCTCCTCTGTTGGATTCGTTCGCGGATCCGTGGCTCGGATGGCCACCGATCCGCTGCTCAGGTGCTCGAATCCCTTCACGGATCCGGCGGCTCAGGTCGTCACGCCCGCCGCATGCGCCTGCTGATCGGCATGGTACGACGAGCGCACCATCGCGCCCACCGCCGCGTGCGAGAACCCCATGTCGCGGGCGCGCGCCTCGAACATCGCGAAGGTGTCCGGATGGACATAGCGGCGCACCGGCAGATGCGCGTTCGACGGCGCCAGGTACTGGCCGATCGTCAGCATGTCGATGTCGTGCGCCCGCATGTCGGCCATCGTCGCCAGGATCTCGTCGTCGGTCTCGCCCAGCCCGACCATCAGGCCCGACTTGGTCGGCACGCCGGGCACCCGCTTCTTGAACTCGGACAACAGCGTCAGCGAATGCTGATAGTCGGAGCCCGGACGCGCCTCCTTGTAGAGCCGCGGCACCGTCTCGAGGTTGTGGTTCATCACGTCGGGCGGCGCCGCCTCGAGGATCGCCAGCGCGCGGTCGAGCCGGCCGCGGAAGTCCGGCACCAGCACCTCGATGCGGGTGGCGGGCGAGCGTTCGCGCGTGCGCCGGATGCAGTCGACGAAATGCTGGGCACCGCCGTCGCGCAGATCGTCGCGGTCGACGCTGGTGATCACCACGTACGACAGCTTCAGCGCCGCGATCGTGTTCGCGAGGTTGTCCGGCTCCTGCGGGTCCAGCGGATCGGGCCGGCCGTGGCCGACGTCGCAGAACGGGCAGCGCCGCGTGCACTTGTCGCCCATGATCATGAAGGTCGCGGTGCCCTTGCCGAAGCACTCGCCGATGTTCGGGCACGACGCTTCCTCGCACACGGTGTGCAGCCGGTGCTCGCGCAGGATCTGCTTGATCTCGTAGAAGCGCGAGCCCGACGAGGCGGCGCGCACGCGGATCCAGTCGGGCTTCTTCAGGATCTCGTCGGGCCGGACGATCTTGATCGGGATCCGCGCGGTCTTGGCGGCCGCCTTCTGCTTGACGGTGGCGTCGTAGGGCCGGTCGGCGGCCGAGGGCAGCGAGCCCGACGGGCTTGAGGGCGAGTTCGACGAGGGCGGAAGGTTCGCGGGACTCGCGGGGTTCGACGAGGACGCGAGGTTCGCGGGACTCGGGAGGTTCGACGGGTTCGGGAGATGTGACATCACAGTGCGCAGCGCGCCGGCAATGCGGCCGCCAGCGCATCGCCGAACCGCGCCGCAACCGCGGCGACGTCCAGGCTGCCGCGCGGGCGCCGCAGACAGGATCGCAGGTCGGTGACCTCGAGGCCCGGGTAGCCGCACGGATCGATGCGGGTGAACGGTTCGAGATCCATGTCGACGTTCAGCGCCACGCCGTGGTAGCTGCAGCCGCGCGACACCTTGATCCCCAATGCCGCGATTTTAGCCCCCGGCCGGCCGGCCGCGTCGGCGACGTAGACACCCGGGGCGCCGCTGCGACGGACGGCCGCGACGCCGTGGCCGGCCAGCGTGTCGATCGCGGCCTGCTCCAGCCGGCACACCAGGTCGCGGACCAGCAGCGAGCGCCGGCGCAGGTCGATCAGAGTGTAAGCAACCACTTGCCCGGGGCCGTGGTAGGTCACCTGGCCGCCGCGCTCGGTGCGGACGACCGGGATGTCGCCCGGCCCGAGCAGGTGCTCGGCCCGCCCGGCCAGCCCCTGCGTGAAGACCGGCGGGTGCTCGACCAGCCAGATCTCGTCGGCGGTCGCCGCGTCGCGGCTGGCGGTGAACTCGCGCATCGCGGCCAGTGTCTGCGCGTAGTCGGCGTCGCGGCGCCAGGGCCGTACCCGAGGCGGCGTCGGCTCGCTCAGTGCCGGCGGGCGGGAGGCGGTTGCAGGGTTGGGGGCGGCGGTTGCCGGGTGAGGAGCGGCCGCCGGATCATGGGGCTCGGCAGGATCCGAGGGCCGGGGCGACGAGGCGGGGTCTGGCGCGCCTGGACCGATCGCAAGCCCTGCAGCCCGGCCCTCCACGGTGGCGCTCAAACCACCCTCGACACGCCGGAGGCTGACCCAGGATGGCTCACAGCACCACCTTGACCATCGGATGGGTGCTCAGCTCGCGGTACAGCGCCTCGAGCTGCTCGCGCGAGTCGACGCGCGGCACCACGGTGACGCTGAGCCAGTTGCCTTTCGACGACGGCTTCAGGTCGGCCGTGGCGGCATCGAAGTTCGGCACGTGGGCGAGCACGATGTCGATCACCGTCTGTGCGAATCCGTCGACGCGCCGCCCCATCACCTTCAGCGGGAAGTCGGTCGGGAACTCGAGCAGCCGCTCGAGCCGATCGAACGCGTCGGTCAGGCTCTCGGAAGCGGTGATCTTCGGATCGCTCATCAGGCGGCCTTGGCGCGCTGGTAGGCGTCGTAGAGCTGGGCCCACACCGGCCCGGGCCGGCCGCTGCCGACCGGGCGGCCGTCGAGCCGCGTGACCGCCAGCACCTCCTTGGTGGCCGACGTCAGCAGCAGCTCGTCGGCGGCGAACACCTCCTCGCGCAGGATGCGGCGGGTTTCGCATTCGATGCCGCTGGCCGCGCACAGCTCGCCCATCAGGCCGACGCGGATGCCTTCGAGGATCAGGTGGTCGGGCGGCGCGCCGAGCACCCGCCCGTCGCGGACGACCCAGATGTTGCTGGCCGACCCCTCGGTGAGCCAGCCGTCGCGGAACATCACGCATTCGACCGCGCCGCGATCGAGCGCGGCCTGGCGCGCCAGCACGTTGCCGAGCAGCGAGATCGACTTGATGTCGCAGTGCAGCCAGCGCTCGTCGGGCAGGGTGACCGCCGCGACCCCCTCGGTGCGCTGGGCCAGCGGCGGCGGCTGCAGCTCGCTGGCCATCGCGAACACCGTCGGCTTCACGCCGGCCGGAAAGCCGTGATCGCGCTTGGCGACGCCGCGGGTGATGTGCAGGTAGACGAACTGGTCGCGCCACGGATGGCGGTTGATCAGCTCGCCGACGATCGCCGTCCAGCCGTCGCGGTCGAACGGGTTGATGATGCCCACCTTGGCCAGGCTGCGTTCCAGCCGGGCCAGATGGTGAGGCCAGCGGAACAGCCGGCCGTTGTAGGCCGGCACCACCTCGTAGATGCCGTCGCCGAAGATGAAGCCGCGGTCGAGCACCGGTACCCGCGCCTGCTCCAGCGGCAGGTACTCGCCGTTCAGGTAAACCGTCTGCGCAGTCGTCGTCATTGGGTGGTCATCGGTCGATACGTCGTCATTTCGCGAACCACAGCCGCATGCTGTCCCACAGGCGGCCGAACAGGCCCGCCTCCTCGACCGTCGCCAGCGCCAGCACCGGCCGCTCGACCAGCACCTTGTCGTCCATCCGCACCCGCAGCGTGCCGATGCGCTGGCCCTGCGCGAGCGGCGCCACCAGCGGCGTCACCCGTTCTATGTCGGCCTTCAGCTTCTCTGCCTGACCTTTCGGCACCGTGACCACCACGTCCTGGTCGAAGCCGGCCTGCACCTCGCGGGCCTGGCCCTTCCAGACCGGGTAGGTGCCGGCGGCCTGGCCCTTGCGGAACACCGGTACCGCGTCGAAGCTCTGGAAGCCGAAGTTCAGCAGCTTCTGCGATTCGATCGCGCGGGCCGATTCCGACGCGGTGCCCAGCACCACCGACAGCAGCCGGCGGGTGAAGCCGGCGCCGGGCTGCTCGCGGCGGGCCGACGCGATCAGACAGTAGCCCGCCGCATCGGTGTGGCCGGTCTTCACGCCGTCGACGGTGGGGTCGATCGCCAGCAGCCGGTTGCGGTTGGGCTGGCGGATGTTGTTGTAGGTGTAGTCACGCTTCGAGTAGTACTGCGCGTAGTACTCGGGGAAGTCCTGGATCAGACGCACGCTGAGGATCGACAGGTCGCGCGCGGTGGAGTAGTGCTGTGCGTCAGGCAGGCCGGTGGAGTTGCGGAACTGGGTGTTCTTCAGCCCCATCTTCTGCGCTTCGCGGTTCATCATCGCCGCGAACGCCTCCTCGTTGCCGGCCACCGCCTCGGCCAGGATGATCGTCGCGTCGTTGCCCGACTGCACGATCATGCCGTTGATCAGCTCCTCGACGGTGGCCGGTTTCGCCGGGTCGACGAACATCCGCGAGCCGATCGCCTTGTAGGCCAGCGTCGACACCGGCGGGCGCAGGTCGAGCGCGAGCTTCTTCTCCTTGACCGCGGCGAACACCAGGTAGGCGGTCATCAGCTTGGTCAGCGATGCCGGCTCGATCTTCAGATCGGGTTCGTAGGCGCCCAGGGTCTGGCCCGACGAGCTGTCGAGCAGCAGCCACGAGCGCGCCGCCAGGGTCGGCACCGTCACCTGCGCGGCGGCCGGCTGCGCCGACATCGACAAACCGGCTGCGGTGATCATGCCGCAGACGATGCGGCGGACGAGGCCCAGGGTCGGCGCCCGGCCCGGGGCGAGAGTCGGCTGTCGTTTCATCGGTAGTGCTGGCTGGCCCGGCGCGGGCAGAACCGTGCATTATATTCGTGCAGCCGGCCTCCGGCCCGGGCGGCGCCGGAGGTGTCGCAACGGCGACGCATCGGCCGCGCAGCGCGAGCGGCGTGGATCGCTGCCCGCGGCGCGGCAGGGCGGCGCCCCCGCGATTGCCCCGCGCGGCCCGGGCAGGGCGCGGTGCGCCCCGAGATCAACGGCCGCACCAGCTCGGTCAGCCGGCGGCCGGCGCTTTCGCCGCGCTGCGCATTGACCGTCTCGATGCCTTCGCGGATCACGCCGCGCAGCACCTCGAGCGTCACGCTGTCCTGCACCCGGGCATCCAGCAGCCGCCCTGCGCCGCCGAGCTCCTTGTCGAACACGCCTTGCAGCGCGCGCTTGAGGGCGGCGAGCCGTTCGCGGTCCTGCTCGGCACGCCGCGACAGGTCGATGCGCGCGGCCGGCTCGGCGACGCCGTTCAGCGCGATCAGCCCGCGCTGCTCGAGTTCCTCCAGCAGCAGGCCGAGCTCTCCGGGGCGCGCGAACGCCGGCAGATCCGCCAGCGTGCGCTGACCGTCGATGACGATCAGGATGCGGCGGGCGGCCTGCGTCAGGCCCAGCCGCCGTTCGATGATCTCGGCGCTGCCGGCCGGCGTCTTCGCGTACACCAGCCGCAGGTCGAAGGAGCGGCGCGAGCCGCCGCTGGTGGAGTCAGATTCGTCCGGCACGGTGAAGGAAGTCATGAGTGGCAGTAGGGCCCCCGACCGCTTCGACGATCGCCAGGGTCGCGGGCAGCAGTTCACGCAATTCGCGCAGCGCGGTGCAGCGCTGCAGACGCGCCGCCAGCGGCGCGCCATGTTCGCCGATCAGCTCGTTCAGCGCGACGATCATCCGCATGCGGGTCTGTTCGAGCGCTTCGGCCGACGCCGGATCGACCATCGTCTGATCGATCATCGTCTGGTCGCGCATCGCCTCACCGCGCATCGCCTCACCGCGTATCGGTGGGGCGGGCATCGGCGGGGCGGGCATCGGCGGGGCGGGCATCGTGGCGCCCGACGCCGTGACGTCGCGCGCCATCGCCAGGCCGTCGATGATGGCCGGACGGAACGACGGGGCGGTGTTCGCCGGCCGGACCAGCCCGTGATCGACCAGCGCGCGCAGTTGTTCGTCGAACGCCGCCGCCGCCATCAGCCGCATCAGCTCGTGCTCGTCGCGCCGGCCGTCGATCAGTCGCAGTAGCTGGCGCAGCCGCGCATTCAGCCCGAGCCGTCCGGCGCGCAGCTCGTCGTCGCCGGCGCCGGTGCGCTGCCAGATGGTGGCGTGCACCGCGCTCACTCGCCGGCCCCGCCGGATTCGTCGTGCCGCCCCCATGCCTGCAGCACGATCCGCTTGATCGTCGTCAGCCGGCGGTGGAAGAAGTGATCGGCGCCGGGGATCACGACCACCGGTGCGCCGCCGTCGCGCGCCCATTCCAGCACCGACGCCAGCGGCACCGTCTCGTCGAGCTCGCCGTGGATCAGCAGCGTGTCATCGGGCACCGGGCGCACGTCGAAGCGCTTGACCGCGGTGCCCACCAGCACCATCCGGCCGACCGGTTCGCCGGCGGCGCGCAGCGCCTGCGCGACCCGCGACTGTACGAAGCTGCCGAACGAGAAGCCGGCGAGCACCGGCGCCAATGGATGCGGCAGCGCGGCGAGCGCCGGCAGCCCGGAACCGGCCCGCACGACCGCCAGCAGATCGTCGGTCTCGCCGCGGCCTTCGTCGTGACTGCCCTCGCTGTCGCCGATCCCGCGGAAGTTGGGACGCAGCGTCAGATAGCCGAGCGCGACGAACGCGCGCGCCAGCGTCTGCACCACCTTGTTGTCGCGGGTGCCGCCGAACAACGGATGAGGATGCGCGACCACCGCCAGGCCGGCCGGCGCACCGGCCGGCGCGTCCAGTGCGGTGTCGATCGCACCGGCCGGACCGGGAATTCGCAGTACCTGCGTCGATGCGTTCATGTGGGGTTCTTGGGGACGACCGATTATAGCCGCCGCTCCTGCTGCCGCGGTCGCCATCGCGGCCGACATCGCTGCGGCCATTGCTGCCGGCATCGCTGCCGGCATCGCTGCCGCAGTGAGCGCGGCAGACGCTCGCCGCGGCGAGGCGCGCCTTCACCGGTGCGATCTCAACTGGAACAGCAGCACGCCGATCGCAGCGAACGGCCAGGCCATCGACACCGCGCGCAGCAGCGCATCGAGGTTGCGCCGCACGCCGGACAGTCCCGGCAACTGCATGCCCTGGTAGACGCTGGGCGAGAACACGTTGGCGGATATCAGTGCCAGCACCAGCAGCGCGATCGCCAGCCACAGCCGGCTGCGGCGGGCGGCGCTGGACAGCAGCACCAGCAGCACCAGCCCCATCAGCATGCCGCCCTGGGCCCCGGCGGACGACCAGTGCGCGCCGCTGCGGCCGGGCACGATCCAGGCGGCCGACAGCAGGTGCACGGCGAGCGCCAGCAGCAGCACCGCGCCGACCGCCGACGGACGCGACACGCCGCGCGCCAGCGTGTCGGTGGTGATCAGGCCGATCGCGGTGATCGTCATGGCGACCGACGCGCTTTCGAGCACCGCCGCATAGTCGGCCAGCGGCGTCAGCACCGTCGTCCAGTCGAGCATCCACTGCGACGCGGCGGCCACCAGCGGCCCCCAGTCGGCGGGCAGCGAACCGTTGTCGATCTGCAGCCGCAGCACGCGCAGCAGCGGCTCGAGGATCGCACCGGTTTCGAACAGCATCCGCTGCGGTGCCGCCTGCGCGACGATCCAGGCGCCCAGCACCATCAGCATCAGCCCCGCGTGCGGCCGGAACAGGTCGGGCCGGTGCCACGGCCCGTGCGGGGAATCGCGGGTCAGCCAGGTGATCAGCAGCCCGAGCAGCCCGCCGACGAAGCCGCCGGCGGTGTTCAATGCCACGTCCAGCCACGACGCCACCCGGGTCGGCAGATAGGTCTGCATCGCCTCGAGCACCAGCGACAGCGAGCCGGTCGCGAGCACCGCCAGCAGCAGCGCGGCCAGCGGGCGGCGGCGCGCGAACCGGGTCAACGTCAGCAGCATCGCCAGCGGCAGGTACATCAGCATGTTGCTGACCAGGGCGCTGCACACCAGGAACCGGCCCGCCCGCTCCCCCAGATAGGCGAAACGCGAGAAACCGATCGAGGCCCCGCCCCCCC
>DAISWF010000134.1:0-6300 GCA_036826495.1 Burkholderiaceae bacterium
CCGGTCGGCCGGCATCGGCATCCGCAGCGACAGTTCCCGGGCCGGCACCGGCAGCACCTTCAGCGACAGCTCGGTGATCAGGCCGAGGATGCCGAGCGAGCCGCACAGCAGCCGCGACACGTCGTAGCCGGCGACGTTCTTCATCACCTGGCCGCCGAAGTACAGCAGCTCGCCGCTGGCCGCCATCAGCGCCGCGCCGAGCACGAAATCGCGCGCCGCGCCCGCCGCCTGCCGGCGCGGCCCCGACAGCCCGCTGGCCACGACGCCGCCGACGGTCGCGCCCGGCCCGAACGCCGGCGGCTCGAACGCCAGCATCTGGCGGCGCTCGTCGAGCGCCGCCTGCAGGTGCGCGAGCGGCGTGCCGGCCCGCACGGTCACCACCAGCTCGGTCGGCTCGTAGCTGATGATGCCGGCGAATGCGCCGGTCTCCAGCGGCTCGCCGGCCACCGGTTCACCATAGAAGTCCTTGGTGCCGCCGCCGCGGATGCGCAGCGGCGTGCGCGCGCGGTCGGCGGCGACGATGCGCTCGCGCAGCCCGGCGAGGACCACGGACGGGTCCGCAGCGGCGGTCATCGGCGCGGGACCTTGCGCGCAGGCAGGCTGGATGCGTTCACGGCTGCTTCAAAAACGCGGCAGCTCCGGCAGCCGCAGCCGGCCGCCGTGCACGTGCATCTTGCCGTACTCGGCGCAGCGGGCCAATGTCGGCACGCCCTTGCCGGGATTCAGCAGGCCCGGCGGGTCGAACGCGCGCTTGACCGCGAAGAACAGCTCGCGCTCGGCCGGCGTGAACTGCACGCACATCGAATTGATCTTCTCGATGCCGACGCCGTGCTCGCCGGTCACGGTGCCGCCCAGCTCGACGCACAGCTCGAGGATCTCGGCGCCGAAATGCTCGGCGCGCTGCCACTCGTCGGCATCGTTGGCATCGAACAGGATCAGCGGATGCAGGTTGCCGTCGCCCGCGTGGAACACGTTCATGCAGCGCAGCCGGTAGCGCTCCTCCATGTCGGCGATCGCCTCGAGCATCCGGCCAAGGTTCTTGCGCGGAATCGTGCCGTCCATGCAGTAGTAGTCGGGCGACAGGCGCCCGGCGGCGGGGAATGCGTTCTTGCGCCCCGACCAGAACAGCAGCCGCTCGCGTTCGCTGCCCGACACCTTCAGGCCGGTGGCGCCGGCCGCGCGCAGCACCGCCTCCATCCGGACGATCTCGTCGGCCACCTCCTCCGGCGTGCCGTCGGATTCGGCCAGCAGGATCGCGCGTGCCTCGAGGTCGTAGCCGGCATGGACGAACGCCTCGACGGCGACGGTGGCCTTCTGGTCCATCATCTCCAGGCCGGCCGGGATGATGCCGGCGGCGATGATCGCCGCCACCGCGTCGCCGGCCTTGATCACGTCGTCGAACGACGCCATCACCACCTGCGCGAGCTGCGGCTTGGGCACCAGCTTGACGGTCACCTCGGTGGTGACCGCCAGCATGCCTTCGGAACCGATGACCAGCGCCAGCAGATCGAGGCCGGCGCAGTCGGGCGCCTCGGAGCCGAACTCGATGAACTCGCCCTCGATCGTCAGCCCGCGCACGCGCAGCACGTTGTGCACGGTCAGGCCGTACTTCAGGCAGTGCACGCCGCCCGAGTTCTCGGCGACGTTGCCACCGATCGAGCAGGCGATCTGCGACGACGGGTCAGGGGCGTAATAGAGACCGTGCGACGCCACCGCTTCGGAGATCGCCTGGTTGCGCACGCCGGGCTGCACCCGCGCGGTCCGCGCCGCGGCGTCGACCGACAGGATGCGGTTCAGCTTGGCCAGCGACAGCACGACGCCGGACGCATGCGGCATCGAGCCGCCCGACAGGCTGGTGCCGGCACCGCGCGCGACCAGCGGCACGTCGAGCCGGTGGCAGATCTTCAGCACCTGCTGCACCTGGTCCTCGTTCTCGGGCAGCACCACGACCATCGGCAACTGCCGATAGGCCGACAGCGCGTCGCATTCGTACGGGCGGGTATCCTCCTCACGATGCAACACGCAGTGCGCCGGCAATACCGTGCGCAGTTCGGCCGCGACCTGGGCCTGCCGCGCCGCGCCGGGCGCGGCGGTCAGATCGGCATGACGAAGATCCTGGGGGGCGTTCATCACCGCGCATTCTAGTCCAACGGATCGGCGCGACCGCCAGGCTCGTCGAATCGGCTATCTGCTGCTGGCCGCCGGCATGGCGATGGTCGGCAGCTACGTGGCGCTCAGCAAACCGCTGACCGAGCTGATGCCGGTCGGCCTGCTGGCCACCCTGCGCTTCGCGATCGCGGCGGTGGTGATGGTGCCGTGGCTCAGGCGCACCGACGGCGACGCGCCGCTCGACCGGCGCATCGTCGGCGAGCTGACCTTGCAGTCGTTCTTCGGCAACTTCCTGTTCTCGCTGCTGATGCTGAGCGGCGTGGCGCTGACCTCGGCGGCAGCGGCCGGCCTCGTGCTGTCGTCGCTGCCGGCGGGGCTGGGGCGGCTATTCCGGCCGGTCGTCCGCGGGGGGCTGTCGCGCGGCGGCCGGCGCGCGGGAGACCTCTACGGCGCGGGGGGCTGCTGCTGCGCGAGCGGCTGTCGGGGGCGGGATGGCTGGCGGTGACGCTGACGGTCGCGGGGGTCGCGCTGCTCGGGCTGGCGCGGACGCCGGCACCCGACGTCGCCGGCGCGCTGTCCGGCGGACCGGGCGCCGGCACGAGCGTGGCCGGCGTCGCCGGTGTCGTCGGTGCGACCGGCGGACAGCCGGCGCTCGGCGTGCTGCTGGTGTTCGGCTGCGTGGTCTGCGAGGCGATCTACGTGATCATCGGCAAGCGGCTCACCGCCCATCTGTCGGCCCGGCGGATCTCGGCGCTGATCAACCTGATCGGCCTCGTGCTGATGCTGCCGCTGGGTCTGGCGCAGGCACGCGGGTTCGACTTCGCGACCTTGGGCGCCGGCCACTGGGCGCTGCTGGTGTTCTATTCGCTGGCCGCCAGCATGTGGTCGACCTGGCTGTGGCTGACCGGCCTCAAGCGGGTGCCGGCCAGCCACAGCGGGGTGTTCACGATCGCGCTGCCGGTGACGGCCACGCTGATCGGCGTGCTGTTCCTCGGCGAGACGCTGCAGTGGGTGCATGCGGTCGCGTTCGTCTGCGCGGCGGCCGGCATCGTGCTGATCACCCGCGAACGGGTGCCGGCACGCGCCTGAGGGACCTTAGGGCCCGGTTGACACCAGGGGTGCCGTTTGGCACTCTGCACGCTGCCTTTCGACCGCGGTGGGAGAGACCGCCGGCGATCCGCGCCTGCCCGGGGCAGCGCGACGCCAGCGGCGCCGAAGGTGTATTCGCCCCGAAAACTCTCAGGCAAAAGGACTTCCGCAGGTCAGGCACTCTGGAGAGTAGGCAGGGCATCGTGTCGATGTCATCAGCCTCGCCGAAGGAAACAGGTCGGGCCCGCGCGGGCCCGCCGAATCTCTCAGGCACATGGACAGAGGGGGCTCCGATCAACGTCGTTGCGACAGGAGCCGCTTCGTGAGTTCGTCCGCTGACAATCCCACCGACCTCAAGTACACCGATTCGCACGAATGGCTGCGCCGCGAAGGCGACGGCACCGTGACCGTGGGCATCACCGCGCATGCACAGGATGCGCTGGGCGAGCTGGTGTACGTGGAGCTGCCGGCCGCCGGCCGCCAGCTCGCCAAGGGCGAGGCCTGCGTGGTGGTCGAGTCGACCAAGGCCGCGTCCGACGTCTATGCGCCGGTGGCCGGCGTCGTGGTCGCCGTCAACGATGCGCTGACCGATGCGCCGCAGACCGTCAACGAGGCGCCGTACGGCCAGGGATGGCTGTTCCGGATCAAGCCCGACGATCCCGCCCAGATCGATGCGCTGCTGTCGGCCGCCGACTACGGGAAGCTCGCATGATCCCGCGCGAACGCCCGGCCGGCCAGGCGCTCGACGACATCGGCGCGCTGTTCGGCGACGACGAGTTCCACGCGCGGCACCTGGGTCCGTCGGCCGCGCAGCAGCACCGGATGCTGGCGAAGCTCGGCTGCGACACCCGCGCCGACCTGGTGCGCGCGACGGTGCCGGCGGCGATCCTGATCGACACGCCGCTGGCGCTGCCGGAACCGGCCAGCGAAGCGCATGCGCTGGCCGAGCTGCGCGCGATCGCCGATCGCAACCAGATCTGGCGCAGCTACATCGGCGCCGGCTACCACGGCACGCTGACGCCGGAGCCGATCCGGCGCAACGTGCTCGAGAACCCCGGCTGGTACACCGCCTACACGCCGTACCAGGCCGAGATCGCGCAGGGACGGCTGGAGGCGCTGCTGAATTTCCAGCAGATGGTCGTCGATCTGACCGGGCTGCCGGTGGCCAATGCGTCGCTGCTCGACGAAGCCACCGCCGCCGCCGAGGCGATGGCGGTGTGCCGCCGCGCGTCGCGTCAGGCATCGCAGCGCTTCTTCGTCGATGCCGGCGTGCATCCGCAGGTGCTGGCGGTGATCCGCACCCGCGCCCGCTGGCTCGGCTGGCAGGTGGTGGTCGGCGATGCCGACACGTTGCCGGCCGGCGGCGCCGGCGGCGGCGAGTTCTTCGGCGCGCATCTGCAGAGCCCCGACACCTTCGGCCGCGTGCGCGACCTGCGCGACGCGATCGCATGGCTGCATGCGCAGGGCGCGAAGGTCAGCGTCGGCTGCGATCCGCTGGCGCTGCTGCTGGTCGAATCGCCCGGCGCGATGGGGGCGGACGTTGCGATCGGCTCGGCGCAGCGCTTCGGCGTGCCGCTCGGCTACGGCGGGCCGCATGCCGCGTTCATGTCGGTGCGCGAGGAACTGCTGCGGCTGATGCCGGGCCGCATCATCGGCGTGTCGAAGGATGCCGCCGGCAACCCGGCGCTGCGGATGGCGCTGCAGACCCGCGAGCAGCACATCCGCCGCGACAAGGCCACGAGCAACATCTGCACCGCGCAGGCGCTGCTGGCCAACATGGCGTCGTTCTACGCGGTGTATCACGGTCCGCAGGGGCTGCGGCGCATCGCGCTGCGGGTCAATGCGCTCGCCCGGCTGCTGGCGGAGCTGGTGCGCCCGTCGCTGGCGCCGCTGCACGACGTGTTCTTCGACACCCTGGTGTTCGACACCGGCGCGGCGCGTGACGACGTGCGGGCCCGGGCGCGCGCGCAGCAGGTGAACCTGCGCGAGCATGCCGACGGCCGGCTCGGCGTGAGCCTCGACGAGACGACCGGCCTGGCCGACGTCGCCGACCGGGCGTTCATCCTGGCCGGCGGCCGGCGCGACGCGGCGCGGCTCGCGGCGGCCAGCGCCACGGTGGGCGTCGAGGCCGCGTCGCTGCCGCCGGCGCTGCGGCGCACCGGCGAGGTGCTGACGCACCCGGTGTTCAACCGCCACCACAGCGAGACCGAGTTCGTCCGCTATCTGAAGAAGCTCGAGAACCGCGACCTGTCGCTGGTGCACTCGATGATCCCGCTGGGCTCCTGCACGATGAAGCTCAACGCCGCCGCGGAGATGGCGCCGGTGACCTGGCCGCAGTTCGCGAACCTGCATCCGTTCGCGCCCGCCGGGCAGGCCGAGGGCTACCGCGAGATGCTGGACCAGCTCGGCCGCTGGCTGGCCGAGATCACCGGCTTTCACACGGTGTCGTTCCAGCCGAACTCCGGCGCGCAGGGCGAATACGCGGGGCTGCTGGCGATCCGCAACTATCTGATCGCGCAGGGACAGGGCGCGCGCGACGTCTGCCTGATCCCGTCGTCGGCGCACGGCACCAATCCGGCCACCGCCAGCATGATGGGCCTGCGCATCGTCGTCGTGCGCTGCGACGAGCGCGGCAACATCGATCTGCCGGACCTGCAGGCGAAGATCGCCCAGCACCGCGATGCGCTGGCCGCGCTGATGGTCACCTATCCGTCGACCCACGGCGTGTTCGAGGAGAGCATCGGCGAGGTGTGCCGCGCGGTGCACGAGGCCGGCGGCCAGGTCTACATGGACGGCGCGAACCTCAATGCGCAGGCCGGCCTGACCAGGCCGGGCCTGATCGGCGCCGACGTCTGCCACATGAACCTGCACAAGACGTTCTGCATTCCGCACGGCGGCGGCGGGCCGGGCATGGGGCCGATCGCGGTGGCGGCGCACCTGGCGCCGTTCCTGGCGGCCGATCCGTTCGCGGCGGAAGCCGGCGATGCGGTGGCCGGTGGGCTGGCGGCGGGTGCGGCCGTCGCGGCGGCCATTTCCGCCCACGGCCCGGGGTCTGCCCCCCCCCGCTGCCGCGCGCCGATCACCCCGGTCTCCTGGGCGGAC
>DAISWF010000134.1:6310-15464 GCA_036826495.1 Burkholderiaceae bacterium
CGTGGATGTACATCCGCATGATGGGCGCGAGCGGCATCCGCGCCGCGACCGAGGTGGCGATCCTCAATGCGAACTACGTCGCGGCGCGCCTGAACGGCCACTTCCCGGTGCTGTACACCGGCCGCGAAGGCCGCGTCGCGCACGAGTGCATCATCGATCTGCGCGACCTGAAGAAGCGCTGCGGCGTCACCGCCGAGGACATCGCCAAGCGGCTGATGGACTACGGCTTCCATGCGCCGACCTTGTCGTTCCCGGTGGCCGACACGCTGATGATCGAGCCCACCGAATCGGAGCCGCTGGCCGAGCTGGACCGCTTCTGCGACGCGATGATCGCGATCCATGGCGAGCTGCGCGCGATCGAGACCGGCGAGGCGGATGCCGCCGACAATCCGCTGAAGCATGCGCCGCACACCGCGGCCGAGCTGGCCGGCGAATGGACGCACCGCTACAGCCGCGAGCAGGCGGTCTTTCCGCTGCCCTGGCTGCGCGAGGCGAAGTTCTGGCCCAGCGTCAAGCGGGTCGACAACGCCGGCGGCGACCGCCAGCTCGTCTGCACCTGCCCGCCGACATCGGACTACGAATAGATGTCGCGCCTCGGTCCTATCATCCTGATCGTCGTCGGCACGGTGCTGCTGGCGAGCAACCTGGGCATCGTGCCGATACGTGCGATCCGCGCCTGGCTCACCGACTGGTGGCCGCTGCTGCTGATCCTGATCGGCGCATACCTGCTGTTCGAGCGGAGCGGCCGCAAATGACGCGAATGACGCAAGAGACGAAATGACGCAAGAGACGACCGGATCGCTGAAGCGACTGACGCTGGATGCGCTGCACCGCGAGCTCGGCGCGCGGATGGGCGGCTTCGCCGGCTACGACATGCCGATCCAGTATCCGGCGGGGCTGAAGGCCGAGCACCTGCACACCCGTGCCGGGGCGGGCCTGTTCGACGTGTCGCACATGGGCCAGCTCCGCGTCACCGGGCCGGGCCTGCATGCGGCGCTGGAACGCGCGCTGCCGGTCGACTTCGACGGCTGGCCGGCGGGCATGCAGAAGTACTCGTACCTGCTGAACGACCGCGGCGGCATCGAGGACGATCTGATGCTGGTGAACCTCGGGCCCGACGAGGTGCGGATCGTCGTCAACGCCGGCAACCGCGACCACGACTTCGCGCTGCTCACGAAGCTGTGCCCGACGCTGAAGTTCGAGTGGATCGATCATGCGCTGCTCGCGCTGCAGGGGCCGCGCGCCGAGGCGGTGCTGGCGGCGCTCGATCCGCGGGCGGCCGACATGCGGTTCATGCAGGCGGAGACGCTGAAGCTGCTGGGCGCCTCCTGTTTCGCGACGCGCTCGGGCTATACCGGCGAGGACGGCTACGAGATCTCGGTACCGCTGGCGGCGGCCGATGCGGTCGCCCGGCGGCTGCTGGCCGACCCGGCGGTCGAGCCGGTGGGCCTCGGTGCACGCGACACCTTGCGGCTGGAGGCGGGGCTGCCGCTGCACGGCAACGACATCACGCCGTCGACGACGCCGGTGGAGGCGGCGCTGACGTTCGCGATCCCGAAGTCGCGGCGTGCGGGCGGCGCGAAGGCCGGAGGTTTCCCGGGCGCCGAGGTCGTGCTCGAACAACTGCAGGCCGGCGCGAAGCGCAAGCTGGCCGGATTGATGTCCGACGAAGCGGTGCCGATCCGCGCGCATGCGGCGATCGTCGACGCGGGCGACACGGCGATCGGCGAGGTGACCAGCGGCACGGTGTCGCCCAGCCTCGGCAAGCCGGTGATGCTGGCCTATCTCGACACGGCCGCCGACGGCCCGCTGCGCGCGGTCGTCCGCGATCGGCGGCCGGCGGTGCGGCGGGCCGGCCTGCCGTTCGTGCCGAAACGGTACAAGCGCTGAACGCCGCGCGCGGATTGCCGAACCGCACGGCGTGCGAGACCAGCCAGGGCCGATGAAACCCGACCGCATCGACCTCGAGATCCTGCGCCTGCTGCAGCAGGACGGCCGGCTGTCCAGCCAGGCATTGTCCGAGAAGGTCAACCTGTCGGCCCGCGCCTGCCTGGACCGGCTGCGCCGCCTCGAGGCCGAAGGCTACATCCGCGGCTACACCGCGCGCATCGACCGCGACAAGCTCGGCGCCAGCATCTCGGTGTTCGCGCAGGTCACCCTGACCGACCAGCGCCGCGCCACCCGCGACCGCTTCGAGAGCCGCATCGCACGCTGCGACGAGGTCGTGGCCTGCTATCTGGTGAGCGGCGAGTACGACTACCTGGTCCGCCTCGTCTGCGCCGACCTCGCCCACTATCACCGGATCACCGACGCCTGGATCGACGACCTGACGATGTCGGTCGCCCGCGTGGTGTCGAACGCGGAGCTGCAGACGGTGAAGGAGTTCTCGGGCGTGCCGGGGGCGTTCTTCGAGCGCTGAACGGGCGGGAGATCCGGGGACTGATATTCCCTCGCCGCCGAATCCGCGCTGCAGCCCCTCGTCTCGCGCGTGATCCGCGCTGCGCGGCCGCCGATTCCGCGCCCCTCGCGCGGCGATCGGCGCGATAGTGAGGGTGCGCGATGGCGCCTGCCGTCGCCGCTGATCGGGAGCCGCCAGATGACGAACACCTCGCAGCTTATCGACCGCGAAGCCCGCGTGGCCGCGCACAACTACCATCCGGTGCCGGTGGTGGTCGCCTGCGCACAGGGGGTCTGGGTGTGGGACGTCGAAGGCAGGCGCTACCTCGACTTCATGAGCGCGTATTCGGCGGTCAGCCATGGGCATCGGCATCCGCGGCTGGTGGCGGCGCTGCAGCGGCAGCTCGGGCGGGTCGCGATCACCTCGCGCGCCTATCACAGCGATACGCTGGCGCCGTTCCTCGAGAAGCTGTGCGCGGTCACCGGGCTGGACCGGGCGCTGCCGATGAACACCGGCGCCGAGGCCGTGGAGACCGCGATCAAGGCGGCACGCCGTCATGGCAACCGGGTGCTGAGCATCGCCGACGGTCAGGCGGAGATCCTGGTCGCGCGCAACAACTTCCATGGCCGCACGACGACGATCGTCGGCTTCTCCAGCGACGCGGACTACCGCGACGGCTTCGGGCCGTTCACGCCGGGCTTCAGGTTCTTCGACTTCGGCGACATGGCATCGCTCGAAGCTGCGCGCACGCCGAACACCTGCGCGGTGCTGGTCGAGCCGATCCAGGGCGAGGCGGGCATCGTCGTGCCGCCGCGGGGCTGGCTTACGGCGCTGCGCGGCTGGTGCGACCGCCATCGGATCCTGCTGATCCTCGACGAGGTCCAGTCGGGCCTGGGCCGCACCGGACGCGACTTCGCATTCCAGCACGAAGGCATCCGGCCCGACGGCCTGATCCTCGGCAAAGCGCTGGGCGGCGGCCTGCTGCCGGTATCGGCGCTGGTCGGCACACGGGCGCTGATGGATGTGTTCACGCCGGGCAGCCATGGCTCGACGTTCGGCGGCAATGCGCTGGCGGCCGCGGTCGGGCTGGAGGCGCTGAACGTGCTGCACGACGAACAGTTGTCGGCACGCAGCGCCGTGCTCGGCGACTGGATGCTGCATCGGCTGCGGGCGCTGGCGGCCCGCCATCCGCGACTGATCCGCGAGGTGCGCGGCCGCGGCCTGTGGGCCGGCGTCGAGATCGATCCGGCCGCCGCCAGCGCCCGCACCGTCGTCGAGCGGCTGGCCGCCGCCGACGTGCTGTCGAAGGAGACGCACGAGACGGTGATCCGCTTCGCGCCGCCGCTGACGATCACCCGCGCGGTGCTCGACTGGGGGCTGGATCGCTTCGAGCAGGTGCTGCGCGCAATCGATGCCAGTGCGGGCGTCCATGCCGGTGCCGATACCAGTACCGACGCAGGTGCTGACGCCGGCCCTCGGCCTGGCGCCGCCTTCGCAGGAGCAGGAGCAGAAGCCGGCGCCAGCCCTGCCCGCCCCGTGCTGATGATGAGCGCCCCCGACCACTTCGAGGTCAGCTACCAGATCAACCCGTGGATGGACCCCGGTGCCTGGCTGGCTGACGGCCCACGGCTGCGCGACGCGGCGCGGGCGCAGTGGCAGGCACTGCGCGACACCTATCGGTCACTGGGCGCGGTCTGCGAGGTGCAGGACGCGGTGCGCGGGCTGCCGGACATGGTGTTCACCGCCAACAGCGGCGTCGCGCTCGACGGCAAGGTGCTGCTGGCGCGCTTCGTGCACCCGCAGCGGGCGGCCGAGGAGCCGCACGACCGGGCGTTCTTCGAATCGCTGCGTGCGCGCGGCCTCATCGACGAGCTGCACGAGATGCCGCAGGGCATGATGTTCGAAGGTGCCGGCGACGCGATCTGGGATGTCAGCCGTCAACTGATGTGGATGGGCTGGGGCAAGCGCTCGGACTTCGATGCCCGCGACGTCGTGCGGCAGGTGTTCGGCGTGCGCACGCTGTCGCTGGAGCTGATCGACCCGCGCTTCTATCACCTCGACACCTGTTTCTGCGTGCTGTCGGGCGGCGAGGTGATCTGGTATCCGGCGGCGTTCAGCCCGGCCTCGCGCGACCTGGTCCGCGCGGTGGTCGGCGACCGCCTGATCGAGGCCGGCGACGACGACGCGACGCATCTCGGCGTCAACTCTGTATGCCTCGGCCGCGACGTCGTCATGGGCTACTGCTCGCCGCCGCTGCGCGAACGGCTGACGGCGCTCGGCTACCGGGTGCATGTGACGCCGCTGCCGACGTTCAACCGCTCGGGCGGCGCGGCGTATTGCCTGACGCTGCGGCTGGATCGGCGGTCGGCGGTTTCTGCGCCGGGCGAAGCAGGCGTCGGACTACTGACAGTGCCCGGCTGACGGCGCGCCGGGGCAAGCTGCGTGGGCCGATCCGTCATCCGTGCTGACGGCGGACGGCGGACGGCGGACGGACGCAGGTGTCGATTGTGCGTTTTTCGGAGTGAGTCAGAAATCTGTATCGAGTACAGCTTTCTGACTCACCAGTAAAACCGACTGTTGCAGCCTCTCCTCGTCTGCCGCTGTTCAAGTCCCGAGCTGCCTATTCCCTTGGCCGCGGAATCCGGGTCAAGCCGGTCGCCCGACACGCTTACCCGATCATCATCAGGCTGGCATTGCCCCCCGCCGCCGCGGTATTGATGCTGACGCTGCGTTCGACGACGAGCGCCTCCAGCGGCAGCCGGGTGTCGCCGGTGTCGAAGCCCCACAGCGGCACCACCGGGCCGTCGCGTCGCGCGAGCAGGCGGCCGAGTTCGAGGAGGCCATTCGCATCGCCGTGATGGAGCGCCACGTCGATCGGCAGGCGCGCCAGTGCGGCATCTTCAGCCAGTTCGACCGAGTGCCGCACGCCGGCGGGCAACGCTGCGTGCAGCGCTGCCGTGGCGGCACTGCTGCTCCAGACCGCGCGGCCGCCGACCGACAGCACGGCCACCAGTTGCGTCAGCCGGTCGTCGTCACCGGCCGCGACGCACCACGCCGCGCCGCGTGCGCGCAGCGCGTAGACGTTGCGCTCGCCGGTCGGGCCGGTCAGCGTCTTCGACCAGCCGCTGCGCGATCCGGCGCGAAAGCGCCGGCAGGTCCGCGCCAGTGCACCGCGGCCGGTGTCTTCGGCCCAGCGTTCGAGCGTCGCGAGCTGCGGTGCCGGGGGCGCCGCCCCCGTCTTCGTCACGAAGGCAGCGGCCTCGTCGGCGAGCGCCTGTGAGAGCGTGTTGTCGGACGTCAGCGGGAACGGGTCTCGTTGCGCGGACGGTGCGGCGTTCGCGTCCCGGCGGCGCGACAGCCGGTACAGGTACAGCGGCCCGCCCGCCTTCGGGCCGGTACCGGACAGCCCCTCCCCGCCGAACGGCTGCACGCCGACCACCGCGCCGACGATATTGCGGTTCACGTACACGTTGCCCGCGCGCGCCGAGCGCAGCACCTCGTCGACCGTCTCGTCGATGCGGGAGTGCACGCCGAGCGTCAAGCCGTAACCGGTGGCGTTGATCTGCTCGATCAGCCGGCCGAGATCCTGGCGGCGGTAGCGCAGCAGATGCAGCACCGGGCCGAACACCTCGCGATCCAGCTCGGCGATCGAGTCGATCTCGATCAGCGTCGGCGTCACGAACGTTCCGTACACGCCGATGCCGTCCGGGCGCATGGACGCCTGATCGATGCGGCCGTCAGGATCGGCCGGGGCATCGGTGAGCGCACTCTCGACCGGCGGCGCGCAGAGCCGATGGATGCGATGCCCGCACGCCGCCATCCGCTCGATGTGCCGTTCGATGCCGGCGCGCGCCTCGTCGTCGATGACCGGGCCGACGTCGGTCGCCAGGAACAGCGGATCGCCGAGGCGGCTCTCGGCCATCGCGCCCTTCAGCATCTCGACGATCCGGTCGGCCGCCTCGGTCTGCACGCACAGCACCCGCAGCGCCGAGCAGCGCTGGCCGGCGCTGTCGAACGCCGACGTCATCACGTCTCCGACCACCTGCTCGGGCAGCGCCGACGAATCGACGATCATCGCGTTCTGGCCGCCGGTCTCGGCCACCAGCGGTACCGGCCGGCCGTCGGCACCGAGACGCTGCGCGAGCGTGCGCTGCAGGATGCGGGCGACCTCGGTGGAGCCGGTGAACAGCACCGCCTGCACGCGTTGATCGGCGACCAGTCGCGCGCCGACCGTTTCGCCGCGGCCCGGCAATAGCTGCAGCGCATGATCGGGCAAGCCCGCCTGCCGCATCAGCCGCACCGCTTCGGCGGCGGTGAGCGGCGTCTGCTCGGCCGGCTTGGCCAGCACCGGATTGCCGGCGGCCAGCGCACCGGCGATCTGGCCGACGAAGATCGCCAGCGGGAAATTCCACGGACTGATGCAGACCGTCGGCCCCAGCGGCGCACGCTGCTCGTCGAAGGAGCCGCGCACGCGGCTCGCGTAGTAGCGCAGGAAGTCGACCGCCTCGCGCACCTCGGCGATGCCGTTGGGGATCGTCTTGCCGGCCTCGCGTGCGAGCAGGCCCAGCAGCGGCGGCATGTTCGCCTGCAGCCGATCGGCGGCGACTTCGAGCAGCGCGGCGCGGGCCGCGGCCGGCGTGCGCGGCCACGACGAGGCGACCGCGGCGGCGAGGGCGCGATCGATGTCGGCCGGCGTCGCTTCGGTCACCCGGCCCACGAGATCACGGTGGTCTGCCGGGTTGCGGACGTCGGTGTCCGGGTCCGTGATCGGCCCGGGTTCTGCGACCGGACCAGACTCAGCGAACGGCACGGCCTCGATCGAGGCCGCGGCGCTGCCATCGCCATCAACATCGGCCAGCATCGGCCCCGCCCACCCCTGCCGCCCCGCTGTTTCCGCGAGCACCCGCTGCAACCCCGCCAGGCACTCGTCGCTCGCCAGATCCATCCCCGACGAATTGACCCGCGCGCCACCGTACAACGCGGCCGGCAGCGAGATCGCCGGATGCGGCGCACCAACCGCGCCTTCCTGCGCGGCGGCGCGGCGCACCGCGTCGACCGGCGACTCGACCAGCGCATCGATCGGGATCGACGGATCGGCGATGCGGTTGACGAACGAGGTGTTCGCGCCGTTCTCGAGCAGCCTGCGCACCAGGTAGGCGAGCAGGGTTTCGTGGGTGCCGACCGGGGCATAGATCCGGCACGGCCGCCCCTGCGGCGTGGCACCGACGACCTGCTCGTACAGCGGCTCCCCCATGCCGTGCAGGCACTGGAACTCGTACTGACCGGGGCGCCAGGCAGATGGATCGGCCAGCTCGTACAGCGCGGCCAGCGTGTGCGCATTGTGGGTCGCGAACTGCGGATACACCGCATCGCCGGCGGCGAGCAGCCGGCGGGCGCAGGCGAGATACGACACGTCGGTATGGGCCTTGCGGGTGTACACCGGATAGCCCGCCTGACCGTCGACCTGCGCGCGCTTGATCTCGCTGTCCCAGTAGGCGCCCTTGACCAGCCGGACCATCAGCCGATGGCCGCTGCGGCGCGCGAGATCGATCAGCCGGTCGATGACGAACGGGCAGCGCTTCTGATAGGCCTGCACGACGAAGCCGATGCCGTGCCAGCCGGACAGATCCGGCTCGAAGCACAGCCGCTCCAGCAGGTCCAGCGACAGCTCCAGCCGGTCGGCCTCCTCGGCATCGATGTTCAGGCCGATGTCGTAGCGGCGGGCCAGCGCGGCCAGCTCGTGCAACGCCGGATGGAGCTCGCCGATCACGCGGCCGTACTGCGCGCGGCTGTAGCGCGGGTGCAGCGCCGACAGCTTGATCGAGATGCCGGGCCCGTCGACGACGCCGCGGCCGGCGGCGGCCCGGCCGATCGCATGGATCGCGTCCTCGTACGCCTGACGATAGCGTCGCGCGTCACCGGCGGTCAGCGCGGCCTCGCCCAGCATGTCGTACGAGTAGCGGAAGCCCTGCGCCTCGCGCTTGCGCGCCCGCTCCAGCGCCTCGTCTATCGTCTGGCCGGTGACGAAGTGCTCGCCGAGGATGCGCATCGCCGCATCGACGCCCTTGCGGATCAGCGGCTCCCCGCCGCGCGCGATCAGCCGGGTCAGCAGCGCCGACAGCGTGTCCTCGCTGTGCAGCGCGACCAGCCTGCCGGTCAGCAGCAGCCCCCAGGTCGCGGCATTGACGAACGGCGACGCGCTGCGCCCGACGTGCTCGCGCCAGTGGCCCTCGGCGATCTTGTCGCGGATCAGCGCGTCGCGGGTCGCCGCATCGGGGATGCGCAGCAGCGCCTCGGCCAGGCACATCAGCGCGATGCCTTCCTTCGACGACAGCGCGTACTCCTGCAGCAGCCCCTGGACCAGGCCGTCCCGTCCGCCGGCGCCGCGGCGCTCGCGCAGTCGGGTCGCGAGCCGCACCGCCCGTTCACGCCCCGCGCGGGCGACGGGCTCGGTCAGCTCGGCCTGCGGCAGCAGCTCCTGCACCGCCTGCGCCTCCGGCCGCCGGCAGGCCAGCGTGATCCGCCGGCGCAGCTCGGAACGTTCGACCAGCCCCTCGGCGAAGGGCGCGGGCGCGACCGGAATCGATTCGGCGGGCATGGCAGCGGACCTGTGTTGACCGTGGATTGCTATATATTCGCCGGACAGACGCTGAGTTTTGTTTCGATTATCGTCCGGATGGCTGAACAAATCACTACGGAAAGCGGATCGGCGGTGGCCGGCCCGCTCCACCTCCCGGCCCCCCGGGCGCGCGGCGC
>DAISWF010000135.1:0-7768 GCA_036826495.1 Burkholderiaceae bacterium
CACGCCGTTCAACGCTGCAAGCAGCGTCTCGCGCTCGGGGGCCGCCGGCTGCGCGGCCGCGCCTGCCGGCGTGCCGAGCAGCGAACCCACCTGGCCCAGCAGCGCGTCCAGGCTGCCGCCCACGAGCCGCGTGACGCCACGGATGCTGCGGTAGACGAGCCCGGTGATGCCGGTGGTCGGCCGCTGTGATACCTGCCCCAGCGGCGCCGGCGCCAGCGAGATGTTGCGGTGCAGGTTCTCGACCAGGTCGGTCAGGCCCAGCGTGGCGTCGATCGCCAGGCGGCTGGCACCGCGCAGATCGCTGGCGATGCGCTGCACCGCTGGCCTCGGCAGGCGCCTTGTCTCAGAGTTCATGCCGCATCATGCCTGCACTGGAGCCGATTCCGTCGACCCGTTCCCGCGGAAACGCCGGTGTGATCGAGGCGCGTCTCCTACCGATCGGGGCGTCGGCCCCTACGGCGCCGGCATCTTTCAGGAGATCTCTTCAATCGGCATCTCCAGCGGTGACATCACCCGCGCACGGTCCCCGATCGGCCAGCCTTCGCGCACCGGCGCGACCACCCACGCCTCGGATACGTTTGTATCCACGCAGGCCTGCCAGAAGCCCTTGGTGACGGTCGGTGCGGACGACAGCTTCGCCTCGATGCCGATGCGACGGCCGCCGGCCTCCACCAGCAGATCGAGCTCAGCGCCTGCCGCGGTCCGGTAGAAGCTCACCGGCACGTCGGCGGGCAGCCGCGCACACACCTGCTCCACGACGAAGCCTTCCCACGATGCACCCGCTGCCGGATGGCCGGACAGGTCGTCGGCGTTCCGGATGCCGAGCAGCGCGTGCAGCAGGCCGGGGTCGCGCAGGTAGACCTTCGGCGACTTCACGAGCCGCTTGCCGAGGTTCGCATGCCAGGGCTCGAGCCTGCGCACCACCAGCGCATCGACCAGGTGGTCGAGCCATCGGCTCACCGTGGGGGCCGATACGCCGAGCGAGCGCGACAGTGCGGACGCGTTCAATAGCTGTCCGTGCAGGTGGGCGAGCATCCGCCAGAACCGGCCCATGCTCTGCGGATCGATACCGATCCCGAGCGCGGGTAAGTCGACGTTAAGGAAATGCCGCACGAAATCCTGCCGCCATTGCCAGGAGTCGGCCTCGAGCGACGCGGTGTAGCTGCCCGGAAAGCCGCCCCGGACCCACAGCCGCTCGATGTCCTCGAACCGCCGGGCGACCTCGGGCAGCAGCAGCGGCGCCATGTCGACCACCTCGAGGCGTCCGGCCAGCGTCTGCGACTGCCGCAGCAGCCGGAACGATGCCGAGCCCAGCAGCAGGAAACGACCCGGTCGTCGGTCGGCGTCGATCTCGGCCCGCAGCTCGGAGAACAGCCCGGGCATGTTCTGGACCTCGTCGAGCACCACGAGCCGGTCGCGGCGCGCCGCGAGGAAGCGCGCCGGGTCGGTCAGCTTCGCCAGATCGGCAGCGGTCTCCAGGTCCAGGTAGATCGAATCGGGCCGCGCTGCCGCCATGGCGCGCGCGAGGGTGGTTTTGCCGACCTGACGCGGACCGAGGATCGCGACGGCGGGGCTGCGGGCCAGCGCCTGGTCGACCCGGGAAGATGCGAGGCGATCATACATCCTTGCATTTTGAATATCGAATGTTCAAAATGCAAGGATGGCAGCCAGCGTTCGCCCTCCCACGGCGGCCGAGCCGGCGCGGCGGGTGGACCGCGCGATGCGTTCGCTCCTCAGCGAGGCACGGCCCTATGCATTCACATATGGATGACGCAGTCAGCCGTTCGGTCGATCGAATTTTCAGCCGGATCGATCGACGGTTGCCTTAGAATCGACGCGACTCGGATTCAACCGGCATCGCCATGACCACGTCGCCCGTGCGCGCGTCCTCCCGTTCCCGACCCGGTTCGCCGGCGTCCCGCACGTCGCCCGAACTGGCGTCGGTCAGCCCGGCCGACCGGCTGCTGGCGTCGGCGGTGGCGCTGTTCGCCCAGCACGGCTACGACGCCGTCAGCACCGGCCAGATCGCGAAAGATGCCGGGCTGACCCAGTCGATGGTCCACTATCACTTCGGCAGCAAGGAGAAGCTGTGGAAGGCTGCCGTCGAACGGATCATGCACGTGCGGGGCAGCGTGTTCCCGATCTCGTTCGCAGACCTGCAGGATCTGGACCCGCTGGCGAAGCTGAAGGTGATCGTGCGCCGCTTCATCCTCAGCAATGCAGCGGATCCACAGCTCACCCGCATCCTGATCCACGAAGGCATGCAGCCGACGCCGCGCCTGCGTTGGCTGGCCAAGCGATACATGCTGCGGGGATATCAGGCGTTCGACTCCGTGATCGACGAAGCCATGCGGGCGGGCGTGATCCGGCGGATGCCGGTGCGCGAAGTGACGAACATCCTGGTCGGCGCCGGCAGCCTGAGCTTCAGTCTGGCCGCGCTGCTGCGCGAGGTTTACGACTACGACGTCGCCGAACCGGATGCCGTGCAGATGCTGAGCGATACCCTGGTCCAGGTGTTGTTCCGGGGACTGGAAGCTGCCTAGCAGGCTTCCGGGGCGATGCGCATGGCCGAGGTGGGCTCGTCACGCCGGCCGCTGGTTGGAGAGCACGATGGTCGCGCTGGCCGCGAACATGCCTCCCACGCCATGGCATACCGAGATCTTCGCCCCCGGCACCTGGGCGGCCGCCGTCCCCCGCATCTGGCGCACGCTCTCCTGCAATGCGTACATGCCGTACATGCCGGAATGCATGTAGCTCAGGCCGCCGCCGTTGGTATTCGTCGGAAGCGTCCCTCCCGGCGCGGTGTACCGCTGCCGAATTAAGGTGGCGGCCTCACCCGGCCGGCAGAAGCCGAGGTCCTCGAGACCGTACATCGGCAGATGCGCGAACGCATCGTAGATCATCAGATGGTCGACGTCGCCATGCCGGATCCCGGCCGATTCGAACGCCAGCCTGCCCGAGGTCCGGAACGCCCGCGACGTGGTGAAGTCTTCCATCTGGCTGACCATCGGCGTCTCGACGCTTTCGCCGGAGCCGATCAGATACACGGGCGTCGACGGCAGATCGCGGGCGCGCTCGTCGGAGGTCAGGACCAGCGCACCGCCGCCGTCGGTGACCAGGCAGCACATCAGCATCCGGAACGGATAGACGATCATCCGCGAGGCCATCACGTCGTCCACCGTGATCGGCGCTTTCTGGGCGGCGCGCGGATTGAGCGCCGCCCATTCTCTCTGGACGACCGCGACGGTGGCGAGGTCCTCCTCGCGCAGGCCGTGGTGCTTCAGATAGCGCAGCACCGGCAGCGTGAACATCGTGGGAGGCCCGACGGTTCCGAACGGCGTCTCGAACTGATGGCCCAGGCTGCCCGGCGACGGATGCGGAAAGCCGGCCGCCGCGATCCGTGAACGGCCGCTTTCGCCATGGGTGATCAGCACGGTCCGGCACAGCCCGTCGCGGATCGCCGCCGCGGCATGCCGGACGTGCATCATGAACGAACAGCCACCGACGCCGGTGGCATCGATCCAGGTCGGCTCGATGCCCAGGTAGTGCGCGATCGATTCCGGCGTCTCTCCGGCAGTCGCGATGCCGTCGATGTTGCCGGGCTGCAGCCCGGCATCCCGGATCGCGTTCAGTGCTGCATCCGCATGTAGCTGGATCTGCGACATGTCCGGCACCTTGCCCATGCGCGTCGTCTCGGCCGCGCCGACGATGGCGACGATCGGCCTAGACATGGTCCGCCTCGGGCGTGAACAGCGGCAGGCTGATGCCGCCGCCGATGTCCTGATAGACCACCGTGAGCCGCTGATCCAGCCGGAGCCGGGCTGGGTCGGGTTCGACGCCGACCAGATTGGTCATCATGCGCGGGCCTTCGTCGAGCTGCACCACTGCGATCACGTAGGGCGGCTCGAACCCCGGTGCCGGCAGGTGCGAGACGACGTAGCTGTACAGGCTGGCGCGACCGGTGGCGTCGACCACGGTCACCTCGCTGCCGTGGCAGCGGGGGCAGAACGGGCGCGGCGGAAAGTAGCACCGGCCGCAGGGCTCACACCGCTGCAGCAGCAAGCGGCCGGCGCGGGTGCCTTCCCAGAAATGAGCGGTCTCCGGCGTCGGCACGGGACGAGGCCGGGTGGAGGGCACGTCGTTCACGGGAGGACCTCCAGCCGATGGTCCGCCGCCATCTGTCGCAGCAGCACCTTCCTGATTTTGCCGCTGGGCGTCAGCGGATAGGCATCGACCCGGAAGAACAGCGCCGGCACCTTGAACCGCGCGATCTGCCGGGCGCAGTGATCGGCCAGCGCGGCGGCGCCGACCGGCACGCGGGTGCGCACCGCGGCCGCCACGACTTCGCCGAAATGGGGGTCCGGAATGCCGAACACCGCCGCCTGCAGCACGTCCGGATGAGCCGACAGCACGTGCTCGATTTCGGCCGGATAGATGTTCTCGCCCCCGCGGATGATCATGTCCTTCAGCCGGCCGCCGGCGAGCACCAGATGGCCGTCGCCGCGCAGATAGCCGAGATCTCCGGTACGCAGCCAGCCGTCGGGGGCCAGCACGCCGCGGGTCGCGTCCGGCTGGTCGAAGTATTCGAGCATCGTGTAGCGGCTCCGGACTTCGATCTCGCCGATCTGGCTGGTCGCTGCGGGTGAACGCGGCTCGCCGGGGACGACGATGCGCAATTCATAGCCGTCCAGCAGCGTACCGGCGGTATCGAAGCGGGCCGGATCGTCGGGAAGGGAGCAGGGGAAGATGCCGCACGCCTCGGTCAGGCCGTAGACCTGCACCAGGCCGGGAAACGGGAAGCCTTCCGCGCACTCGCGCATCAACGCTGGGTCTACGTCGGAACCGCCGCAGGTGCCCACTCTAAGCGACGACAGGTCGTAGTCGGCGCGACGTGGATGGTGGAGCATGGCGTGCAGCGTCGTCGGCACCGCGATGTGCACGGTGGCGCGCTCGGCGCTGATCAGGCGCATCATCCGTTCCGGGTCGAAGGCGTCGATGCCGACGTAGCAACAGCCGAGCGTCAGCAGCGCCGGCATGGTCGCGCAGTAAGAGGCGCTGTGGAACATCGGCACGATCGACGTGATCCGGTCGGACGAGGTCACGCCCAGGCGGGACAGCATCAGCGTCCCGTTGGCCACCACGCCGCGATGCTTGAGCACCGCGCCCTTCGGAAACCCGGTCGTGCCTGACGTATAGATGATCGCGGCCGCATCGTCGGGCCGCACCGCCGGCAGGTCTGCCGGCGCGCTGCGACCGCCGTCGCCGATCAGTTGTTCGAGGGTGGCGTGGCCGGCGCGCGAGACGCCGATCAGGAACACCTGCTCGAGTGCCGGCAACTGCGGCCTGACTGCGTCCAGCAGCGACAGGAAATCGTTCGACCGGAACGATTCGCTGAGAACGATCGCACGGGCCCCTGACTGGGACAGGGCGTAGCACAGGTCCCTTTCGCGAAAATGCGTGTTGATCGGCACCAGCACCAGGCCGGCGTAGGCGGCGGCCATCTGCACGATCGGCCATTCGATCCGGTTCTCGGCCAGCAGCGCCAGTCGTTCGCCGGGCCGCAGCCCCCGCTGCCGCAGTCCGGCCGCGAGCGCGCGGGCGCTCGCGTGCCATTCGCCGAAGCTCAGTTCACCGCCCTGCAGCGGAAAACGCAGCGCCGGAGCCTGCGGCCGCAGCGATGCCTGCGCGGTCAGCGCGTCGCCCAGGGTTTCGGGTCTTGCGTGCATGCTCGCCCGCTCAGGCCCGCCCGCTCATCAGCAACGCCTGGTCGTAGGCAAGCACGATCTCGTCCTTCTGGTTGACGACTTCGATCTTCATCGAGACGACGCCCCGTCCGGGCTTGGCCGACGCGCGCGCGCCGACGATGCGGGCGATGGTGCGGACCGTGTCGCCGAAGCGGACCGGATTGGAGAAGCGCACGTCATCCATGCCGAGGAAGCCGAGCGTCGTTCCTTCGAACACGCCCAACTGGTTCAACTGCCCCGACGAGATCGCCAGCGTGAGCAATCCATGCGCGATCCGGGTGCCGAACGGCGCCTTCGACGCATGGACTTCGTCGATGTGCATCGGATTGAAATCGCCCGACAGCCCGGCGAACAGGCTGACGTCGCCGCTTTCGACAGTGCGACCGCAGGTTTCGAGCCTTTCGCCGATTTCGAAGTCGTTCCAGTGCTTGGCGCGTGATCCGATGCTCATGTGGTTTCTCTCGTATCTGTTGGCGTGTGGAGGGGAATCGGTTGGGGATGCAGACGCGCTGGCGCTCAGGACGCCAGCTTGAACAGCCTGCGAGCGTTGGCTGCCCCGATCTTGGCCTTGTCCGCAGGACCGATCGGACAGTCGTCGAACCAGGCGCTGATCTCCCGCATCGACTCGTAGGGGTAGTCGACTGCGAACAGCAGGCGGTCCGAGCCGGTTTCGAGCATCGTGTTCAGCAATGCCTGGGTACGGAACGTGCCCGAGGTGGTCAGATAGAAGTTGTTGCACAGGTAGTGCATCGGCGGCTTGCGGTGCGCGCCGTGCGAATCCTGGCCCTGCTGGTGGCGCAGCCGGTGTTCGACCCGGGGCAGCGTGAACGGCAGCCCCTCGCCCAGATGGCCGAGGATCACGTTGATCGACGGATGACGATCGAACAGGCCGCTGAGCATCAGCCTGAGCGCATGGGTCGCGGTCTCGACGCCGAAGCCCCAGGTCGATCCGACCAGCCCGGCGTACCCCTGATAGATCCGCCGCTGGCTCGGCAGCGGCATCCGGGGATGCAGGTAGACGGGCACGTCCAGGTCGCTGACGCATTGCCAGAACGGCGCGACCTGCGGTTCGTCCAGGTACTGAGCCGTCTGATCGTCGCCGACGTTGCTGAAGCCGTTGACCAGTGCACCCAGGCAGCCGAGCTCGTCGCAGGCACGGCGCAGCTCGAGCGCCGCGGCCTCCGGATCCTGCAGCGGCACGCAGGCGAATGTCCGCAGTCGCTGGGGATGGCGCCGGGCCAGTTCGTTGGCCGCATGGTCGTTCATCCGGCGGGCCAGATCGACGGCGCGTCTGCGGTCGGCGACGCCCTCGATGCCCGGCTGGGTCAGCGAGATGACAGCGGTGGCGATCCCGCAGGCATCCATGTCGTCGATGCGGCGATCGACGTCCTTCAGCCGTTGGCTGACTTTGGCGAAATAGCTGCCGTCGATGAAGCTGAAACTGCCGGTGGTGTCGACGTCGGGCGAGTCCCAGTGCTCCTCGACCGCGATCTTTCCGTTGACGATCGTCATGGGCTACTCCGGTTTGATGTCCATCGACTGGACCAGCTCCGCCGTTCGGCGGACATCGGCGGCGGTTCGGCGCGCCAGCTCCTCGGGGCTGCTGGCGACCGGCGTCAGACCCTGGTCGATCAGGTTCTTCTGCGCGAAGTCCTTGTCCTTGAGCACGGCGGTGACGTCGCGGTGGATGCTTCGAAGCACCGCTTCGGGCGTGCCGGCCGGCGCGTACAGCCCGTACCACAGCGCTGCCAGTGCATAGGGATAGCCTTGCTCGGCGGTCGTCCGGATCTGCGGCAGGAAGCTGCCGCGCGACGAGCCGGCGATCGCCAGCGCCTTCAGCTTGCCTGCCCGGACGAGCGGCGCGATCACGTTCTGACCGCCGGTGGCGAGCTGTACCTCGCCGGCCGCGGCGGCGGCCAGCGTCGCCGAGACACCCTTGTACGGAACCGCCAGCAGGTTGACCCCCTCGCGTCGATTCAGCGCCTGGAACATCAGGTCGGCCTGGCTGCCGCGCGCGTAGGAGC
>DAISWF010000135.1:7778-15393 GCA_036826495.1 Burkholderiaceae bacterium
AGTCCGGCTTGGCCCTGGCGAGCGCGATCAGCTCGCGCAGGTCATTCGCCGGCACCGATGGATGCGCCAGGATCAGGAAGTCGGTCTGCGCGAGCAGCGAGATCGGCGCAAAGCTCTTGTCCGGGTCGTACGGCAGCTTCCTGTACACGAAGCGGTTGATGACCATGGTGGTATCGACCGTGGCGAGCAGGGTATGGCCGTCGGCCGGTGCGTTGGCGACGAGCTCCGCACCGATCAGCGAATCGGCGCCCGGCCGATTCTCGATCACCACCGGCTGTCCCCACTTCTGCGTCAGCTCGGCGCCGATCGCCCGGATCAGCACGTCGGAGCCTCCCGGCGCGAACGGCACGATGATCCGAACCGCCCTCGACGGATAGGTCTGCGCCTGAGCGGAAGTCCATAGGAATGCGAGAAACAGAAGTGTGATCCAGCGCATGCGTGTCTCCTGGGCCATGGTGTCGCAGTGAGCAGGGCGCCAATGTAGATCAATCAATTTGTTCAGTCAATAGGTCTATTTGTAAGAAAACGGAGTGCGTATCGCAGCATCGGCTGCGTATCTGCGCCGTCATCTCGCAATCGGGCCGGCTTCGCCAGTGCTGAAGCGATCCAGCGCGTGTTCAGCGTGATGCTGCAATCGCGCTTCGCGACGGTGATGTCGACTCATGAATGGCAGCACCGCGTGAAGATCGGCGCGGCGCCGGCACGCGGCGCTCTGCGAATCCAACCAGCGGGAGCGTGGCTTACTGCAGGATGCGGTAACGCAGAAGGTAGCCTGATCGCAGTGCCGGACAGGTGATGCGCATCCGGAAATCCGCACCCCGGCGTTTCCGCTGAAACGCACTCAGTCCCCGCCGCTTACCCCGGCGGCGGCCCCAGCGGATTCGGCGGCGCGGGCCGCGGCGGCGCCGCATAGGTGTGCCACAGATGCCAGGGGCTCGCCATCTCGCCGACCGGCACCGCGATCAGTGACGGACCGGCGCTGGCCAGCGAGCGGGTCAGCGCCGCCTGCAGTGCCTCGGGGCTGTCGGCCTGCTGCGCGTCGACGCCGAAGCTGCGCGCCAGCGCGACGAAGTCGGGGTTGTGCAGCTCGGTACCGACGCCGCGGCCGAACTGGTTCTGCTGCATACGGTGCACGTTGCCGAAGCGGCCGTCGGCGAACACGACGACGGTGGCCGGCACCTGGTAGCGGGCCGCGGTCGCGAGCTCCTGCAGGCTCCAGCCGAAGCCGCCGTCGCCGGTGATCGAGACGACGCGCCGCTGTGGCGCGCCGAAGGCGGCGCCCAGCGCGGTCGGATAACCGTAGCCGAGCGTGCCCTGGAAGCCGGGTGTCAGCAGGCCGCGCGGCCGGCGCACCGGGAACGCGACGTTGGCGTAGTAGCCGACCTGGGTCAGCTCGCTGACCAGCACCGCGTCGTCGGGCATCGCGGCGCGCAGCGCCTGCGCCCACGATACCTGCGGCACGACGTCGGCGAACTGCGTGGTGCACCAGCCGCGCAAGGCCGCCACCTGAGCGAGCCGTTCGCGCGTCGCCGGGTCGGCCGCAGGACGGGCCGCGGGATCGGCCGCAGGGTCAGCCGACGGACCGTCCGCCGGACCGTCCGCCGGGCCGGCCGCTGCCGCCGGTACGCCGACCGCATCCAGCGCCTGCAGGAGGGCCCGCGCGCCTTCACGCGCATCGGCGACCAGTGCGATGTCGTAGCGGCGCGGCTCGCCGAGATCCGCCGGGTCGGCGTTGATGCCGATCCGCCGGCTCGCGGCGTTCATCGGGAACGGCGCGCCGCGCCCGTCGACGAAGCGGCTGCCGAGCACCAGCACCACGTCGGCATGCGGCAGCAGCGCCCGGCCGGCGAGGGCCGGCAGCGCCCACGGATCGTCGGCGGACAGCTCGCCGGCGCCGTGATCGTTCAGCAGCACCGGCGCGCGCAGCCGGCGCGCCAGCGCCGCGAGCTCGGCGCCGGCACCAGCCGCCGCCGCGCCGCCGCCGGCCCAGATCACCGGCAGCCGCGCCTGCGCGAGCAGCCGGGCGGCCGCCGCGATCGCCTCGCGGTCCGGCGGCCGCGGCGCGCGCTGCACCGGATCGCTCAGCGCGATCTCGGCTTTCGCCTGCAGCACGTCGGGCGGAATCTCCAGCGCCACCGGCCGCGGCCGTCCTTCGCGCAGTTGCGCGAAGGCCTCGCTGACCAGCGACGGAATCTCCTGCGGCGTGCGCGCCAGCGCATGCCACTTGGTCAGCGACCGCAGCATCTGCGACTGGCCCGGGATCTCGTGCAGCAGCCCGAGACCCTTGCCGATCGATTGCGACGGAATCTGCCCGGCGATCAGCAGCACCGGCGACGAGCAGGCCCAGGCGGTCGACAGCCCGGCGAGCGCATTCAGCACACCGGGGCCCGGTACCACCATCGCGACCCCGGGGCGGCCGCTCAGCCGGGCATAGCCGTCGGCCATGTAGGTCGTCGCCTGCTCGTGGCGCGGCGTGATCAGGCGCAGCCGCCCGGTCTGCTGCACCAGGCCGTCGACCGCCCAGTCGAGCTGCACGCCGGGAATGCCGAAGACGTCGGTGACGCCCTCGCGAACGAGCTGCAGCGCCAGCGCTTCGCCGCCGGTCATCGTCGTCATGCAGGGAGCCTCGGGATCAGACGTGCGGTTGATGGATCTCGACCCGCACCGGCGTCGACCTGCCGCCGTTGCACTGGCCGGATTCGAGCGGGCAGACCGACAGCCCGACGATCAGCGGCATCTCGGCGCGGAACTCGACCCAGTCGCCGGCGCGGCTGGCCGGCAGGCCGATGTGCCAGCGATGCTGCGTGCAGTCGTGCTCGTAGCGCATGTTGATGTCGAAGGTGTCGGGAATGTCCTCGGGCAGCAGGCCGTAGCGGGCCACCGCCTTGCTGATGATCTCGTGGCAGCCGTCCTGCGGCTCCAGGCCTAGCTGCACCTCGTACAGGAAGCGGTTGCACATCCGGTTGTGGCAGTCGTGCACGCCTTTCTCGGGCGCGGTCTCGTCGATGATCGTCATCATCGGCCGGCACAAGGTCGACATCAGCGTGTCGCCGGCGCCGAGACGATCGCGCGGGATGTAGTCGCCGACGGCCTTCGGCAGGTAGCGCGTGCGCGAGTACGAGGTCGACAGCTTCTCGCGCGGGTTGTCGAAGTTGAACAGCGCCATGTCGACGACCTGCCGTCCTTCGAGATCGACGACGCGCATGTGCTGGCCGGGCCGAAGCTCGATCGCCAGGCCATGCTTGCCGGGTACCACCTGCTCGAACACCTTGTTCATCGATGACGTCCTCCCCTGTCTCCGATCGATTCGCGGACTGCGCCGCGCACGGTCGTCATGATGCCGTTTCCGTCGCCGGAGAGCACGGGGACCCCCTACATCAGCCCCATCTCGAGCCGCGCCGCTTCCGACATCATCTCGCGGCTCCACGGCGGATCCCAGACCAGGTCCACGTCGACCCGCTCGACGCCGCGGATGCCTTCGAGCTTCTGCTTGACCTCGTCGGCGAGCAGGGTGCCCATGCCGCAGCCGGGCGCGGTCAGCGTCATCCGCACGGCGATGCGGAAGCGCCCGTCGGCCGCCGGCGCGACCTCGCAGCCGTACACCAGCCCCAGGTCGACGATGTCCACCGGGATCTCCGGGTCGTAACAGGAGGCCATCCGCTGCCAGGCGGCGGCCTCGACCGATTCCGCGGTGACCGGCCCTTCATCGAGCCCGCTGTCGTGCCCGCCATCGTGCCCATCGTTGGCCGGCGTCAATGCGTCGTCGTCGAGCCCCAGCGCATCGGCATGCCGGCCGTCGATCCGGTACAGATTGCCGTCGACCATCACCGTGAAGGTGCCGCCCAGCCGCTGGCTGATGTAGCCGGTGCGCCCCGCCTGCAGCGTGACCGGCGTGCCCCAGGGCACCGCCACCGCCGGGCAGTCGCGCTCGAGGATGACCTCGGTGATCTCGCCATGCCTGCCGCCGCCCATCTGTCATTCCTCCTTCATTCGGTCTGCGCAGTGCCGCGGATGCCCGCCAGCGCGTTGCGCAGCGTGTGCCAGGCCAGCGTCGCGCACTTGACGCGCGCCGGGAACTCGCGCACGCCGGAGAACACCTCGAGCTTGCCGAGATCGTGGGGGTCCGGTGCGGGCGCTGCATCGGTGAGCATCGTGTGGAATGCCTGGAACAGCGCCTCGACCTCGGCGAGCGAGCGTCCCTTGACCGCTTCGGTCATCAGCGACGCCGACGCGGTGGAGATCGCGCAGCCATGACCGACGAAGCTCGCGTCGGCGACGCGGTCGCCGTCGATGCGCAGGTACACGGTGAGCTGGTCGCCGCATAGCGGGTTGTGGCCGTCGGCACTGCGGTCGGCATCGGCCAGTGGATGGAAGTTCCGCGGGCTGCGGTTGTGATCGAAGATCACCTCCTGATAGAGCTCGCGCAGGTCGCTCATGGTGCCCCCAAGGCCCTGCGGGCAGGCCCCCCAAGGGGGCGCGAACGCCGATCATGCGGGAGGGCGCCGCAAGCATGCGGCGCCCGCTCCGCCGGCGGCGAGCGAAGCTCGCCGAAACCCCGGCTCCGCCGTGCGGCGTTCATGCTGCGTGCTCCGTCCGGAACAGCCGCTGCGCCTTGCGGATGCCGGCGACCAGCGCGGCGACGTCGTCGTCGTCGTTGTACAGCGCGAACGATGCGCGCGCGGTGCCGGGGATGCCGAAGCGGGCCATCACCGGCATCGCGCAATGATGGCCGGCGCGGATCGCTACGCCGTCGGCGTCCAGGATCGTGCCCAGGTCGTGCGGATGGATGCCCTGCACGGTGAACGACACGATGCCGCTCTTGTGCGCGGCGGTGCCGTACAGCCGCACGCCGGGCAGCCGCTGCAGCGCGTCGGTGGCCTGCACGAGCAGCCGGTGCTCGTGGGCTGCGATGCGCTCCAGGCCGATGCCGTCGACGTAGTCGATCGCCGCGGCGAGCGCCACCGCGCCGGCGATGTTGGGCGTGCCGGCCTCGAAGCGCGCCGGCGGCTCGGCCCAGGTGCTGGCCTCGAAGCTCACCGTGCGGATCATGTCGCCGCCGCCCTGCCACGGCGGCATCGCCGCCAGCAGCTCGCGCCGCCCATGGAGCGCGCCGATGCCGGTCGGCCCGTACAGCTTGTGCCCCGAGAACGCGTAGAAGTCGGCATCCAGCGCCTGCACGTCGACCCGCTGATGGGCGACCGCCTGCGCGCCGTCGACCAGCACCGGCACGCCCTTCGCATGCGCGCTGCGGATCATCTCCGCCACCGGATTCACCGTGCCCAGCGCATTGGACACCTGCGTGATCGCCGCCAGCCGGGTGCGCGGACCCAGCAGCGCATCGAAGGCGCCCGGCTCGAGCTCGCCGCGCTCGGTGATCGGCACGTACCTGAGCACCGCGCCGGTCTGTGCGCAGACGAGCTGCCAGGGCACGATGTTCGAATGGTGCTCCATGCCGGTGACCAGGATCTCGTCGCCGGGCGCGAGCCGCGGACGCGCCCAGCTCCAGGCGACCAGGTTGATCGCCTCGGTGGTGCCGCGGACGAAGACGATCTCGTCGGCGTGCGCGGCGTTCAGGAACCTGCGCACGCGCTCGCGCGCCGCCTCGTACAGCCCGGTCGCATGCTCGGACAGCCAGTGCACGCCGCGATGGATGTTGGCATTGGATTCGCGATAGAAGCGGCGCTCGGCCTCGATCACCGCCTCGGGCTTCTGGGTGGTCGCGGCGTTGTCCAGATAGACGAGCCGCCTGCCGTGCACCGGGCGCGACAGGATCGGGAAGTCGGCGGCGAAATCGTTCATCGGGAGGTCTCCGGCAGCGCGCCGCCCGGCAGCCGGGCGCGGACCGCGGCTTCGGCGTACGCGCGCAGCGACGGCACGTCGATGCGCATCAGCACCTCGGCGGCGAAGGCCCAGATCAGCAGGTCGCGCGCATGGGCGAGGTCGAGCCCGCGCGAGCGCAGATAGAAGAGGCTCTCCTCGTCGATCTGGCCGACGGTCGCACCGTGCGCGCACTTGACGTCGTCGGCATAGATCTCGAGCTCGGGGCGCGCATCGGCCTGCGCCTGCGGCGACAGCAGCAGGCTGTCGGTGCGCTGCAGCGCATCGGTGCGTGCCGCGCCGGGGGCGACGACGATGCGTCCGCAGAACACGCCGTGCCCGACGTCGTCGACGATGCCGCGGTAATGCTCGTGGCTGGTGCCGCGCGGCTGCGCATGTTCGATGCGGGTGTGGTGATCGACGTGGCGGCGGCCGTCGACCAGGTACAGGCCGTTGAGCAAGGCATCGCAGCCTTCGCCGTCGAGGCGGGTATGCAGGTCGACGCGCGCCAGCCGCGCGCCGAGCGCCAGCGAATGCGACGCGAAGGCGGCGCCGCGCGCCTGCACGGCGTCGACCGTCGCCAGGTGCACCGCCTGCGGCGGCTCCTGCTGCAGTTTCAGATGGGTGATGCGGGCATCGGCGCCGGCGTCGATGCGGGTGACGGTGGTGGTGAGCGCTGCGGCATCGTCGTCGCCGACGTGATGCTCGACGATGACCGCCCGCGCGCCGGCGGCGGCGCTCACCAGGTTGCGCACGTGGCTCTCGCCGCGACGCACGCCGCCGATGAACACCAGATGGATCGGCGCATCGACAAGGACTCCGCGGGCCAGCCGGATCACCGCGCCGTCGCTGGCGAGCGCCGCGTTCAGCGCCGCCGGCGCCTCGCCGTCGTCGGCGCTGCCGTACAGCGCTTCGAAGTGCAGCGCCTCGAGGTTCGGCGCTTCCAGGTGCGGCGCTTCCAGGTTCAGCGCTTCCAGGTTCAGCGCCTCCAGGCGCGGCGTGCGCGTGCGCAGCACGTCCGACAGCGCGCCGATCCCGACGCCCGCCGGCAGCGGGCCGATCGCCGACAGCGACGGCGCGAACTCGCCGTCGACGAACACCAGCCGGTGGCCGTCGACGGCACCGTCGCGGCGCAGCCGTTTGAGCAGCGCCTCGGGCCGCGCGTTCGCCGCCGGCGCGAAGCGCTGCGTCTCCAGCGCGGCGAGCGATGTGTGCCGCCAGGCGTCGAGCCGGCCGGTCGGCCAGCCGGCGTCGGCGAAGCGCTCGATCGCGCGCCGCCGCAGCGCGGCCAGCCACGGCAGATCCGCGCCCGGCAGGCGCGCGGCCAGCGCCGGGAACGCCGCGAGCCGGGCCGCTGCGCCGCTCGCTGCTGCGCCGCTCGCAGCCGGGCCGCCCGCCGCCGGGCCGCCCGCCGCCGCGCCCCGGATCGCGGCGTCCTTCGTCGCCACGCCGCTCATCGCCGTACTCCCGCCGCCGCGGCTCCGGCCGTCGCCTGCGCGCCCGGGATCCAGCCGTAGCCGCGCTCCTCGAGCTCCAGCGCCAGCGCCGGGCCGCCGCTGTGCACGATGCGGCCCTGCGCGAGCACGTGCACATGGTCGGGCACGATATGCTCGAGCAGGCGAGGATAGTGGGTGATGACGATCATCGAGCGCTCGGGGCTGCGCAGCCGGTTGACGCCCTCGGCGACGATCCGCAGCGCATCGATGTCCAGCCCGGAATCGGTCTCGTCGAGGATCGCCAGCCGCGGCTCGAGCAGCGCCATCTGCAGCACCTCGTTGCGCTTCTTCTCGCCGCCCGA
>DAISWF010000136.1:0-15358 GCA_036826495.1 Burkholderiaceae bacterium
TCGGCGCCCATCGGCGGACCGGCCGGCACGAACCCCCTCTGCGGCTGCGCAGGCGAGGCGCCGGCGGGCGATCCGGGGGCGGTTGGGGTCGACATACCGGCCGGAGCCTGCGGCGCGCCTGGCGGCCGGATGCCGCCTCCCTGCGGGCCGACGAACGCCGGCTGATACACCCCGGGGGCGACCTCCTGCACGGTCTGCGCCGTCGGCGGCAACTGCTGCTGCGCCACCGTGCCGGGCACGGCGCGCCCGACCGGCCCGGCCATCGGATTGGTGTTGATCACGGCGGTCTGCTGGCCGGTGCTGATCGCCGGCCCGCCGGGGACCGCCGCCGCGGCCTGCCCCTGCGCGCCCAGGCCAGCGTTGATCGCGGTCAGCAGCGACTGCCGCACGCTTTTCGGATCGCTGGCCGCCTGCGCGATCAGGCGCGACGTCATCGCCTCGGCCATCGGCCGCGGCACGCCGGAGTCGACCAGTTCCTGGCGCACGTCGGCGATCTTCTCGATCATCCGGTCGCGGTTGGGCTTCGCCGGGTCGAAGTCGGGGTCGTTCAGGAATCGGTTGGTCTGGTTCCGAATGAGCTGCATCTGGTCGGCCGCGAGCTCGAATCCCGCGCGCTGCGCGCCCGTCTCCGCGGTCGTGGCGGCCGCCTTCCGGCTGCGGATGTCGGCCTCGGCGCTCTCGGTGGCCACCTTCGCGCCGGCCGTGGCCGTGTCCGCCGCCGCCCGCTGCGAACGGATGTAATCGTCGAGCGTGCGCCGGGCGCGCTCTGCATTGATCCGCGCGAGGTCCGACTCGGCGCGGCTGCGCTCGATGTCGGTCGGCAGCGTCGCCGTCTCGCGCTCGAGCTGCTGCTTGGCGCGCGCCAGCCCGAGCCATTGCCCCATCGACTGGAGCGGGTCCGGGGCCTTGGCCTGCAGCGAGATGGACGGGTCGAGCGGCATGGCGATCAGCTCGTCGGGTTGAACTGGCCCTGCCAGTAGTTCTGCGACAGGCCGGCCGGCGCCGGCGACGAGGGTTGATTCCGGCCGTAGAGATAGTTCCAGCCGAGGTAGCTGTTGATGCCGCCGGTCAGTGCGTTCGCGGAGCCGACCTGGCCGGCGGCCTGCGCGGCGGCACCCGAGGTCAGGTAGCCGGAGGCGGCGTTGGCGCCGGTCGTGTACGCGCTGGCCATGCCCTGCGCGCCGGCCATGCCGGTCTGCGCCACGTTCTGACCGGTGCTGATGGCGCCCTGGCCCGCGCCCGCCGCCGCGTTGCCGCCGAGCTGCGCAACGCCCATGAGACGGCTGTAGCGGTTCGCCTGCTCGGTCTGGAAGTTGCTGAACGCCTGCTGGTAGGCGGTCTGCGCATAGTTCTGCGCGAAGGTGTTCAGGCCCTGCAGCGCGTTGCCCGACAGCAGGCCCCCCGATCGGTTGGCCATGTTCTCGGCCTGCCCCATCGCCTGCTGGCGCTGGAACTCGTAGGCCGGCGAGTACTGGTAGAAGTCATCGAGCGTGAAACGTCTGGCCAGCCCGTTCGGGCCGGTGTCCGTCAGCTCGGAGTCGAGCGTCGACAGCGCGCGCTCGCCCGCCTGGCGGTACGGCGCAAGGTAGCCCGCCGCCTGCTGGAACATCTGCTGCTGCAGGTCCTGGCCGCGAATCGTCGCGTCATGCTGCAGTTGCGCAGAGCGATCGGCGGCCGCCGTCTGCGCGGCCGCTGCGTCCCGCGCGGCCGCCGCTTGCGTGTTCGCAGCGTTGGTCGACGCGCGCGAGCTGATGTAGGCGCCGGCGACGCTTCCGACGGCCGCAGCAATGGCGCTCATGCGGCCTCCGGCATCTGCAGACGCAGGCGATCCCGCAGCGCCAGCGCGGTGCGGTAATCGATCGTGATCTCGTCGCCGAGCTGGCCGCCGCGGCTGCCTTCGATCGGTCCCATCGCGACCAGGTCGACGTCGCCGTTGGGTCGGGCCAGCATCACCGCGTTCGGCGCCGTGGAATGGTTCGTGAAGCGGCCGGCCGGCGTGCGGCACCCGCCGATCAGCGCCGGCGCGATCATGTCGCCGGCCTGCAGCCCGCTGGTGGCGAACAGGCCCTGACCGTGGATCGGCGAAGGCGCCACGCGCACGGCGTAGCTGCCCTCCGGAAACGGGATCTGATCGTCCGGGTTCTCGGTCTCGGCCGCCGCCTGCTCGGCGCTGATAGCCGACTCGGCCAGCACGGCGTCGAAGTCGCGCCGGTCGGCCTCATGGGTGAGCGCGAGCGCGGCGCGCCGCTGCTGGTGGCGCAGGAACACCGGCGACTTGCGGATCAGCATCGCCTCCAGTCGCTCGACGTCGGTCTCCGTCGTGGCATAGATGTTCTGCCAGACAGTGTCTTCGTGCACGTAGCCGACCTTGCGGCCGGGCTCGGCGATGAAGAAGTGCGGCGCCACGATCTCGCGCAGCGACCCGTCATCGGCCACCACCGTCACGCGGCCGGCCAGCACGATGTTCACGTGGCGGAATCGATGGTGATGGCCGATCGCCGTCGTGCCGGCCGGCATTGAGAGCTCGCGGATGTAGACGCCCGGGCCGAAGCGGTGGACGACTTCGCAGGGCGCCTGCTCGGGTTCGTCCAGCAGCAGGTCCTCGAGGATGTCCAGATCGCCGGCCAGCACGACATCGCGCAGCACCGCGAGCATCTTTGCGGCCAGAGGGTCGACGTCGAGCGCCGCGCGCACGTGAAGCGGAGCGTTCATAGCAGGTAGGTCCCCGACAGGGCGATGTGTTTGCCGGACAGCGCAGCGTTGGTGAGCGGTGCGCCGGCGACGCTGTAGAGCTCGAGATAGGTGCCGTTGGCCACGGCCAGCAGCGTGCAGGGACTGCCGAGGTCGCTGAATCCGATGACCAGGCCGGCCGGTACCGTACCCACCGGATGCGGCAGGCCGGCGATCCGAGCCGCTGCGCCGCTGGCGGTCACCGGCCACATCACATCGGCATAGACATCGACCTGCTGACCGCGCCGCACGAACGTGCCGCTGGCCGCCGCAAACGTGATGCCGTTGCCGGCCGGCGACCAGTCGGCAATCGACGGCACCAGGAAGTCGCGCCACTCGCGCGCGATGTTGCCCAGGCTGTCGACCAGGCGCGAGAACGGGACGGCCGGTCGCGCCATCAGGAGGCCCCCTCGGACAGCTCGAGGTTGGCGCTGATGATCGGCGCGTGCACCGGGTCAGTGATGGCGACCTCGAAGACGCGATCGCGCGCCTGGCCGAGCCGGCGCCAGATCGCGCGCGCCTGGTACTCGCCGATGCGCCCGATCGGCACGGTGATCACGTCCGACCAGGTGTGCGCCCCGTCATCGGAATACCGCAGCATCGCCTGGGGATCCTCGCCCTGGCCCGTCGGCAGGCCCACGCCCGGTTGAAACTGGACCTGCAGCGAGTGGAAGAACTGGCGCTTCAACTCCCGCGTCAGGTGCGGCGCGCGGCGCAGTCGACGGATCTGCCGCGGCCCCGCGCGCGAGTCCTCGAAGGGGTAGCTATTGTCCAGGCGGTAGAGCCGCCCTTCGGAGTCACCGACGATGACCGACCCGTCGAACACGGCCGCGCAGGTGGCGCGCCACCGATGCAGCGATCCGTCGGGCGCCATGGAGGTGCGCCGATGCCACATCTGCGTGGAGAGGTCATAGACCCACGTCCGATCGGCGGTCGGCAACTGCAGCACGTAGAACACGTGGCCGGCGAGCTGATAGGTGAACGCGTAGGCGTCCGTCAGCACCTGACCGATCAGGTCGTTCTCGATGGCGTGGGTGCTGATGCGCTGCACCTGGTAGTGCGCGCAATACAGCACGACGCCCTGGCCGAGCTGGTCGCGGCCGAGCCAGGCGAAGCCGTCGCCGAATCGCGCCACCGAGTAGGGAGCGAGGCAACCGAACTGACGGGTGGTGCCATCGATGATGGAGAACGGGAACGGGAACGCCCCGACGTCGCTCCAGAACTCCATCGTCTGTTCGCCCAGGAGCGCCACTTGCCGCTGATCGACGATCAGCGTGACCAGATTGTCGAATGAGCTGAGCGTCAGCGCATACGAGAGCGGCGGAGAGGTGTACGCGAGCGCGCTGGTCGCTCCCCACTGCTTGGAGGCTCCGCCGGGCGCGTTATAGACGATGAAGTTGTCGACGATGTCGCAGCGCACGCCACCGTTGAACCCGCCGTCGTTGATGATGCCGAACACCGACAGGTCGTTGGCGAGGAAGTACCGGCTGCTGGAACCGTCGGTAATCATCACGTGCGTCGCATTGGCGGTGATCGAGACGGGGCCCGTGCTGGTGGCCAGTAGCGGTGCCGCATTGAACGAGACGCTGCCGGCGATCCAGACGACGACCCAGTTCCCGATCACGCCTACGAGATTGCGGCTGCCTGGCATCGTGAAGAGGCCGCGCACCGGCATGTGCAGATCGGCATCCTGAAACGCGGTGGCGCGCATGCCGGGCGTCGGGTACAGCGCGATCACGCCGCGGCTGCCCTGCGGCTTGGCCGGGTCGATCTCCGGATACCAGTTCTCGGTCGCCTGGGCGTCCTGGGTGATCGAGGGCGCCGTGTAGGCGTCGCCGACGAAGCCGCTGAAGTCGGGCATCGTCCGGCCTCACGTGGGCGTGAAGCCGCCGGTCAGGATCCAGCCGGCATTGCCGCCGCCGCGCGTGACGATCGCCGGGTCGAACGCGATCACCTCCTGCGGCACCGCGTTGCTGGCCTTGATCAGATCGCGGCCGCGTTTGGCGAGCTCTTTGACCTGGCGGATGATGAGCTCATCCTTCACGCCGTAGTCGACCAGCAGCAGCTCGGCCAGGCCGTAGCGCAGCGCCAGATCGTAGCCCTGCGGCAGCGTCAGATCCTCTTCGACGCGATCAAAGCGCGTCAGGATCGCGTCGGCGAACAGATGCATTTCGTTCGCCTGGCTCGGCACTGGCCAGTACCAGATGTTGCCGTTGGTCTCGGTTGCCTGGAAGTACGCAGCCTGGGGCCAGGGGCCGGGCAGATTCTTCTGGGCGATGCGCTGCCAGTTCGCGGCGGCCAGCACGCTCACCGGATAGTCCAGTGCGGCGCTGCCGCCGGCGTTGGTGCGCACGAAGGCGGATCGGATGGACACAGGGCGTGGATACAGACCGAAGATCGTGGCCGGCGCCATGGTCTGCACCCGATTCACCGTGTACGTTCCCACGGCGCGCGGTCCGTAGCCGCCCACGCCACTGCCGAACTGCGTGATCCGCGTGCCGTCCAGGGTCGGGGCGCCGAGGGTCATGTCCCGCACGATCGAGCCGGACAGCACGCTCGTCACGATCAGCGTCGCGGGTGCCGCGATCGATGCATTCATCTGCGCAGCGATCGATCCGGTCGGACCGATCGAGTAGCGGTCGACGTCTGGCACGAGCGTGTGCACGATCTCGTTCTGATACGCCACCATCAGCTTCTGGATCGACCACTGGTCGAGCAGCCCGTTCAGCGTCGCGAACGCGTCGTTCGTGTCGGCCGCGCTGATCGGTGCGCCGACCCCGGCGACGCCGATCGCCCGCAGCGCGTCGCGGATGAGATCGGTCGGTCGCACCGGTCACGCCTGGTAGTTGACGGGCGTGGCGTAGAGAATCGCCGGCCCGGCGGCCGAGCCGATCGCCGTGATGCGGGTCTCGCCGCCGGCGCCCTTGGGCATCGGGACGGACAGCGTCTGCCCGGCCAGCAGCACCACCACGCCGTCGGCCGGCGTCGGATCGACGGGGAACGCCGGCGGGGCGACGCCGGTCTGCGACAGGCGCACGGCGACTGGAATCGTGCCGCTGTTCTGCAGCAGCACGAAGTTCGGCGAGTGGCCGGGCCAGACCGCCAGCAGCACCGCGGCGTGCGCGGTGTTGACGACCGACAGCGCCTGGACCGGGCCGGCGGGCGAGACGATCGGCGAGAGGCCCGACATCGCGCGCTCAGATGCCGTTGACCGGTAGCGGCCAGACGTTCGGCCGCAGCACCGTCACGGCGTACACGCCCGCGGCCGGCGTCGGCGTGCCCGCGCCGGAGTTGGAGAAGGTGATCCCCAGCACGCCGGCCGACACCATCCGGGCATTCACGATGCCGGTGGCGGCCGTCATCGCGCCGAGGAACGACACGCCGCCGATGATCGCGTTCGCCTCGACGCCGGGCAGCGCGAAGGTCTGTTCGGCGCTGGTGTTGGCCGCGAGCTGCGCCGGGGTGAGCGGCAGGCCGATCACCTGGATCGAGCCCGCGTTGCCGCGGACGACGTCGGAAGTGGTGCCCATGGTGCGCCGCCTCCGATCAGGTCGGCTGCGAGTAGACCGTGAGGTCGTACCCGTAGACGAAGACGTCGAACGTCGCCACGGCGCCCTGGGGCGTGCCGGTGCGCCAGTACAGCGTCTGCTCGGTGCGCTGCGCGGTCGAGGCGATCGTCCGCTGATTGACGATCGTCGGGCCGGTCAGCGCCGAGAGCGCCGCGCTGGCCACGACCGCCGTGCCCCCGCCACCGACGTCGCTGAAGAGACCGCCGGTGGCGGTCGTGAGCGAGATCGACGCGTTGGTGATCACGACCTGGAACACCGAATAGACGCCGGCGTTCAGGATCGGGATCGGGTGGTCGGTGTTCGCGGCGTTCGCGTTCACCCCGCGGTACAGCCCGAGCAGCCGGCAGGCGTTCATTTCCGCCGGCAGCGCGTTCGGTTGACCCATCGTGTTGACGGGCGCCATCACCGCCTTGGTCTGCGGGGTGGAGGTGATGGCCGGTCCGGGATTCGGCATGGTGTGCTCCGTTCCTCGTGTGCGGGGTCAGGCGGCGACGCGCGCGCCGAGTTCGTTGTAGAGCGACGCCCAGCCCCACAGCGAGTCGATGCGGCACGGCAGCGCGTCGTTGTTGATCGTGTATTGCTCGACGATCCGCAACGACAGCCCCGCTTCCTTGGACGACGCCCGGCCGGACATGTTCACGCCACGCGGCAGCGGCAGATCGGCCATCGCCAGCGTCACCGCGTTGCGGTGAAACAGCACGTTCTGCGGCGAGACGATCGCGTTGGCGGTGCCGGTGGCCAGGCTGAACGGCTGGATCGCGGCGGTCGCGCCAGGCGAGGCGGTCACGTTCTGGAACTGGCCGCCGTAGATCAGCGCTGGGCTGACCGTCACCTGGAACGCGCCGGACGCCGCGGTCACGGCCTGCTGCACGACGAAGTGCCGCAGTTGCCGATAGCTCTGGCGGCTCTGCGGGTTGACCGCGAAGACATTCGCGATCTGGAACGTGTCCCCCTTCTGCAGCGTGAGCGTCTGGTTCGTCGTCAGCGTCAGCGTCGAGGTCGACGCCCAGCCGGTCGCCAGGCCCTGATTCGCGCCCGACATCGTCAGCGTGCCGGCCACCGACGCCCAGGCACCGTACGTGTGGGTGATGACGTTCTGGTCCATGAACCAGTTCATGCCGGCGCTGTCGCGGCCCATCAGCCCGCGCTGGAACTGGTTCGACAGCTTCTCGGCCGGAACGAACAGACCCTTCAGGCTGTCGACGATCGCGGCCGAGGTCCACGGCTCGACCACCACGGCGCGGCGGCCGTCACGGGGCGCCGCCTCCGAGTCGAGGTACGCGGCCGCCTGCAGGTACGTGATCAGGCCGGAAGGCGGCGTGCCGGCGACGCCGACGGTGTTGGCGGTCTGATCGCGCATCTGGATCAGGCCGTACAGGTCGATCTTGTTCGCGATCGTGGCGACCGCCGGCTGGATCACCCGCTCGCGGAAGTTGTCCATCGACAGCAACCTGTCCTTCGTCGTCATCTGGAAGTCGACGTGGAACTGGTTGGCCAGCGTCACCGGCACGCTGGTTTCGTTGATGTCCTCGACGTTCAGGTTCGGCCCGAAGGTGCCAATGAAGCGAGGCGGGCGCCGGATGTTGGCCGTGTCGCCGATCTTCGCGCCGTCGACCGCGAATCGATCGTCGTATTCCCGGTTGACCTGGCTCGAGAAGGTGAGTTCGTTCTCGAGCACCATCAGCGCCTCGTTCGTGATGAACGAGATGGTCAGCAGGGTGTTGTTGGCCAGCACGAGGCCGAGCGAGGCCGCGAGGCCGAACAGCAGGTCGCCGGCGCGTTCGCCGAGCGACCGGAGGAAGGCGAGCATGTGAAGACTCCGCGTGAAGAAGGGATGACGACACGTCGGCCCGTTGCCCGGGGCCAGTCGGTCGCTCTCTCACGCGGAGCTGGTGCGGATAATCCCGGGATGACGCTTCCGGTCGGCGACCGCGATTCGCTCGCGGCGGGCAGAGGGGTGACCTAGATCACCTGCGCGGCACTGTATTCCGCATCGCGGGAAATTGCAAGCCTCAAATGGCAAAGGAGTCGGAGCTGTCCCGAGGCGTTGAAGGGAAAGCCTGCGAGCATCGCATCGGCAAGTTCATCAATCCGCTTTTCGGCCGGCTGGAACTTCAGCCCGATTCCGCCGGTCGCCACGATGACAGCATAGTTAGCAGCCAGTTCCGCGAGGTGCAAGTAGGCGGCACGTTCGTACGTCAGACGCTCGAACTCCTCGCGTCCCGCCCATTCGATCCTCATCGGATCCGGCCCGCCAACCGGTCGCGCTTGTACTGCTCGTACGTGCCGATGTATTCGCGCGTCGGCGACAGCGGCAGGTCAGCCGCGCCGTTGGCACCGCGCAGCGGCTCGATCGGGGCCGGCGGTGGTGTGGCTGCCCGGCGCGGCGCCGAGGCAGGTGCCGGGGCGGCCGCAGGCGGCCCGGCCAGCTCGGCCTCGAGGCGCCCGATCCGGCGCGCCTGGCTGGCCGGCGGCAGCGCCTGGATCTCGGCCAGCAACTGCGGATTGCGCGCCAGGTGGTAGACCAGCGGTCCCGGGTTGTCGGACTCGATGATGGCGTTGCGCACGTGGTCGCTGGTCGGCGCGACCGACCCGCCGACCACGGCATCGAAATCGGCCGTCGCCGCACGGAACGTCTGCATGCGCTGCTGGAACGTCTGCACCACCTGCTGCGCCCGCTGCTGCTCGCGCTGCTGAGCCTGCTCGGCATCGCGCGCGGCCAGCGCTTCGCGCACCGCCACCCGGGACTGCCACTTCGCGAGATCGCGCGCGTACTCGAAAGCGTCGGTGTACTGCGCGGCATCGGGTTCCGGATCCTCGGCCGCGGCCGCCGGCGGCGGTGCAGCGGCGGCGGGGGCGGCGGGTGGCTCCGCAGCAGCCGGCGCCGCCGGGGCAGCGGCCGGCGGCTGGGCGCGCAGTTGCTCGAGCTGCTGCTCGGCCTGCGCGCGGCGCTGGCGCTCCGCATTGCGCTGGCGGCTCAGCTCGCGCAGCCGCTCGGCGATCGGCTTGCGCCGGCGCTCGGTGCGCTGCTCGTCGGTCTCGTCGTCGTCCGCATCGGCATCGGCATCGGCGTCCGGATCGTCGGCCGCAGCGGCCGGCTGCTGGCCGGAGGCGGCCTGTTCGGCCGCGATCCGCTCGGCGAAGAACTGATCCATATTCTCGGCCGTGACGACGACGGTGTCGGCATGGCCGCGCGGTGCCTCGGCGGGTGGCGGCGCGGCCGGGGCAGGGGCCGCAGCAGGGGCCGCGGGGGAGGGGGCGGGAGTGTCGTTCTGGTCGGCCATGATCAGCTCAGGAAGTTGTGCAGATGGGTGCGGGCCGTGGCGCGCATCGCGTCGACATCGCCGACCTCGATCGGCTTGGCCGGCGGCAGGTTGCGGGCGTAGGCAAGAATGCCGTGGATCGCGGCGTTCAGTGCCTCGTCGATGGAAGCCTGCCGCGCGGCGATCTCCTCCTCGGTCGGCAGTGGCGCAGGGGACGGGCTGTCGGACCCGTCCGTCGTCTCGTCCGTCACGACGAAATCGGCCGCCTTCGCGGGCACCGGGTCGGCATCGTCACTCGTCGGCTTCTTCGGGCTCTTGGCCATGGTCAGGCTCCTGGGGTGAAATAGTGGAAGGAGGGGGTTCAGGCATCTGCGCGATGTACCCACGCCACTGGCTGCCGCTCGCGCGCTCGGCGTAGGCTTCGAAGTGGCACATGACACTGCGGACCATCCGCACGGTCGTCTCGGTGCGCTCGACGAGCTCGAAGCCGAGATCGCCGTAGAACGTGATCGCATGGTCGGCGCCGGAGAACGCTGTCACGCTGCCGATCATGGTCGGTTGCGACGGCGGCGGATCGAGGGGGGTGAGGGCGTCGGCCATGATCAGTCGTCGCTCGCCGATTCGACGGCCTGGTCGATCTTGCGCAGCTCGACGTCGCGATCGCGCGCGGCATCGGCGCCGCGCATCCGCTGCACGACGATGTCGGCGATCGCGTTGAGCTCGGCGACGTCCAGCGCCGTTTCGCGCCGGATCGCCGCCTCGTGCCGGCGCGTGCGCTCCACCGACTCGAACTGGTCGCGTTCCTCCTGCGCCCACAGCCGATCGGAATGCCGCTCGGTGTCGGCCTTGATCTGCTCGCGGTGTGTCGCCGCCGCTGACTTCATGCCCTCCACGTCGGCGCGGGTCTTGATGACCATGTTCGCCTGCTCGAGCTGCTGCTGCAGGCCGGTCATCGCATTGCGCAGCCCCTGGATCATGGCTTTCGCCTCGTCCGGGAAGTCGGCCGGCAGCTCGTCCTGCTGAGCGAGCGGGTTCGCGGCCGCCAAGCGATCGGCGATCGCGTCGGCGCCGACGAGGTCCATGTCGCGGATGACGACGTCGGGCGCCTTCTCGGCGATCTGCACGCCCAGCGGCGTGTCCATGAGGCCGACCAGCGTCTCCGAGCTCTGCTGGCGGCGGGACTCGTAGCCGGGGCCGGCGTCGACCTCGATCGCGTACTCGCCGACCGTGAGGTCGTTGATCACCTTGTCGCCGGCGGTCTGGTTGATCGTGACCAGCGAGTCGCGGCTGTCCTCGCCGATGATCCGCATGACCCGCTCGCCGGTGTAGATCTTCGGGATCAGGTCGATGATGATGTCGCCGGTGTGGTGCATCGATCTAGTTAAGTTGTCGGTGAAGTTGAATGTCCCTTCATCGCTCTGCAGCCGCTCGGCGTTCAATGCCTTGCCGCTGACATTGCCGCCGATGCGCATCGCGGGGTCGACGATGCCCAGCACTGCGGACAGGTCGTTGTTCGCGGTCTGCAGCATCGTGACGATGCCCTCGGGTGGCGGCTCGGGCTGGATGCGCTGCGGCGGCGGCAAGGTCTGGCCGTTCTGGTCGGTGACCGGCTTGTAGGTGAGCGAGGGTCGCGAATCGACATTGGCGGTGCGCCATTCCTGCTCGTAACCTTCGTCCTGGCCCTCGGCCTTGAGCCACTTCGCCTTCGGTGCGGCGCCGATCCATTCGGTGGCGGCCGTGTTCCAGAAGTTCGCCATGCGTTGCGGGTCCTTCGCATCGCGCGTGAGGCCGAACTTGTACCGGTACCCGTCGCGGATCTCGACGAGCCCGACGACGGGCACGACCGGAATCCACCGGCCCGGCCAATCGCGCTCCTCCAGCACCTCCAGCGCGGTCAGCTTCACCCACTTGATGCGCTTGCGCTGCACCGGCCGCTCGCGCACGACCTCGATGCGCGACATGTCCCACAGCGCGATGACCTGCTGGGTCACCTCGCTCGCGAACATCGTGTCGCCGGTCGACAGGCCGATCAGCGTGTCGGGTGTGCGGCGGGTGTAGAAGTGCTCCGCGACCCGGATGTACTCGCGCTCGATCCAGGCGCCGATGTCGTCGCCGTTACCCATCATCGGAAAATTCGCGCCGTCGTCTGCATCCGGATAGAGCTGGCGGAACTTCGCCTTCGGCATCAGGTCCGTGACGATCGTGTTCTCGGCATCCGACCCGTCGATCGCGAACCCGTCCTGGTAGACCGAGAACGGGTTGTCGATCGGCTCGATGCCAATCTCCTGGTCGAACGAGCTGTCGCGGCAGTACCGCGTCACCACCCGCCAGTAGCCCCAGCCGCCCCGGATGCCGCTCTCGTATGCGGTGTCGAACGCGGTGTCGGCCTGGCTGTGCGATTGGATGGAGCGGAGCATGCCGCTGATGACCTTCGCCACACCGCGGCTCGCCCGCCCGTCGGCGGCCTGGGCGCGGATGCGCGGGCGCTGCTGGCGCTGGTTGTTGCAGACCCGGCGGATATAGGCGCCCAGCCGGTTGTTCGTGATCATCGGCCGGTTCTCGACGGTGCGCTGGGCCTGCACGTACTCCGGCCACTGGTCGCCGTAGCTGAACCGCAAGTCGTCCTTCGCCATGATCCGGTTGGTCGACTCGATGTCGGACTGCGAGCGCAGGAACTCGCGCGCGGCGACGATGCGCGGATCGCCGCTGGGCATCTGTTGCATGTCGGAGGCCATGGTTCAGGTCCTCGAGGTGGTCGGTTGGTAGAAGTTGCGCAAATCGCTTGCGCGGTCGGTCATCCGCTGCGCCGCGCTCTCGAGCACCGGGCGCGGGTGCTTCGGCCGGTGCTGTTCGTCGCGCTCGGAGGCCAGGCGGTGAAAGTCGTTCCAGGCGTTCCAGAACTCGCGCAGCAGGAAGAGCTCCGAGGCCATGCCGGCGGGGATAGAGGGGGCAATCGGGTTGCTCATGCCATCCATCCGTGCGGTTGGCCGGCGGTCTCGACGGCCTTCTTCGGTGCCTTGCGCGGGCCGGCGATGATCCCCGGGAACAGCGCCGCCAGGGCCCAGATCAGCGCATCGGCGCGGTTGGGCGAGCCCTGACCGGTGTAGCCGAAGGTGCTGAAGGCGACCAGCTCATCCTCGAGCTTCGACAGGACGCCGACGTGCCGCACCTTGCCCTGGTCGTACAGCGGGGCGAACGGCTCGGCACGCACCGCTTTTCCGCGGCTCGCGGTGACCTTGATGAAGGGTGTCCGCGGCCGCGCAGCCTGCACGACAAAGCGCACCATGTCACCGCCGAAATTGATTTCGCCGATCACCGCATCGGCCTCGTGCCGGTCGTACGCGGTGCCGACCAGGTTGCCCCACACCTTCGGGCCGGCCTTGCACGACAGGTCCTCGAGCACGTAGGCGTTGCCGTCGATCCCGAGGCCCGCGACGATGATGCCGATCTCGTCGTTGTCCGCGTTGTCCTCGTCGCCCGCGCCGGACGGGTCGACCGCGACCACGACCCGCACCATCTGCGGCAGCTCGCCCTCGTGCCGCCATTTGTCGATGTCGGCCTCGGAGAAGAGCGCGTTCGGGTTCTCGTCGGCGTACTCGCCCAGCAGGAACCGGCGCTGCAGCCGCGGCGACAGACCCTTCAACGTATCGATGTAGCCGGTCGGCAGGTTGATCTGGTTGTCGCCCGGGTTGATCTTCAGGTAGGCGTAGTTGCCGGGATCCGGCAGCGGCTGACGCGTCTCCGGGTCCATCTTCCGGTGGAACACCAGGAAGGTCCAATGCCCTTTCGATGGCGGATTGCAGTCGTAGAACATCAGGTGGCGCAGCGGGCGCTGGGCCTGCCGCTCGATGTCGATCAGCGACACCTGCGCCAGGCGCGTGACCGCGATGTCGCGCGAGCCCTTCGGGATCTGGCTGGCCTCGTTCAGATGGATCGTCGCGAACTCCATGCCGAGGATCTTCTCGGTGCGTTCCTTGTCGTCGAGGCCTGCGACCCAGATTTCTGCGCCGTTGGGCAGCGTGTACTTCCAATCCCGCTGGTCGAGTTCGTAGCCGACGCCGGGGAAGCACTGCCGCATCACCTTCGGGAAGGTGTCCCCGATGATCGACGCCTTGGCATGGATGAACCGGAACCGCGCGATCAGGTGGCGGCTGTTCGGCGCGGCCAGCGCCCGCACGACGATCGCACGGACGATCAGGAACGTCTTGCCGCTGCGCGAGCCGCCTTCCAGCATGATGTGCTGAGGGCCGCTGCCGATCAGGGCCACTGCCTCACGCTGCTTGGCGGTCAGCGCGAAGGGGCGGTGAACGGCGGGGTCGGCGACAGCAGCCATCAGAGCACCTGCGCGTCCTCAGGCAGCAGCGACACGCGGAAGCTGTTGCCGCCCAGGTTGCCGAGCTCCACCGCCTTGATGTCGTACCACTCGCCGCGCTTCCTGTTCTTCAGCCAGAACATGCACGCGACCGAGTCGGGCGGATACTGGCGCAGCACCTCCGTCTGCACCGTGCGGCCCTTGATCAGCCGGCCATCCTTCCCGACCCGATCCGGCATCTGGTGGATCACCACCTCGGGCGCGACGTAGCCGACCGCGCGCTGATACAGCGACCGTTCCACCCGCGCATCCGGCTCGGCCTTGCCCAGCTTCACGGCGCGTGCGAGCTCCGGATGCTCGGCGCGCCAGTTCCAGTACGTGCGCAGCGACACACCGAGGCAATCGGCGATCTCGGCGTCGATCGCCCCGAGCCGGGCCACCTTGCGGGCCAGCTCGAGGTGCGCCGGCGTGAATGCGATCTTCCTGCGGGGCATGGCTCAGTGGGTCGTGGCCGGCGGCGCGTGGTCGGGTACCTCGGCGGTCGCCGGCAGCAGCCGGAACATGCCGAAGCGTTCGGGCGCCTGGCCGACCGGCCCCAGCTCGCACAGCAGCATAGCGGCGCCGCAGTCGGGCCGGCTGCAGGCGCATGCCATCACGCGGACCGTGACGGCGAGCTGGGCCTGTTCGGGCACCTCCGCCGCCATCCGGCTGACGGCGCCGACGATCGCCTGCTGGCGACCCGTGTCGGTGCCGTCGTACACGATGGTCGCGATTTGGTCGACTTCGATCTTCGGCAGGAACACGGTATCGAGGGTGATGTGCTGCGGGTGGTTCACGATGAGGCTCCTTTGCGGCGGCGGCGCTGCGAGGTCAGACCTTCGCGGCCCGGGGATTCCTGCACGGCCCGGGCCGGTCGCCCTTCCTCCCCGCTATCCGGCTTCGCGGGGCAGTTCTCGGCGGTGGTATTCAGTGCGCTGCCGCCGGTGGCGATGACTTCGTCGACGGCGCCAAGACTCCACTCGACCCCTCCGTCGTGCTCGCCTTCGATGGGGCCGGCGTAGACATGACGGATGAGTGGCAGGACATCGTCTCGATGGCCCTGGAACTCGGGAAGCTGCTGCCCGGCCTGGTCGAACGTCATCACCATGCCGTTCTGCCAGACGATGACCTTGGAGATCTGTGGCTGCGGCGCCGGCGGCGCTTCCGGCGCAGAGACGGCCTGCTGCTCGAGCTGACGGCGCGCTCAGGTCGGCAGGGTATGCGGCTCGGGTGCCTTCGGATCGCCGAAGCGGCTGCGCGGCCGCTCGGCATCCTGCGCGAGCTCTGCCTGCTGCAGCGCTGGGCGCTGGCGGCGGCGATCCTGCTCGATCAGCCGATCACGCTCGCGCGGCGAGGGCACGGGCAGGCCCTGGCGGCGCAGCTCGTCGTCGGTCAGAGCAAGCTGCTCGGGCGTGAGCGCGGCAGCGAAGGTCGGGTCGGTCATT
>DAISWF010000137.1:0-15293 GCA_036826495.1 Burkholderiaceae bacterium
CCGGCGCGAGCCACGGGAACACGCCGATCCCCACCGGCACCCGGGTCGGCAACATGCTGTTCTCGTCCGGCATCATGGGCGCCGATCCGGCGACCGGCAAGCTTCCGGCCGACGTGTCGGAGCAGGTGCGTCACGCGTTCGCCCACCTCGACTCGCTGCTGGCGATGGCGGGCGCCACCCACGGCGACGTCGGCCACATGACGGTATTCCTGACCGACACCGCGCATCGGGAACATGTGAACCGCGAATGGCTGGCACGGTTTCCCGATCCGCACGACCGGCCGGCGCGCCACACCCTGGTCAAGGATCTTGCGGGCGGCATGCTGGTTCAGCTCGAGATCGTCGCCGTCGTCCGCGTCACCAGCACCTGATCGATCCGGTGGCTGTCGACGTCGAGGACCTCGAAGCGGAAACCCTGGCAGTCGACGGTGTCGGTGCGGCGGGGCACGCGGCGCAGCATCACCATCAGGAAGCCTGACAGCGTTTCGTACTCGGACGGGTGGGGCAGCGATTCGACGCCGATCGCGCGCATCACGTCGGTGATCGGCGTGACGCCGTCGATCAGCCAGGAATCGGCGTCGCGCTGCACGATCTGCGGTTCGTCGTCCTGGGCGGCGACCAGATCGCCCATGACGGTGCTCATCACGTCGTTCAGCGTGATCACGCCGACCACCAGGCTGTATTCGTTGACGACGATCGCGAAGTCCTCGCGGGCGAGCTGGAACTGCTCGAGCACCTCGGCGAGCGTCAGCCGGTCGGGGATCAGCAGCGCCTTGTGCAAGGTCAGGCCGGCATCGACGGTCAGCGGTTCACCGTTCAGCACGCGGGCGAACATGTCCTTGGCATCGACGTAGCCCAGCACATGGTCGATGTCGCCGTCGCACACCGGGTAGGCCGAGAACGGTTCGGCCTTGATGCGGGCGCGGATCGCAGGTTCCTCCTCGTCGCGGGCGATCCAGGCGATGCGGTCGCGCGGGGTCATCACGCTGGTCACGACGCGCGAATCGAGCTCGATGACGTTGGCGATCGCCTGGTGCTCGCTCATCGCCAGCACGCCGGCGCGGGCGCCGGCCTCGGTCATCGCCAGGATGTCGGCCGACGTGATCTCGTCGCGGCGCACCGGCTGCACGCGCAGCAGCCGGAACAGCGCATCGGTGGCATGGGTGAACAGCCAGACCAGCGGGGCGAGCAGCCGGATCAGCCCCTGCATCACGCCGATCATCCGCACCGCGATGTGTTCCGGGTCGTTCATGCCCAGGCGCTTGGGGAACAGGTCGGCGAACAGCAGGAACAGCGCGATCACCGTGACGAACGATGCGCCGAATGCGAACGGCTGCACCCAGTCGGCGGGCAGCCAGCCGGACAGCAGCGCGGCGAAGTACGGGCTCAGCAGACTGTCGCCGACGATGCCGCCGAGGATCGCGACCGCGTTCAGACCGATCTGCACGACGGTGAAATACGGGCCGGGGTCGTCCTGCATCTGCAGCACCCGTTCGGCCCGCCGGTCGCCGCGGTCGGCCATCTGCCGCAGCCGCAGCCGGCGCGACGCGGCCAGGCTGATCTCGGCGATCGAGAAGAACGCGCTGGCGACGATCAGCGCGGCTATGATCAGCAGGCTCTCGGTCAGACTCATTCGCGGATCGGGACGGACGGCACGTGCCGCAGCCCGAAGCATAGTGGAATGGCCGGACGCGACGGCAAGGCGGGCAGGGTAAGTGCTTGCCTGCTGCGCACGTTCATTGCGATGGAGAACCGTCATGCCTCGTGGAGACAAGTCCAGCTATACCGGCAAGCAGCAGCGTCAGGCCGAGCACATCGAGGAGGGCTACGAGAAGCGCGGCGTGGCCAAGGGCGAGGCCGAGCGCCGCGCCTGGGCCACCGTCAACAAGACGACCGGCGGCGGCAAGAAGTCCGGTTCCGGACGCGGCAAGTCCGAGGATCATGCGCCGGCCCGCAAGGGCGGCCGGATCGGCGGCGCGGCGAGCGCCAGCCGCAGCCCGGCGGCCCGGTCGGCGTCGGCGAAGAAGGCCGCCGCGACACGACGGCGCAACGCGGCCTCGCGATGAGCGGCATGGCAGCCGGCCGGGACTGCGGTCCGTGACTGCGACGCTGCCCGCGCCGGACTCCGTCAGGCGCCGCCCGGGCACGTCCGCGCGGCGCACCGGATCGCCGGTGACGGTGCGCGGCCTGAAGATCTCGCATCCCGACCGCGTCATCGACCCGGCCAGCGGCCACACCAAGCTCGACCTGGTCCGCTACTACGACGACATCGCCGCCCGGCTGCTGCCGCATCTGCGGGGCCGGCCCTGCTCGCTGGTGCGGGGCCCGGACGGACTGGCCGGTTCGCTGTTCTTCCAGAAGCACATGGAGCGGCGCGCGATTCCCGGCGTCACCCGGCTGCCGGCGGCGCTGTGGCCCGCGCATGAACCGCTGATGGCGATCGACTCCGCGCACGGCGTGGTCGGCGCGGCACAGATGAACACGATCGAGTTCCATACCTGGAATGCGAAGGTCGAGCGGATCGATGCGCCCGACCGGATGGTGTTCGACCTGGATCCGGGCGACGGAGTCGGCTGGCCGCAGATGCGCGACGCCGCACGCCAGGTGCGGGACCTGCTGCACGATCTGGCGCTCGAAAGCTGGGTGAAGACCAGCGGCAGCCGCGGCCTGCACGTCGTGGTGCCGCTGGCGCCGCGGTACGGCTGGGATGCCGTGAGGGACTTCTCGCATGCGATCGTCGACCGGCTGGCGAGCACGCGGCCCGACGTTTTCGCCGGCAAGAGCGGCGCGGCCAACCGGGTCGGCCGGATCTTCGCCGACTATCTGCGCAACGGCCTGAACGCCACCACCGCGACCGCCTATTCGGTGCGGGCCCGCCCGGGGCTCGGCGTGTCGATGCCGGTGCATTGGGGCGAGCTGGACGAGATCGACGGCGCGGCGCACTGGACGGTGGACAACGCCTGCGACCATCTCGCGCGGCGACGTGACGACCCCTGGGCCGGCTACTGGCGGCGCAAGCAGAACGTGGCGAACGCGATGAAGCGGCTGGGCTTCGAGCCGGGGCCGCCGCCGGCAAAACCCGCGAAACCCGCGAAGCGCGAGGAGGCCGCCATGCGGCGTGACGCGGGCCGCCGCAGGTAAGCCCGGGCCCGCATCTTGCCTCCGAAGTCCTCCCATCCGACATCGTGGAGGATACGGTGGTGGCCGACCGTTCGTACTTCATGCCGGACGACGAGCAGCAGGTCGCCGAGCAATTCGCCGCGGCGATCCATCTGGCCGCTCTGCAGATCGTCGCCCACCCAGCGCCGGTGCGTGAGCGTCTGTATGCGACCTTGCGCCGGTTCACCTACCTCAGCTCGATCGAGGCCGGCATCGGGCCGGACCAGGCAGCCGAGTTGCGCGACGCGGTCGATCTGTCGGTGCATGCGACGGTCAGCCGGATCGAGCTGTCGGGCCCTCCGGCGATCACGATGCAGTGAGGGCGGTGACCGTCACCCGGTCACCGGTAGAACGCCTCGACGCTGCCCTTCAACTTGATCAGGATCGGCTTGCCGCGGCGATCGACCGAGCGGCCCGAGGCCACCTTGACCCAGCCTTCGCTGATGCAGTATTCCTCGACGTCGAACCGCTCGGCGCCGTTGAACCGGATGCCGATCTCGCGTTCGAGCACGGCGGCCACGTGATGGGGGCTGGCCGGGTCGATCGACAGGCGGTCGGGCAGCGGCGGCACGGCCGCAGGGCCGGCGGCGGGGCGGCCGGGGTCGTCGGGCTTGGCGCGGGGTTCGTTCATGGGCGGAATCGTACCGCACGCATCGCCGCCATTCACGTCACACCAGGTTGAAGCGGCTCTGCGCGTCGCGTATCGCGGCGCGGATGGCCGGCATGTGACCGGCATAGATCGGCGTGTACTCCACCTGCCAGTTGCAGCCGTCGGGTCCGGGCATCCGCCAGGTGGGGGCGCCGACCAGCACCTCGATGCCGGCCTCGATCACGGCATCGGTGCGATTGACCGCCTCGATCATCCGGCGCTGGATCTGCAGGGCGCTCATCAATGTCCTGTTCACGGGGTCCTCCATTTTGCGAAGCCGTCATCATCGTCTGGAAAAGGGCCGGCCAGCGCTCTGGTAAACACAAGTGTTTCCTGGTATATCGCGCGATGCCCAAGGCGCACGGCCCAAGGACATTGCGTGCGCATCCTGCAATGCACGTAGAATCTTCCGTGCACTTGTGCACAGAGATGTTGGCGCTGTCCGGGTACGCGAATTGCCAGCGCCGACCCACAGGGTTTTCACTTCAGCGGGCGCCAAACCGGGTGCGCCCGCAACCCGCACGGCATTGCCTTCGAGGCCACGGTGACGCTGCTAGAGGATTGGGGAGACGCGGACACGTCGTTTCTGCAGGGCGGCGGCTCGATTGCCGAACTGATTCGCCGCTTCGACTGGGCGCCCACCGAACTGGGTGCGATCGGCATCTGGCCGCCGCACGTGAAAGTGGCCACGTCGCTGATGCTGCGCTCGGTCGTGCCGATCGTGATGCTGTGGGGCGAAACCGGCGTGATGATCTACAACGACGCCTACTCGCGATTCGCCGGATTGCGTCATCCCTCGCTGCTCGGCTCCAAAGTCCGCGAGGGCTGGCCGGAAGTGGCCGATTTCAACGACAACGTGATGCGCGAGGGGCTCGCCGGCCGGACGCTCAGCTATCGCGATCAGGAACTGACGCTCTATCGCAACGACCGCGCCGAACAGGTATGGATGAACCTGGACTACTCGCCGCTGCTGGATCATTCGGGGCGGCCGGCGGGCGTGATGGCGATCGTCGTGGAGACCACCGACAAGGTGCGCGCGGAGCGGCGGCTTCTCGACGAGCATGCCCGGCAGGCGGCGCAGTTGCAGCGGCGCGAGCAGGTGGTGCAGCTCGCCGAGCGCGCGATCGATGCCCGCTCGCCGGCCGACGTGGCCTACGCGTCCGCCGAGCTGATCGGCCGTGAGCTGAAGCTCGGGCGGGTCGGCTACGGTCACGTCGACCACGAGGCGGAAACCGTGCACATCGAGCGCGACTGGTGCGCGCCCGGCATCGCCAGTCTGCGCGGCGTGCTGCGCCTGCGCGACCACGGCACGTTCGTCGACGGCATGAAGGCCAATCAGCTCGTCGTCGTGCGCGACGTGCGGACCGACGAACGCGCGCGCGCGGCGGCCGGGGCGCTGGAGCGGCTGTCGATCCGGGCGTTCGTCAGCGTGCCGGTGATCGAGCATGGCCGGCTGGTCGCGGTGTTCTTCGCCAGCGAACGCGAGCCGCGGGATTGGGCCGACGACGAGCTGGCCTTCGTCCGCGACGTCGGCCATCGCACCCATATCCTCGCCGAGCGGGCGCGCAGCGAGCTGGCGCTGCGCGCGAGCGAGCTGCGGCTGCGCGAAGCGAACGAACAGCTCGAAGCGAAGGTGGAGGCCAGGCGTCAGGAGCTGATGCGGGTCGAGGCGCAGTACCGTCAGTCGCAGAAGATGGAGGCGATCGGGCAGCTCACCGGCGGCATCGCCCACGACTTCAACAACCTGCTGCACAGCGTCAACATCAGCCTGGAGGTGCTCAAGCGCCAGCTCGCGGTCGGCAAGCTGGATCATGCCGACCGCTACGTGGCGATGTCGCAGAACGCCGTCCGCCGCGCCGCATCGCTGACCCAGCGACTGCTGGCATTCTCCCGCCGGCAGACGCTCGATCCCCGCCCCACCGCGGTCAATCGGCTGATCGCCGATCTCGAGGAGCTGATCCGGCGCACCGTCGGTCCGTCGATCGCCGTCGAGGTGGTCGGCGCCGGCGGGCTGTGGCTGGTGCGGGTCGATGCGTCGCAGCTCGAGAACGCATTGCTGAACCTGTGCATCAACGCGCGCGACGCGATGCAGCCGGCCGGCGGCCGGCTGACGATAGAGACCGCCAACAAGTGGCTGGACGCCCGCTCGGCCGCCGAACGGGAGCTGCCCCCGGGGCAGTACGTGTCGGTCTGCGTCACCGACACCGGCAGCGGCATGACCCCGGACGTGATCGCTCATGCGTTCGATCCGTTCTTCACGACCAAGCCGATCGGCGAGGGCACCGGTCTGGGCCTGTCGATGGTGTACGGCTTCGTGCGTCAGTCGGGCGGCCAGGTACGGATCTACAGCGAGCCGGGCGTGGGCACGACGATGTGCCTGTATCTGCCCCGGCACGTGGGCGACAGCGAGGTCGAGTCGCCGGTCGGCATCACGTCGCGCGCCGAGGGCGCCGACGGCGAAGTGATCCTGCTGATCGAGGACGAGGCGACGATCCGCGACGTGCTCGGCGAGGAGCTGCAGCGGGCGGGCTACCAGGTGATCTCGTGCACGCGCGGAGTCGAGGGCGTGGAAATCCTGCAGTCGGATTGCCGGATCGACCTTCTGCTGTCGGACGTCGGATTGCCGGGCGGGCTGAATGGCCGGCAGGTCGCCGACGCCGGGCGGGTCACCCGCCCTGATCTGAAGGTGCTGTTCATCACGGGCTATGCGGAGAATGCGGCGATCGGGAACGGACTGCTGGCTGCCGGCATGGAGGTGATCACCAAGCCGTTCGACGTTGCCGACCTGCTCACGAAGGTGAGGACGATACTGCTGGGATTGCCGGGGAACTGAGGCGCTGCAGGTCGGGCGGGCGTTCGAGTCGCGCCTGCCATGCGAAGAACACCATCACGCCCAGGAACGTTGTCAGCCAACCGAAGATAACCCACTGCACGGCGCACCCCCTGCGAAGAAGCCTCTCCTCTAGCAATTCGCGCGCCCGGAAAGGGTGCTGCAAGGCACCACGGCGGCAGCAGACCCATCGGTGGAACATCTGCCGGGCGCAACTCTTGCTCTGGCGGCGACACTCCGCTCAGAGGCAACGATGAAAGTGAAAGCTGATGCCCACTCCAACTCCATTGCGCGGCTGCTGCTGTCGGCACTGATCGCGGCGGTCGGCCTGATGGCCTGCGGCGGTGGCGGCGGGTCCGCGGGGGCGGGTGGTCAGATGCCGGCCCCTCCGCCCGAGGGGCTGGTCGCGGTGACCGTCGACGTTCACCCCACGATGGTGATGGCGCCGCTGGACCGTGCGCGGATGCTGGCGGTGCCGCCCGGCCTGAAGGTGCGCGCGCTGGCCCGGGTGCCGGGTGCCCGCTTCATGCGGGTGCTGCCTACCGGCGACGTGCTGGTGTCGCAGCCCGGCAGCGGCCGGATCGTGCTGGTCCGTCCGACCGGCGACGCCACCTCGACGACGTCCACGTTCGCCAGCGGCCTCAGATCGCCGCACGACATGGTGCTGGTCAATCTGTCGGGCGTCTGGTGGCTCTACGTCGCCGAATCGCACCGCGTCACACGCGCCGTCTACAACCCGGGCGACACGACGATCGGCACGATGCAGACGGTGGTCGACGGTCTGCCCGACTCGTCGACGCCGGAACTGCGCGGCGCCTATGCGCATGCGCTGAAGAACATCGCGGTGTCGGCGGCGGGCACGCTGTACGTGTCGATCGCATCGAGCTGCAATGCCTGCGAGAGCGACGTGAACGCCACGCCGGTACGCGGCGCGGTCTACCGCTACGATGCCGATGGCGCGAACGGCCGGCTGTATGCGCGCGGCATCCGCAATGCCGAGGGCCTGGATTTCCTGCCGGGCACCGACCAGCTATGGGCCGTCGTCAACCATCGCGATCAGATCGCCTATCCGTTCGACAATGATTTCGATGGCGATGGCGCGAGCGATCTGGGCCGGGTGATGCCGGCTTACGTGCAGACCAATCCGCCCGAGCCGTTCATCCGCGTGCGCGACGGGGCGAACCATGGCTGGCCCTACTGCAATCCGGTGGCCAACGGCAGCATGACCGATCTGGAGCTGGTGGCCGATCACGAGCTGAATCGTGATCAGTCGAGGCTGGCCTGCTCGACGGTGCCGCGCGTCGAATTCGGCATCGCCGCTCATTCGGCGCCGCTGGGCCTGTCGTTCCTGCAGGGAACGCCGCTGCCCGCGGCGCTTTCGAGCGGTGCGGCGGTGGCTCTGCACGGCTGCTGGAACTGCACCGCGCCGGTCGGCTACAAGGTGGTGGCGGTCCGCTTCGACGGGCAAGGGCGCCCGGTCGGCAGCGAAGACCTGCTGACGGGGTTCGTCGGCCAGACCACCGCCAGCGCCTGGGGCCGGCCGGTCGATGTCGCGGCCCATCCGCAGCGCGCCAGCATGCTGGTCTCCGACGATCTGGGCGGCGTGATCTACGAGGTGTATGCGCAATGAGCGGCGCACGGCCGCTCCGAAGCCGCTCATGGCCCCCTGGGGGGCTGGGCCGCCAGGCCTTGGGGGGCAACATGAGGGGGCGGTGATGTACTTTCACGTATTGGCGGCGGACTTCGACGGCACGCTGGCGCACGATGGCGCCGTCGACGATGCGACGGTGCAGGCGCTGGAGCGGTTCCGGGCCACCGGGCGCAAGCTGGTGATGGTGACGGGTCGCGAGCTGCCGGCGCTGCAGCAGTGCTTTCCGCGGCTGGAGCTGTTCGATCTGGTGGTGGCCGAGAACGGCGCGCTGCTGTACGAGCCCGACAGCCGCAGCGAACGTCCACTGGCCCCGCCGCCGCCCGAGGCGTTCGTGCAGCGGCTGCGCGAACGCGACGTCGCGCCGATGTCGGTGGGATGCTCGATCGTCGCCACCTGGGAGCCGCATCAGCACATCGTGCTGCAGGCGATCCACGATCTCGGCCTGGAGATGCAGATCATCTTCAACAAGGGCGCCGTGATGGTGCTGCCGGCCGGCTGCAACAAGGCGAGCGGCCTGCGCGCCGCGCTGGCGGAGCTCGGCCTGTCGCCGTTGAACACCGCGGCGATCGGCGATGCGGAGAACGACCATGCGATGCTGGCGATGGCGGGGCTGGGGGTCGCGGTGTCCAACGCGGTGCCGATGCTGAAGCAGCGCGCCGACCGGGTGACCGCGGGCGCACGCGGCGCCGGCGTCGTCGAGCTGATCGATGCGATCCTGCAGGGCGACGGCGAGCTGGCGCCGCCGGCGCGCCACAGCGTGGCGCTCGGGGTCACGCAGGAGGGCACGCAGGTCGGCCTGCCGGCCAGCAGCGGGCATGCGGTGCTGATCGCCGGATCGTCCGGCATCGGCAAGTCGACGTTGGCCACCGCGCTGACCGAGCGGATGGTCGAACGCGGCTTCCAGTTCTGCGTGTTCGACCCCGAAGGCGATTACGACGAGCTCGAGCATTCGGTGGTGGTCGGCAGCGCGAAGACGCCGGCATCGGCCGAAGAGGCGCTGGATCTGCTGCGCGAGCCGGCGAACAACGTGGTGATCAACACGCTGGCGCTCGGCATGGATGAACGGCCGCCGTTCTTCGCCGACCTGCTGCCGCAGCTCGCCAGCCTGCGCGGCGTGTTCGCGCGGCCGCACTGGCTGGTGATCGACGAGGCCCATCACCTGCTGCCGATGACGCGGCGGACCACCCACGTGAGCCTTCCGAAGGATCTGCCGGCGGCGATCCTGATCACCGTCCATCCGGAAGCGGTGTCGGTGGACCTGCTGAAGCTGGTCGACACGGTGATCGCGCTGGGCGAGGGGGCGCCCAAGGTCATCGAATCGTTCTGCGCCAGCGTGGGCATCGCCGTGCCCCAGGGCCTGGTGCCGCCCGACGACAACCGGGTGCTGTGGTGGAGCCGCAGCAGCGGCGCGCCGCCGCGCGAGGTCACGGTGGCGATGCCGCGGCAGAAGCACAAGCGGCATACCCGCAAATATGCGGAAGGCGATCTGGGCGACGAGAGCTTCCGTTTCCGCGGTCCGCACGGCAAGCTCGATCTGAAGGCGCAGAACCTCGCGCTGTTCCTGCAGATCGCCGACGGCGTCGACGACGAGACCTGGGAATTCCACCGGCAGGCCGGCGACTACTCGCGCTGGTTCCGCGACGTGATCAAGGATGCCGAGCTGGCGGCCGAAGCCGCGTCGATCGAGGAGGGCGATCAGCCGGACGTCGCGGCCGCCCGTGCGGCGATCCGCGAGGCCGTCGAACGCCGCTACACGGCGCCGGCCAGCACCGAGGATCGCTGAGCGGCCGGCAGCGCGCTGAGCGGCCGGCAGCGCGGCCTGCCCGGTCTGCCTTCCGCCGCGCCGGCGACGGCCGAACAGGACCTCGCGCGGGCACGGCCGTCGTGTGAAGCCCTCAGACGGTCTGGCGCCCTCTGGCGATTCCTACGGCCTTGTCCAGATCCACCGGCCGGCCGATCAGGTAGCCCTGCAGGCAATCGACTCCCAGCCTGGTCAGCGCCTCCTGCTCCGGAAGCGTTTCGACGCCTTCGGCCACGATGACGCCGCGGGTGCGATGGGCGAACGCCACCAGCGCGGCTGCCAGCGCCTGCCGCTTGACGTCGCGGTCGATGCCGCGGGTCAGGCTGACATCCAGCTTGATCTTGTCCGGATCGAGCTGCAGCACGTGGCGCAGGCTGGCATAGCCGGAGCCGGTGTCGTCGATCGCGATCCGCACGCCGCGTGCACGCAGCGGCTTCAGCCCGCGCAGCAGCGCCGGATAGTCGCGGATCGAGTCGTGCTCCGTGACCTCGATGACGACGCGCCGGCAATCGTACCGGTCGAGCAGGCATGCCAGGTCGTCGCTGAGGATCGTCTCCGGCGAGCAGTTGACCGCCAGGTACGTCGCGTGCGGGAACATGGCCTGATGGTGCAGGGCCCGGGTGACCGCCGCCAGTTCCAGCTCGACGCTGAGGCCGACCGATTTCGCTTCGAGGAACCACTGGTCCGGCGGCCGGGCGGGGTCCATCTTGAACCGCGACAGGCATTCGAAGCCCTCGACCCTGTCCTGCGCGATGTTCAGGATCGGCTGATAGACGATGTCGGGCTGACCGATGTCGATCGCCTGCCGGATGACCGCCATGCGTTTCTCGCGCACGTCGGCCCGCTGAAGTTCCTGCTCGATGTCGGACGAAGCCAGCTCGGCGAATGCGCGCATGAACCGCAGGTCGCGATCCGACAGCGACGGGTCGGCCTGGAAGCCGAAGCAGCAGAACGTTCCGTAGAGGCTGCCGTCGCTCAGGCGGATCGGCACGCTCAGATGCGAGCCGATCGGGATCTCGCGGGTGGCGGCGATGTCGGCCGTCGCGGGCACCCGGCGGGTGTCGGAGATCAGCTCGGGAAGACGACCGTCGACGACCTTCTGACAGTAGCCATCCTCCAGCGGCAGCACGTCACCGGCCTGGATCGGTGCCAAACCTTCGGCATCGACATGGGTGAAGATGCGGTCGCGTTCGCGAAAGCGCGAAACGAACGCGATGTCCATGTCGAGGTGTGTGCGGACCGCCGACAGGATCCTGCCGACGCTCTGCGAGCCCGGGTTGTCGGCGCTGCTGCGCAACAGCGTCGAGAACGACACATGCGGGCGTTTTGAATCCATTCGATACTCCAGATGGATTGGCGCCAGTCGCTCTGGGCGGCGACTTCGCGTGTCCCCGGATTCTCGTCGAAAAATGCCCGGATGAGGCCGCAACGAGCCCGCAGGGCGGAGAGATGGCGCCTTGCACGGGACCGGCGGCGGTCAGATGCTCAGGTCGAGCAGGTTGTAGTCCTTCATCGTCGCGCGCGCGGCATCGTCCCAGCGATAGGTTTCGCCGGCGCGGGCATGCGGCTGATAGACGAATGGCGTCTCGTGCGGAAAGCGCCGGCGGCGTGCATCGATCGCATAGCCGATCAGCCGCGCCCGTTCGGCGATGCGCTGCTGGTCGTAATGCGCGGCGTGCACGTGGGCGGTGCCGGCGGTGCGCACGCCCAGCACCGAGCGGCGCCGGTGAAAGCCGAAGTTGACGGTGACGCGCCAGTCGCGGCTGGTGTTCGCGAACGAGCCGTGCACCGTCTGCCGGTTGGTGATCGCGACATCGCCCGCTCTGCAGATGATCGGCACCGCATCGGGCAGCCGATCGGAGCCGGCGCGCGCGGCCAGCGCCGGGATGTCGGCCTTGCCCCGTGTGTGCGAACCGGGCACGACCCATACGCCGTTGGCCGCGGTGCAGCCGTAGAGCTGGGCCATGAAGTTGAAGCCGTGGGTGCCGGCATCGAGATCGGGGCTGTCCCAGTGCGTGACGCCGTCCTGGTGCCAGGCGACCGATGCACCCAGGCCCGGCTCCTTGATGAACAGCGCCTCGTTGAACGGCACGAAATCGTCGCCGTTGACGGCGGCGGCCACCGCCAGCAACTGCGGATGGCCGTAGACGCGCAGCGCCGCCTCGGAGAACTGCAGCGAACCGAGGATCAGGTACACCACCTCGTCGGGCGCGCCGGCGGCCGCCGTGGGTTCGAACATCCTGACCGGATGCCGGCCGGCGCCGAAGTTGGTGCCGCCCACCGGATCGCCGAGCGGCCGCGACCACAGCAGTGTCGGCGCGCGATGGTCGGCCGCCAGCGCCGGCCGGCCGTGCCGGTCCACCGGCGCCCCGCGGCGCACCGGCAGCCGGTCGAGGATGTCCTTCAGATCGGCCTCGATGTCGGCGAGCTCGTCAGGCGCGAGCACGCCTTCGAACACATAGAAACCGCAGCGCCAGTACGCATCGAGGATGTCGGGATGGACACGGCCGTCGGCGGTGAAGCGGATCGGGCCGCGGTTGCCCAGCTCGAATGCGCGCCGTTCGCCTTCGGCGAGATAGCGCCGCATCGCGGCTTCGTGCTCGCCGTAGTCGACGGCGGCGGTGGCGATGCTCATCGTTGTGTCTCCACGGTCCCGCTGTCCGCGCAGGTCGGGTCAACGGTAGCACACAGCCGCCGGTAAGCCCTGGGCGGGCGAGCCGTACCCATCTGGATAATGAGAATAGTTCCCAACTATCGGGTTGACAGATATAATCAATTAGACCGAATCGATAGCAACGACTAATCTTCGGTTTATCAACTTTGCTCCCTCTTCCAACCGTCCAGAAAAGGAAAGACCGATGAATGCTTCGCTGATCAACACCGAAATCCTGCCCTTCAAGGCGACCGCGTTCCACAACGGCAAGTTCGTCGAAGTGACCGAAGCCACGCTGAAGGGCAAATGGTCGGTGGTGTTCTTCTACCCGGCCGACTTCACGTTCGTGTGTCCGACCGAGCTCGGCGACCTGGCCGACAACTATGCCGAGTTCCAGAAGCTGGGCGTGGAGATCTATTCGGTGTCGACCGACACCCATTTCACGCACAAGGCCTGGCAGGACGCGTCGGACACGATCGCCAAGATCCGTTTCCCGATGGTCGGTGACCCGACCGGCCGCATCACCCGCAACTTCGGCGTGATGATCGAGGAAGCCGGCCTGGCCGAGCGGGGCACCTTCGTCATCGACCCCAGCGGCAAGATCCAGATCATCGAGATCAACGCCGGCGGCGTCGGCCGCAATGCCGAAGAACTCTTGCGCAAGGTCAAGGCCGCCCAGTACGTCGCCAAGCATCCTGGCGAGGTGTGCCCGGCCAAGTGGCAGGAAGGCGAAAGCACGCTGGCGCCTTCGCTGGATCTGGTCGGCAAGATCTGATCGGCGTCCGGTCGGTAGCCGGACTTCCCGTTCGCGGCGCCGGGGCGATTCGATCGCTCCGGCATGCACCACCCCGCCGTCTGCGAAGGATGGCGGCGGGACGGTGCGCGCCCCGATCGTCCGGATGCCGGCGGACCGGACACGCTGACGACTCCTCGAACGAACGATACGTACAGGCACCATCATGCTCGACGCCCAGATCAAGGCCCAGCTCGGGGCCTACCTGCAACGCCTTCAGCAACCGATCGAACTGGTCGCGTCGCTCGACGACGGCGCCAAGTCCGCCGAACTGCGCGGGCTGCTGCGCGACATCGCCGAGCTGTCGGCTCTGGTGACGGTCCGCGAGGACGGCACCGATGCCCGCAAGCCGTCGTTCTCGGTGGCGCCCAAGGGCCAGCCGGCGCGCATCCGCTTCGCCGGCATTCCGCTCGGCCACGAGTTCACGTCGCTGGTGCTGGCGCTGCTGCAGGTCGGCGGGCATCCGCCGAAGGTCGACGATGCGACGATCGAGCAGATCCGCGCGATCGATGCGCCGCTGCGCTTCGAGACCTTCATCTCGCTGTCGTGTCACAACTGCCCGGACGTCGTGCAGGCGCTGAACCTGATGGCGGTGCTGAACCCCGGCGTCGAGAGCGTGATGATCGACGGCGCGCTGTTCCAGCCCGAGGTCGATGCCCGCCAGATCATGGCGGTGCCGACGGTGTTCCTGAACGGCGAGAATTTCGGCCAGGGCCGGATGACGCTCGAGGAGATCGTCGCGAAGGTCGACACCGGCGCGGCCGAGCGCAGCGCGGCGCTCATCGATGCGAAGGAGCCGTACGACGTGCTGATCGTCGGCGGCGGGCCGGCGGCCGCGTCGGCGGCGATCTATGCGGCGCGCAAGGGCATCCGCACCGGCATCGTCAGCGAGCGCTTCGGCGGCCAGGTGCTGGACACGCTGTCGATCGAGAACCTGATCTCGGTGCCGTACACCGAGGGCCCGAAGCTGGCCGCGGTGCTCGAGAAGCAGGTCCGGGATCACGACGTCGACGTGATGAACCTGCAGCGGGCCGAGTCGCTGGAGCCGGTGGGCGCCGACGGGCTGGCGCGGGTGAAGCTGGCCAACGGCGCGACCCTGGCCGGCCGCAGCGTGATCCTGGCGACCGGGGCGCGCTGGCGCGAGATGAACGTGCCGGGCGAGAAGGAATACAAGGCAAAGGGTGTGTGCTTCTGCCCCCACTGCGACGGGCCGCTCTTCAAGGGCAAGCGCGTCGCGGTGATCGGCGGCGGCAATTCGGGGGTCGAGGCGGCGATCGACCTGGCCGGCATCGTCAGTCACGTGACCTTGCTCGAGTTCGATTCGAAGCTGCGTGCCGACGCGGTGCTGCAGGCGAAGCTGAACAGCCTGCCGAACGTCCGGGTGATCGTCAGCGCACGGACCACCGAGGTGCTGGGCGACGGCCAGAAGGTCATCGGGCTGCGCTACGAGGACCGGGTCGACGGCGAGGTGCACGAGGTGGCGCTCGAAGGCATCTTCGTGCAGATCGGCCTGCTGCCCAACACCGACTGGCTGAAGGGCGGTCCGGTCAGGCTGTCGCCCCGCGGCGAGATCGAGGTCGATGCCCGCGGGCAGACTTCGGCGGCCGGCGTGTTCGCGGCCGGCGATGCGACGACGACGCCGTACAAGCAGATCGTCGTGGCGATGGGCGAGGGGTCGCGTGCCAGCCTGTCGGCGTTCGACTACCTGATCCGCAATTCGGTGCCGGCGCCGCAGGCGGGTGTCGAGCAGGCGGTCA
>DAISWF010000138.1:0-15139 GCA_036826495.1 Burkholderiaceae bacterium
GACGGCGTCGAGAAGATGTCGAAGTCGAAGAACAACTACGTCGGCATCACCGAGCCGCCCGGCGACATGTTCGGCAAGCTGATGTCGATCTCGGACGCGATGATGTGGCGGTACTTCGAGCTGCTGTCGTTCCGGCCGATGGCCGATATCGACGGGCTGCGCGCCGAGTGCGAGGGCGGCCGCAACCCGCGCGACGCCAAGGTGATGCTGGCGCAGGAGATCGTCACCCGCTTTCATTCGCGGGCCGCTGCCGACCAGGCGCTGACCGACTTCGAGGCGCGGTTCCGCCACGGCGTGATTCCCGACGACATCGAAGCGGTGTCGCTGGCTGGCGCGCCGCTGGCGATCGCCCAGGTGCTGAAGCAGGCCGGGCTGGTGCCGTCCACCGGCGAGGCGCATCGCAATCTCGAGCAGGGCGGGGTGCGGATCGACGGCGAACGGGTCACCGACAAGGGCCTGCGGCTGGCCGCCGGCACCTATGTCGTGCAGGTGGGCAAGCGCCGCTTCGCCCGTGTCACGCTGGCGTGATCGGGCTGCTGCAGCGGGTCGGCGAGGCTCGGGTCGAAGTCGACGGCCGCGTCACCGGCGCGATCGGCCGTGGCTTGCTGGTGCTGGTGTGCGCCGAACGCGGCGACACCAACCGGCAGGCGCAGGCATTGCTTGTCAAGCTGCTCGGCTACCGGGTGTTTCCCGATGATGCCGGCCGGATGAACCGCTCCCTGCGTGACGTCGCCGGCGGCCTGCTGCTGGTGCCGCAGTTCACGCTGGCCGCCGACACCCGCAGCGGCACCCGGCCGAGCTTCACGCCGGCGGCCGCGCCCGACGAGGGCCGGCGCCTGTTCGAGGAGTTTGTCAGCGCGGCGCGGCTTGCCCATACCCATGTGGAGACCGGTGAATTCGGCGCCGACATGAAGGTGCATCTGATCAACGACGGCCCGGTGACGTTCTGGCTGCGGATCGCGCCGGAAGGTGCGTCATGAGCGCGCATCGCTTGCTGCGCCGGGCCATCCGCGCAATCATTGGGCGTCGCCCGCGGCTCGAACGGCGAGCCGGGCGCCAGACAAGGAGAAGACATGAAGTTGAGTAGCCAGTCGTTCCGCGACGGCGAAAGGATTCCCGAGGAGTTCCTGTTCGGCAAGATCGATCCGGCGCATCACGTCACGCTGTCGGCGAACCGCAATCCCCAGCTTGGCTGGGAGGACGTGCCGGTCGGCACCCGCTCGTTCGCGATCATCTGTCACGACTACGACGTCCCTTCCAGCGGCGAAGACGTCAATCAGGAAGGGCGAGAGATTCCGGCCACGCTGCCGCGGGTCGATTTCTTTCACTGGGTGCTGATCGACCTGCCGGCCAGCATCACGTCGATCAAGGCCGGCGAGTTCAGCGACGGCGTGTCGCCCAAAGGCAAGCCCGGGCCGGCCACCCGGCACGGGGCCCGCCAGGGCATCAACGACTACACCGGCTGGTTCGCCAACGACGGCGACATGGCCGGCGACTACTACGGCTATGACGGGCCGTGTCCGCCGTGGAACGACAGCCTGGTGCACCACTACGTGTTCACCGTCTATGCACTGGACGTCGACCGGCTGCCGCTGATGGGCAAGTTCGCCGGCGCCGACGCGCGCAAGGTGATCGCGACCCACAAGCTCGGCGAGGCGTCGATCACCGGTACCTGCACGCTGAATCCGAGACTGGCTGGATGACCGGCGGCGGCCGCACGACGCTGATCCTGGTCCGTCACGGCGTGACCGCCTGGAACCGCGAGCGGCGTTTCCAGGGCCAGCTCGATACGCCGCTGTCCGAAGACGGCCGGCAGCAGGCGCGGCGGCTGGCCGCCCGGCTGGCGGCCGCGCCGCGGACGATCGCCGCGGTCTACACCAGCGACCTGCAGCGGGCGCACGACACCGCCCGGCCGGTCGCAGAGGCGCTGGGCCTGCCGCTGGCGATCGACGCCGGCCTGCGCGAACGCGGCTACGGCGCCTTCGAGGGCCGGACCTTCGACGAGATCGAGCACGATCTGGCCGATGCCTGGCGCCGCTGGCGCGAGCGCGAACCGGACTTCGAGCTGCCCGGCGGCGGCGAATCGCTGCGCCGTTTCCATCTGCGGGTGCAGCAGACGTTGGACCGGCTGGCGGACCGTCATTCCGGCGCCACCGTGCTGGCGGTGACCCACGGCGGCGTGCTCGACAGCGCCTACCGGATCGCCAGCGGCCTGGCGATGGAAGCGGTGCGGCGGCACGACCTGCACAACGCCAGCCTGAACACGATCGCGCTCGACGCCGGCGCCTACCGGCTGATCGAGTGGGGCGACATCGCGCACCTGGACGACGCGGTCGACGATGCGACCGCCGGGCCGCGCCGATAGCGCGCCGTCGGCGCCTTCTCCCACTCTTTTCCCACGGTATTTCCCACTTTCAAGCCCACCCGGTCGGTGGGTGTTTTTGTGGTTGACAGTGGCCGGCGCCGCTCGCCAGACTGGCTGGTGTTCGCACGACAAACGGAGACCGCCGATGGCCGAGGCACACATGCTGCTGACGCAGATCTCGGAGTTCTGCCGGCAGCACAATCTGGCGGAGTCGACGTTCGGCCGGCTGGCCGTCAATGACGGCAAGCTGGTGGCCAGGCTGCGCGACGGCGGGCGGGTGCACTCGCAGACGTTGGACCGGGTGCAGTCGTTCATGGCGGGCCCCCCGCCCGGCGAGCATCGGCCGTTTGTCATCCAGCGGCGGTCGCCCGCGGCGCGGCCGCGGGCTTCCACCCCGCAGCGCGCCAAAAGCGGCCCCGGCGCCCTGGGCGGGCATTCGCGGGCCGGCGGCGCCGCACCGATCGGGCCGGCCGCTGCCCCAGTCGCGGCCGGCCCGTCTGCCGATCCCGTCGCGGCCGTGACGCCGGTCGCAGCTTCCGCCGCGGCCCTCACGCCAGCCGCCGTCCCCGCCGGCCGGCCGGACCCGGGCGGCGCCGACACCAACTTCCGCTTCTACGACAACCGCCAGAAGTACCTGCTGTTCGTCAACACCTGCAGCGAGAAGTCGGTGATCGCGCAGCGCGTGGGGCTCGAACTCGCGCATCTGCAGCCGCGTCCGCCGGCAGTGCGGGTGTTCGACGCCGGGGTCGGCGACGGCACGGTGCTGACGCGGGTCATGCGCGAGATGCACCGGCGGCTGCCGACCCTGCCGTTCTACCTGGTCGGCAAGGAGATCAGCCTCGAGGACATCCGGCTGACCCTGGAGAAGATGCCCGATCGCTTCTTCGAGCATCCGTCGACCGTGCTGGTGCTGACCAACATGTTCTATTCGGAGGCGCCGTGGCTGACGCCCAAGTCGGTCAGCGCGGCCAGCTCGATGGTCTGGCATGAGCTGGTGCTGGCCGGCAATACCGCGCACGAGTTCGAGCAGCAGATCAACGACCTCAATCCGTTCCTCGCCGCCAACTGGACGGCGCGCCCCAGCGCCGCCACCGGCAACCCGGTCTACGAACGGCCGGTGGTGCTGGTGATCTACCGCGAGGACTACCGCTTCCTGCTCGACGCGGTGGTGCCGCGGCCCGGCGCGGTGCGCGCCGACTACGACCTGGTGATGGCTTCGCAGCCCTACCGGCTGCGCGTGCCCACCGCCTTCAAGGCGCAGAAGGTGCTGGCGCCGCTGGCGCGGGCGCTGGGCCCGGGGGGCCGGCTGATCGGCATCCATTCGCGCGGGGGTGATCCGGGACTGGACCTGATCCAGCGGGTGTGGCCCGGCGAGAACCCGTTCACCACCGACCGCCACCAGTTGCTGAAGGCGCTCAAGGCCGAGCTGGGCAGCGCCGCCCGGCACCTGACCTTCAACGCCTATGCCGATTCGCGGTCGGTGTTCCGCTACGACATGCATACGCTGCCCACCGAGATCGGCAACTCGATCGGCACCTCGACCCTGTTCGCCGCCTGGAACGCCGCGGTGTACGTCGCGCAGATCGAGGACTACCGGTTGAACGAGGCGCTGGCCGACGGCCGCTATCTCGATGCCACCCGCGCCACGCTGCAGCGGCACGGCGGGCTGTGGTTCTACGATGAATCGTTCGTCGTTTCGCGGGGACGGTCATGAGTCGTGACGAATCGTTCGTAGTGTCGCGGAGGCGGTCATGACGCCGGACTGGCTGGCGACGATGCTGCGCGACCCGTCGGCGCCGCTGGCGACCGCCGATCCGGCCGACCGGCTGGCGGCCACGCTGGACGGCTTTTCGCTGGAGGTGCATGCGCGCGATGCCGGCGAGGTGGCCGAGCTCGAGGACATGCTCGCGCCCGGCACCGACGTCCACATCGCATCGCTGACCGGCCAGCCGCTCGCGCCGGTGCTCGATGCCTGCCGGCTGTTGAAATCCGCCGGCATGAACCCGGTGCCGCACGTGGTCGCGCGCGGCTTCGTCAGCCGGGCGGCGCTGGAGTCGTTCCTCGATTCGGCGGCCGCGCAGGCCGGCGTCGAGAAGGTGCTGCTGGTGGGCGGCGACGCCGATCGGCCGGCCGGCCCGTTCGCCAGCGCGCTGGACGTGCTGGCCACCGGCCTGCTGGTCAAGTACGACCTGCGCGAGGTCGGCATCGCCGCCTATCCGGACGGGCACCGGCTGCTGTCGAATGCCACGTTGATTCATGCACTGGTCGACAAGCTGGCGCTCGGCGCCGCGCAGGGCCTGACGATGCAGGTGTTCACCCAGTTCTCGTTCGAAGCGCGCAGCGCGGTCGACTGGCTGGCCCGCCACCGGCATGAGTTCGGCGCGACGCCGGTGGCGGTGGGCATGGCCGGGCCGATGCGGCTGGCGAACCTGCTGCGCTATGCCAGCCGCTGCGGCGTGGCCGGCACGCTGCGGGCGCTGACCACCCACCGCGACACGACGTCGCGGCTGTTCTCCGAGGCGGCGCCCGACCGGCAGCTCGCGGCGCTGGCCGCGCTGCGCCGGACGCCGCCGCCCGGGCCGCTGCCGACCGTCCACTTCTTCACGTTCGGCGCGCTGCGCCACACGCTGGCCTGGGTCGAGGCGGTTCGCGAGCGACGGGTGCGCTTCACCGCCGACGGCGGCTTCGACGTGCTGCCGCGCTGAGCCGGGAAAGGGCGATCGCGCCGCCGGCGGCTAGGCGGCCCTCGTCAGCGACCGGGCAGCACGGTGGCGCGCGTGAAGCTCTCGAGGTTGTCGATCAGCCGGTCGAGCGCCTCGCCCGCGCCGTCGACGTCGGCGCGCGAGATCGCCAGCGCCACCGCCGCATGCAGCCGCCCCATCTCCGGCATGTCGGCGGCCTGCTTGTAGTGCAGGTACCAGAAGCGGCGCGACAGGCCGTGCAGCAGCCGCATCGCGCCGTCGGCGAACTCGTTGCGGGCGGCCGCCAGGCACAGCTCGTTGAATTCGCGGTCGGCGCGGATGAAGGTCATGTCGTCGTTGCGGGCCGCCGACTCGGTGAACTCGTCGGCCAGCCGCGCGAATGCGCGCCGTTCGTCGTCGGTGGCGCGGCGCGCGGCGCTGCGGGCGATCAGCCGCTCGATCTCGCGGCGGGTCTCGAGCAGCCGCAACTGCTTGGCGACGTCCATCTCCGACACCAGCAGCCCGCGCTGCGGCAGCACCAGGATCAGGTTCTCGCGCGCCAGCCGCTGGATCGCCTCGCGGATCGGCGTGCGGCCGATGCCGGTCATCTCGCTCAGCGCATTCTCGGAGATCGCCGTGCCGGGCGGCAGCCGCAGCGTGACGATCGCCTCTTCGATGATCTCGTAAGCGCGGTCGGTCAGGGTCGCCCGCGGGCCGATCAGCGGTTCGTCGCCGTTCAGGGCCGGCCTGGACCCCGGCCGGAGGGTCACGTTCCTGCGCTGCCGGCGCCGGCCCGGCGGCGCCTGTTTCTTCGGATCCATCGATGGACGCGTCGTACGGACGTGACCGACACGCCGGACCGGGGACCCGCCCGCGGCGGCTGCCGGCCCGTCACATCGCCATCACGCGTTTCTCTTCGCTGTCGAGCAGCGGACCATCGAGTGTAACCCGGCTGTTCTGCACATCGCCATTGCGAAAGCGCGCGATGATCGGCTTCAGCTCTTCCTTCACGTGCGTCTCGTCGCAGCCGTTGAACAGGTGGCCGAGCAGGCCGCGCCGCAGATCGCTGGTGCCCATGTACCAGTCGGCGATCGGGTACGTGAGGTTCATGTTGTACTTCATCATGATCCCCAGGTTGTGATGCGCGCAGTGATGCCGGCGGATCGTGTTGATGAACGGGATGTTGGGCACGAACCAGTTGTCCGGCACGTGGCAGCACAGGTGGAAGGTCTCGTAGTTCAGGTACATCGCGACCATCGTGATGACGACGATGTAGCCGGCGTTCGGATCGATCAGCGCGCCCGCCAGGCCGCCGAACACCACGCCGCCGACCAGCAGCACCGCCAGCACCCGCCACGGGAAGAACACGATGCGGAACTCGCGGACCGAGTGGATCGTCGGGTCGTTGTCCGTGAAGTACTGGTGGTGCTCGCGGGTATGCCGCTCGTAGATCGCGCGCAGCGCGAACACGTCGATGCGCCGGTGCATCACGTAGGTGTGCATCGCCCACTCGCCGAGGTTGCCGAGCAGGAACACCGGGATCGCGATCAGCCATGCCCAGCCCGGATCCTGAAGCTGCGAGGCGCAGTACCAGATCGCCGCGATGCCGGCGGCATACATCACCGCCACGTGCACCACGCCGTTGTAGTACCGGCTGACCTTGGCCATGTACTGCGCGCGGAATTTCTTCTGCCGCTCGGTCATCATGATCGGCCTCCGTCGACTCGTGTGGTACTGATATATTAGATGCGTACAAGGTGCGCTGTCAAAGCGGCCGGCCGGGTGGATGGCCGCCGGGGAAGCGGGGCGGGTCGCGCGGTCCTAGCCCGTCAAGGGCGCTCAACTGCCGGGGCGGATCACGTTGCGCAGCGCGGCGCCGCTGCCCACCGCGTCGAGGAAGCGCGCCGCATCGTGCAGGCCGCCGCTGCCCTCGACCAGCGGATCGAGCTGCAGCCGGCCGTCCAGATAGAGCGCCGCCAGCGCCGGGAAGTCCTCGCGCCCGCGGGTGCCGCCGTAGCTCGAGCGGATGATCCGCTTCTCGCCCATCATCGAGCCCCAGCGGAAGCGCGCGGTGGCCGATGCCGGCAGCTTGCCGAGCCAGACCACCCGGCCGCCGGGCCGCACCGCCTCCATCGACGACTGCAGCGATGTCTCGGTGCCCGCGCACTCGATCACGCAGTCGGCGCCGCGCCCGCCGGTGTGCGACTGCACGGCCGCCAGCAGATCCTCGCGGCCGACGTCCACCGTCACGTCGGCGCCGAGCCGGCCGGCCAGCTCGCGCTTGCGCGCGTCGAAGTCGCTGGCCAGGATCTTCGCGGCGCCGGCCAGCCGTGCGCCCTGGATTGCCGACAGGCCGACGGCGCCGCAGCCGATCACCAGCACCGTGTCGTCGGCATTCACCTGCGCGATCCGCTGGGCGGCGAAGAAGCCGGTCGACACCGCGCAGCCGAGCAGGCACGCCCGGTCGGCCGGCATCGCATCGGACACCGGGATCGCGCTGTCCTCCGAGATGACCGCGTACTCGGCGAAGCTCGCGGCGAACATCAGGTGATTGACGTCGCCGGCGTCGTCGCGCAGCCGGGTGCCGCCGTCGAGCAGCGTGCCGCGCGCGAAGCCGCGCACATACGGTTCGCAGAGGATCGGCGTGCGGCGCGCGCAATAGAAGCAATGCCCGCAGCTCGGATTCCACGAGATCACCACCTGCTCGCCGGGCTTCACGCGCGTGACCCCGCTGCCGACCGCCTCGACGATGCCGGCGGCCTCATGGCCGGGCACGAACGGATGCAGCGGCCCCATGCGGCCGGTGGCCGCCTCGAAGTCGGTGTGGCAGACGCTGGTGGCGCGGACTCTGACCAGCACGTCGCCCGGCCCGCCGAAGCGTGCCTGCAGCGTTTCGACGCCGACCGGCGCATCGGGCGCACGACTGACGGCGGCCGAGAATCTCAGTGAGTCCAACGGGATCTCCGATCGTGGATGTGAGAAGGAACGGGTGAGGGAACGGGTCAGGGAGGTGGAGACGACGCAGGGAGAACGCCGTGGGAACGGGGTCGCCCCGCGCTGCGTCGCGAGTAGTATAGTTGTCATATATCACTGTAGGAATCCCGCCGCAGAAGGAGACACGCAATGGGCAAATGTCTGACCGACGCACAGGTCGCGCAGTTCCGCGACGACGGTTTCGTGCCGCGCGTGCGGGTGATGAGCGAGCAGCGGGCGACCGAGCTGCGCGAGCGGCTGGAGGCGTTCGAGCGTGCCAACGGCGGCGCGCTGCGCGGCGAGCTGCGCCACAAGTCGCATCTGCTGTTCACGTTCCTGTCGGAGCTGGTCCACGACCCGGTGATCGTCGACGCGATCGAGGATCTGTACGGGCCGGACCTGCTGTGCTGGACCACCAACTTCTTCATCAAGGAAGCCAACACGCCGGCCTTCGTGTCGTGGCATCAGGACTCCACCTACTGGGGCCTGTCGTCGCCGGACGTGGTGACGGCCTGGGTGGCGCTGTCGCCCAGCAACGCGTCCAACGGAGCGATGTCGGTGCTTCCGGGCAGCCACAGGCTCGACCAGATCCCGCACCGCGATACCTTCAGCGACAACAACCTGCTGACCCGCGGGCAGGAGGTGATGGTCGACGTCGACGAGGGGCGGGCGGTGCGGCTCGACCTCGAGCCGGGCGAGATGTCGCTGCATCACGTGCGGATCGTGCACGGCTCGCCGCCCAATCCGTCGAACGACCGGCGTGTCGGCTTCGCGATCCGCTACATCCCGACGTCGGTGCGGCAGATCCACGGCGACGACTCGGCGACGCTGGTACGCGGCGTCGACCGCTTCAACACCTTCGAGCACGAGCCGCGGCCGCGCGCCGACATGGAGCCGTCGATGGTCGCGCTGCACAAGGCGATCGCCGACCGCAATGCGAAGATCCTGTATCGCGGCACCGGCATCGGTTCGTACGGCGAGCGGCAGGCGCAGGGCGCGTTCCGCTGAGCGGTCTCGGCGGCGGTGCGTGGCGGCGTCTGCGCAGGTGGCCGCGGCACAGGTGGCTTGGCACAGGTGGCTTGGCGCGGGTGGCTTGGCGCGGGTGGCTCGGCGCCGGCGGTGTCTGCGTCGAGCACGCGGCGATGTCGGCGGCGGCACGGCCGGCCGCGCGATGGACAGCGGCGAAGATCGACATGTAATATGTCAGTGACACATTAGACGCATGGCCGGCGCGACCGGCCGCCACGAGGAGACAGACGATGAGCGAACAATCGCGCAGCTTTTCGCGCCGTCGGCTGCTGGCCGGCTCCGCGGCGGCCGCCGCCGGCACCGCACTGGCACCGTTGTCCTTCCCCGCGATCGCGCAGAACCGGCCCCTGAGGGTCGGCGTCATCTCGCCGAAAGCCGGCATCGCCGGCACGATCGGCGAGTGCGGGCTGCGCGGCACGCAGTTCGCGGTCGACCGGATCAATGCCGCCGGCGGCATTGCCGGCCGCAAGGTCGAGCTGGTGCTCGAGGAGGAGACCAACCCGAAGGACTCGATCGACCGGCTGCGCAAGCTGGTGCTGCAGGACAAGGTCGACTGCGTGCAGGGCATCGTTTCTTCCGGGGTCAGCCTGGCGATGGGGCCGGCGGTCGAGGACATGCGCGCGCTGACGATCTACTGGTACGGCACCACGCAGGACGGCGTCAAGGAGACGATCGCCAAGCCGAAGTTCCTGTTCCGCAGCACCGACAACGAATGCGAGGCGGTGATGGCCTCGCTGCTGGCGGTCAAGTACTGGAAAGGCCAGTTCGCGACGATCGCCGGCATCAATCCGGACTATTCGTACGGCCGCAACAACTGGGCGGCGTTCCAGGCGCTGCTCAAGCGCTTCGGCATCGAGCACAAGGTGGTCGCCGAGCAGTGGCCGAAGGTCGGCACCATGGACCTGAATTCGCACGTGGCGGCGCTGAAGGCGGTCAAGCCCGACCTGATCTTCTCGTCGCTGCTGTTCGCCGACCTGCCCGTGTTCATGCGCACCGCGCATGCGGCGGGGCTGCTCAGCGGCACCAAGCTGGTGTTTCCGGCGGCCGGCTTCCAGCACACGCTGCTGAAGAAGGAGTTCACGCCGGAGGGGATGATCTTCGGCCACAACACGCTGTACTTCGATCTGCCCAACGCCAGCGCCGCGCAGAAGGCGTTCGTCAGCGACTACGTGGCGAAGTACAAGGACTATCCGCACTGGGAGGCCGACCGCGCGTACTTCGCGATGGAGCTGTACAAGGCCGGCTACGAGAAGGCCGCCAAGGCCAAGGGCGGATCGCCGTCGCAGGAGGACGTCGCCGCGGCGCTCCCCGGCCTGAAGCTGGAGTCGCTGGGCGGCCCGGCGCGGATGCGCGAGGATCATGTCGCCGAGCAGACCTTCTATCAGGGGCTGTCGACCCACAAGAACGGCTACGACTTCCCGACCCTGGCGAAGGCCGACGTGATGTACGCCGACCAGTTGCAGAAGCCGCCGGGCACCGACTTCTGGAAGTGGCTGGAAACCGCTCAGTTCAAGCTGTGAGAGCCGGCCGCCCGCTTTCGCGCCGCCGCGAATCCGCCGTCGGCTCGTGAACTCGTGAGCTCGTTCGTCAACGTGCTGCTCGGCGGCGTGTTCCACGCCGCCGTGCTGTTCCTGGTCGCCGCCGGTCTGCAGATCGTGTTCGGCGTGCAGAAGATCATCAATCTGGCCTGCGGCGCGTTCTACGCCACCGGCGCCTACGTCGGCGTCGCCGTCGCCGCCTGGGCGATCGCGCACGGGCTGCCGCCGCTGTGGTTCCTGCCGGTGCTGGTGGCCAGCGGCCTGGCGCTGGCGGTCATCGGTCCGCCGCTGGAGCGGCTGCTGCGGACGATCTACGGCCGCGACGAAGCGTTCCAGTTGCTGCTGACGTTCGCGCTGCTGCTGGTGTTCGAGGATGCGCTGCGCTTCATCTGGGGCGCCAACCCGCAGCAGCTCGGCAACGTCGTCATGCAGTACGGTTCGCTCGGCAGCGGCGAGGTCCGGGTGCCGACCTACAACGTCATCGTCATCGTCATCAGCATCGCATCGGCGATCGCGCTGGGCGCGGTGCTGCAGCGCACCCGCTTCGGCCGCATCGTCCGCGCGACCGCCGAGAACCGCGGCATGAGCGAGGCGATCGGCGTGGACACCAGCCGCGTCAACGCGATGGTGTTCACGTTGGGCACCGTGCTCGGCACCTTGGGCGGCGCGCTGGTGGTGCCGACCGCGGCGGCATCGCTCGACATGGCCGCCGAGGTGGTGGTCGAGGCGTTCGCGGTGGTGGTGATCGGCGGCCTGGGCAGCATGCGCGGCGCGATCGTCGGCGCGATGATCGTCGGCCTGATGCGGGCGGCGGCGATCGCGATCATGCCGGAGCTGGAGGTCATCGCGATCTACGCGGTCGTGATCCTGGTGCTGATCCTGCGCCCCTGGGGCCTGTTCGGGAAGCCTGCGACGTGACGAATGGTCCGCATGATTCGGCCGGCTCCGGGCGCGCCGCGACAGCGCGAGGGCAGGGCGCGATGCTTGCGCCGGGCCTGCTGATCCTGGTCCTGGCGGCGCTCGCCTGTCTTCCGCTGGTGGCCTCGCAGTACCTGATGATCAAGCTGATCCCGGCGATCGCCTACGGCATCGCGCTGCTCGGCCTGAACCTGCTGTTCGGCTACACCGGCCTGCTGTCGTTCGGTCATGCGCTGTACGTCGCGATCGGCGCGTACACCGCCGCGGTGCTGACCGGCAAGCTGCAGTGGCTGGCGTTCGAGGGCGTGCTGGCGGTGGCGGTGCTGGTCGCGATGGCGATCGCGGTGCCGCTGGGGCTTCTGTGCGTGCGCTACACGAAGATCTTCTTCGGCATGCTGACCCTGGCGTTCGCGATGCTGTTCCATTCGTTCCTGTTCAAGTTCTACGACCTGACCGGCGGCGACAGCGGCATGCGGGTCGCGCGGCCGGCGCTGTTCGGCTTCACTCACGAGAACCTGGACAAGACCTCGTATCTGATCGGGCCGTTCTACTGGTATTGCCTGGCGCTGCTGGTGCTGCTGGCCTGGCTGATGTGGCGGATCGTCCATTCGCCGTTCGGGCTGCACCTGAAGGCGATCCGCGACAACCCGCGCAAGGCCGAGTATCTCGGCGTCACGGTCCGGCGGTTCCGGCTGATCGCATTCGTGATCTCCGCCGGCTATGCGGCGATCGGCGGCGCGATCCTCGGCGTCACGACCGGGCTGGCCGACCCCGAGCTCGCCTACTGGACCCACTCCGGCACGATGGTGTTCATGCTGGTGCTGGGCGGCTTCGGCAACTTCTTCGGGCCGCTGCTGGGCGCCGGCGTCTACATCGCGCTGCAGGACCTGCTGATGAGTGCGACCCAGTACTGGCGCGCGGTGCTGGGCATCACGCTGGTGGTCATCGTGATCCTGTTCCCGCACGGCCTGATCGGCCTGTACGGCACCTTGCGCGGGCGCTGGAGTCGTCGCACGGCGGCAGGCGGCATCACCGCTGCCCGGCAGGGCCGCCGGCCTTCGGAGGCCGCGTGACCTCCGCGCTGCTCGAGGCCCATGCCGTCACGCGGCGCTATGCGCAGTTCGTCGCGCTGCACGACGTCAGCTTCCGCGTCGACGACGGCGAGACGGTGGCGATCGTCGGCCCCAACGGCGCCGGCAAGTCCACGTTGGTCAACGTGCTGACCGGGCTGCTGCGGCCCAGCGAAGGCCACGTCCGTTTCAAGGGCAGGGGCATCGCCGGCGTCGGGCCGGTGGCGCTGGCGCGGCTGGGCATGGCGCGCGCGTTCCAGCTCGTCGAGGTGTTCCCGGCGCTGACGGTGGCCGAGACGATAGGCGTGGCGGCGGTGTCGGTCGCCGGCAGCCGGCTGCAGGCGTTGCGTTCGTTCCGCGGCGACCGCGCGCTGCGCGCCCGCATCACCGAGGTGGCCGAGATCTTCGGCCTGCAGCACAAGCTCGACGAGGTCGCCGGCACGCTGTCGCAGGGCGAGAAGAAGCTGCTCGACATCGCCAGCGCGTTCGCGCTGAAGCCCGAGGTGATCCTGCTCGACGAGCCGACCAGCGGCGTGTCGACGGCCGACAAGCACGGCATCATGACCACGCTGATGCAGGCGGCCGGCCGGGCCGGCGTGCGCGCCACGTTGCTGGTCGAGCACGACATGGATCTGGTCGCGCGTTATGCGACCCGGGTGGTGGCGCTGCAGGAGGGCCGCAAGATCGCCGACCTGGCGCCCGACGACTTCTTCGCCGACCCGCATCTGCAGAGCGCGATCATCGGCGTGCGCCGTCCGCTGGCGGGGGCCGCACGCTGATGCTGCGCGTCCAGAATCTTTCGGTCGACATCCAGGGCAGCCCGATCCTGCGGCGCCTGTCGCTGGAGGTGCCGCCGGGCACCCTGGCCTGCCTGGTCGGCCGCAACGGCGCCGGCAAGACGACGACGTTTCGCGCGATCATGGGGGCACGGGCCGCCCGCGAAGGCACGATCGAATGGAACGGCCGTTCGATCCGCGGTGCGCGCACCCACCAGATCGCCCGGCTCGGCATCGGCTGGGCGCCCGAGGAAAGCGAGGTGTTCGGCGATCTGACGGTCGCCGAGAACATCGAGATGCCGACCTGGACGCGCCAGGGCGCGCGCACGCCGGCCGAACGGATCGCGCTGGCCTACCGGGTGTTTCCCAAGCTCGGGCAGTACCGCCAGCGCGGCGGCACCCAGCTTTCCGGCGGCGAGCGCAAGATGGTGTCGATCGCGCGGGCGCTGGCGCTCGATCCGTCGCTGCTGCTGCTGGACGAGCCGTTCGAAGGGCTGTCGCCGGCGATCATCCCGTCGATCGCGGCCGGCGTGTCGTCGATCCGCGCACTGGGCTGCAGCATCCTGATGGCCGAATCGAACGTGCACCATCTGCCCGAGTACGTGGACCGGCTGTACGTGATCGAGCGCGGCGAGATCATCTTCGCCGGGTCGCTCGCCGACGCCCGGCGCGATGCCGGCGTGATGCGGATCATGGGAGGCGCGGATGCAGGCGAAGGGGGAGGCCGGGGCGGCGAGGAGGACGGCGGCTTGTCGCCGCCGCTTGCGATCGCTTAACATCCGGAAGCCGAACCGGGGGGCCGCCCCTTGAGCAGAAACCACTCGCTCGATCACACGGTCATCGAACGCAACCGCCGCGCCCGCGACGAATTCCTGTCGGGCGCGAGCCCCAGCCCGTTCATCATCGAACCGGCGATCGTCCGCGCCTGGCAGCGCTGCGTGCGGATCGGTGTCGAGCCCGAGCGGCCGGTGGAGTTCAAGGCGGTGCATGCGAACGAGCGGCGCGCCGCGATCGATGCGAACCGGTCGCTGGTCGAGGCGGCCGGCGACGAGCTCGATCGGCTCGGCCGCGCGATGGTGCCGAGCGGCGCCTCGGTGATCCTGGCCGACATGTCGCTGGTGACGATCGGCGTGCGCGGCCGTCCGGCGGCGATGGCCAGAGAGATGCAGGTCGCCTGCCGCGAGGGCGTGGACCTGAGCGAGCCATCGATCGGCAGCAATGCGCTGACGATCGCGGCGATCGAGCAGTCGCCCAGCATCGTGCTGAACAACGCCCATTTCTGCTCGATGAACGCGATCTTCGCGTGTGCGGCCGCGCCGATCCGCAGCCCGGTCGGTGCGCTGCTGGGGGTCATCGACGTGACCACCTGTCACCAGCCGCTGCCGGCCGAGGCGCCGTTCCTGGTCAATGCGTCGGCCCGCGCGATCGAGAACGCGATCTTCGCCCGCGACACCGAGCGGACGGTCGTGCGCTTCCATCCGCGCGCCGATCTGCTCGGCACGCCGATGGAGGCGGTGATCCTGTGCTCGCCGGACGGCGACATCGTCGGCGCGAACGAGGCGGCGCTCGGCCTGCTCGGGCTGCGCTGGCCGCTGCGCGGCGCGCATTTCTCGCGGTCGTTCCGGCTGGCGTTCGGCGAACTGCTGGCGCGCGCCGGCCGCCGCGAGTTCGCCGCGCTGACCCTGGTGTCGGCCAGCGGCGTACCGCTGCATGCGCAGGTGGCGATGCCGATGCGGGAACCGGTGCGCAGCCGGGCGTTGGCCGCCGGCGGCGGAATCTGCAGCGGCGA
>DAISWF010000139.1:0-1611 GCA_036826495.1 Burkholderiaceae bacterium
GCTCGACATCCTGCTGATCGTCGTCATCGGCGGCATGGGCACGATGTACGGCGCGATCATCGGCAGCGCGCTGTTCATCCTCGCGCAGAGCTATCTGCAGGACTTGATGAAGCTCGGCGCCGATGCGCTGGCCGGCGTGCCGGTGCTGTCGGCGCTGCTGTCGCCCGACCGCTGGCTGCTGTGGCTGGGCGTGCTGTTCGTGCTGTCGGTGTACTACTTCCCGACCGGCATCGTCGGCGCGTTGCGCAACCGGGTGCGCCGATGACCCGCCCGGTATCCCGCTACCTGCGCTGCCTCGACCGCGAGATCCACGTGACCGAGTGGGGGCCGCCCGACGCGCCGGCGGTGCTCGCCTGGCACGGCCTGGCGCGCACCGGCCGCGATTTCGACACGATGGCCGCCGCGCTGGCCGACCGCTGGCACATCGTCTGCCCCGACACGCCGGGCCGCGGGCTGTCGCAATGGAGCCCGGATCCGGCCGGCGACTACTGCCTGGCCGCCTATGCGCGGGTGGCCACCGCGCTGGCCGACCAGCTCGGGCTGCGCCGCTTCGCGTGGATAGGCACCTCGATGGGCGGCGCGATCGGCACGCTGGCCGCCGCCGGCCCGCTGGCCGGCCGCATCACGCGGCTGCTGCTGAACGACAACGGGCCCAGCCTCGCGGCACCGGCGATCGCGCGGATCCGCCAGTATGCCGGCGTGGTATCGGCGTTCGCGACGGTCACCGAGTTCGAACAGTACCTGCGGACGATCTACAAGCCGTTCGGGCGGCTGACCGACGAACAATGGCGGCACATGGCCGAGACGTCGCTGCGCCGGCTGCCGGACGGGCGCATCGCGTCGCATTACGATCCGGCGATCGTGCGGCAGTTCACCGATCATCCCGACGACTACGATCTGTGGCCGGAATACGACCGGCTGACGATCCCGGTGCTGTGCCTGCGCGGCGCCGAATCCGATCTGCTGCTGGCCGACACCGCGCGGCTGATGACCGAGCGCGGCCCGCGCGCCGAGCTGGTGACGATAGACGGCTGCGGCCATGCGCCGGCGCTCAACGATGCGCAGCAGATCGGCATCGTGCAGCGCTTCCTCGAAGCCGGCGGCTCGTAGAGCAGGGCGACGCCCGCAGACCGCGGTCTGCCTCCGGCCTGCGGCCACGATATCAAGCGGCCCCGGCCGCCGCCTGTGGCCGGTTCCGCAACAGATTCCAGCTCCCTGATCTATATCAAGGCGCAGGTGTGACGAGTTCATACCATGAGAATAATTCTCGTTAACTGTCGCGCCTTCACCAAGCTCCACATCCTCGAGACGCTGTGTCCTTGGCGATGCACGACGTGCGCCCATCCGGAGCCCTGTTGTGAATCCCCGTGTCATGTCGACCTCCGCCGCGCTGTGCCTGGCCGCAGCGCTGACCGCCACGCCCGCGATCGTCGCCGCCCAGCAGGCGACGCCCACGGTCGAAGAACTGATGCTGCGGCTGAAGGAACAGCAGCAGCAGATCGAGCGGCAGCGCCAGGATCTGGAACGGCAGCGCGCCGAGCTGGAGCGGCAGCAGCGGCAGCTCGAGTCGCTGGCTGAGTCGATCGAAGCCCGGCAGCGGGCGGCGTCCGC
>DAISWF010000139.1:1621-14973 GCA_036826495.1 Burkholderiaceae bacterium
CCGCCGCGGCCGGCACGGCAACCCCCGCCGCACCGGGGGCGCCGACGATGTCGACCACCACCGCCGGCGGTGCCGCCGGTACCGCCGGTGCAGTGACCGCCGAGACGCGCGAGTCCGCGGCCCGGCCAGGCGGATCGTCCATCATCAGCGCGCCGGTGACGGGCGCCATCGACCCGACGGCGGCCCGCGACGAGGGGCGCGACCGCACGCTGCGGATGGCCGGCTATGCCGACTTCAAGTACCAGCGCTTCGACGAATTTCCGAATGCCCAGTCGACGACTTCGAGGAAGCGCGGCCGCACCGACATGTCGCGCTTCATTCTTGCGCCTCACTACAACTTCGGCGGCGGCTGGTCGTTCGGCAGCGAGATCGAGTTCGAGCACGGCGGCACCGGTTCGACCGTCGAGTTCGAGCGGGAAGAGGCCGGGGAGTTCGAAACCGAGATCGAGAAGGGCGGCGAGATCGTCCTCGAGCAGCTCTGGCTGCAGTACAGCCACAGCCCGCGTCTGAACTTCCGCGTCGGCGAGCTGCTGGTGCCGGTCGGCATGGTCAACCTCTATCACCAGCCGACCGAGTACTTCACGATCGACCGCTCGATCGCCGAGACCTCGCTGCTGCCGGTGGTCTGGCACGAGACCGGCGCCGAGATGCACGGCATCCTCGGCCAGGCGCGTTACCAGATGCAGTTCGTGACGGCGCTCGACTCCACCGGCTTCTCCGGCTATGAATTCGTCCGCGGCGGCATGCAGCGGAAGATGGAATTCCGCAACGCGTCGGCATTCGCATTCGTCGCCGCCGGCGAGTACTCGTTCGCGCCCGGCGTGAAGCTCGGCGGCTCGTTCTACACCGGCGACAGCGCGCCGAACCGCCCGCGCGAAAACCTGGCAGCCAGCGCCCGCGTGACGCTCGGCACGCTGTATGGCCGCTACGAGGTCGGCCCGTGGACGCTGCGCGGCCAGGCGCTGCTCGGCCGCATCGAGAACGCCGCCGCGATCACCCGCGCCAATCTGAACACCTTCAACGGCGCGGTGCTCGGCACCTCGCGCACGCCGGTCGGCAGCCGCGCCAAGTCGTTCTTCGTCGAGGCCGGCTACGACCTGTTCTCGATCGGCGGACGCAGCGGCGCGCAGCGGCTGGACCTGTTCGCCCGCTACGACAACTACGACACGCATGCCGCCACCGAAGGCTCGATCGTGCGCAATGCCGCCTATGCGCGCAAGGCGATGACGGTCGGCCTGAACTACAAGCCGCGGCCCGGCATCGTGCTGAAGGCCGAGTACTCGCATCGCACCAACGACGGCGCCGTCGCCAACAAGCAGGACTTCCTCGGCGTGGGCGCCGGCTTCGAATTCTGATCCGGCCGGCCACCCCGCGCCAACCTACCTCTGAGCATTCAAGGAGCATCACGATGAGCAAGATCACCCGCCGCAGCGTCCTGCTGGGATTCGGCGCGCTTCCCCTGGTGTTGGCCGGCTGCGGCGGAGGGGGCGGCGGCGGCGACGATGGCGCAGCGGGCCCGACCGGCTTCGCCGCCAAGGCGGTGGTCGACAACGTCACCGACAACATCATCGTGCAGACCTACAGGAACCTGAACACGCGGGCCGCGGCGCTGCTGGCCGCGGTGCAGGCACTGGCGGCGGCGCCGAACGACGAGGCGAAGATGAACCTCGCGCAGGACGCCTGGAAGGCGGCGCGCGTGCCGTGGGAGAGCAGCGAGGGGTTCCTGTTCGGCCCGGTCGACTCGCTGCTGATCGACCCGGCGATCGATTCGTGGCCGCTCGACACCCCGACCTTGCAGGCGTTCCTGGCCGGCAACCCCAATGCGACGCAGGCCCAGATCGACAATGCCACCGACGATGTGCGCGGCTTCCACGCGATGGAGTACCTGCTGTTCGGCGACGGCACGACGATCAACGACAAGCCGGCGTCGGCGCTGACCACCGCCGAGGTCAACTATCTGGTCGCGCTGGCGCAGGCGTTCAAGGCGCGCACCCAGGCGCTCGAGACGTCGTGGACGACCGATTTCGGCGGCACCGGGCCCTTTGCGACCACATTGAAGACGCCCGGCGCCGGCAGGACGTACACCAACTACGCCGGCGTGCTGCAGGAGCTGCTGACCGGCGTGACGACGATCGCCGACGAGGTCGGCAACGCGAAGATGGCGGAGCCGATGGGCGCCACGATCGGCGCTGCCGACACCTCGCTGGTCGAGTCGCAGTACTCCTGGAATTCGCTGACCGACTTCCACAACAACATCCAGAGCATCCTGAACGTCTACACCGGCAAGCTGGGCTACAACTGGCAGAGCGACACTCCGTCGACGTCGCTGAACGGCCTGTACTCGTTCGTCGCGTTCAGCAACCAGACGCTGGCCACCCGCGTGCTCAACGAGATCATCGGCGCGCAGAAGAAGATCGCGCTGATCAAGGGCGATGGCGTCGACAGCACGACGGTGATCAGCGGCAGCGCCCGGCCGTTCCGTACGCAGATCAGCGACGCGGCGGGGCGCGTGCTGATCGAGGACGCGATCGCTGCCTGCAATACGCTGCAGAAGTCTTTCCAAGACAACGTCAGGCCGTTGCTCGCCAGCACCACCTTCGCCAACTGAACGAGGCAACACGATGTATCTGGCCGGCGCAACCCGATTCGGATGGACCGCGGCGGCGCTGGCCGCCGCCCTGCTGGCCGGCTGCGGCGGCGGGGGCGGGGGCGGGGGCGGCGATTCAGCAGCGGTGGAGGCGAGCCAGGACTGGATCGCCGCCACCGCGGCGGGCGGCGCGACCACCAACACCAGCGGCAACCAGTCGAGCTTCGGCTTCGACACGCCGGCGCCCAACCTGACCAGCGCCGAGCTCGATCTGCACAAGGCCGGCGATGCGCAGTTCGAGGCGTCGTTCATCAAGGCCGTCAGCAGCAGCTTCCCGCTGCTCGACGGGCTGGGGCCGGTGTTCAACACCCAGTCGTGCAATAGCTGCCATGCCCGCGACGGGCGCGCGAACTACACCGTCGAGGCGCTCTCCGCCGGGCCGCAGACATGGACGAAGCTGGGCCCCGAGGCCGGCGTGTTCCTGCGCATCAGCGTGGCCGCCGACGACAACGACTGCATGCCGACCCAGGCCAACCGCTATTGCGCGCCGCAGGCGGTGCCCGGCTTCTCGGACCAGTTGTTCCATCGCAGCGTGCTGGGCGTGCGCGCCGATTCGCCGTTCACCGGCCAGGCCGACGTCTATGTCCGCTTCGAGACCAGCACCGTCCAGTATGGCGACGGCACGCCGGTCACCTTGTACAAGCCGCTGTTCCAGATCCGCAATCCGTACGACAGCCCGTCCGACGTCGGCGGGGTCGGCACGCCGACCAGCCGGCTGCTGCAGGCCGACGTCGCGACCAGCCCGCGGATGGGCATGCCCAACTTCGGGCTCGGCCTGCTCGAGGCGGTCCCCGAAGCGGACATCCTCGCGCTCGCCGATCCCGATGACCGCAACGGCGACGGGATCTCCGGCCGGCCCAACTGGGTCTACGACCCGGTGAAGGCGGCGCTGCGCGCCGCCGAACCGCGCTCGCTCGGCCGCTTCGGCTGGAAGGCCAGCACGCCGTCGGTGCTGGTGCAGGGCGCCGGCGCCTACCGCGGCGACATGGGCATCACCAACTATCTGTTTCCCGACGAGAGCATCGCCGGCACGCCGCTCTACGATGCCTATCGTCTGACCAATCCCGCCGACGACGGCCAGGCGGCCGGCGGCCACGAGGTCGGCGAGGACGTGGTCAAGCAGGTGATCTTCTATACGAACACGTTGGCCGTGCCGGCGCGGCGCAACGTCGACGATGCCGAGGTGCGGCGCGGGGCCGCGCTGTTCGACAGCGCCAAGTGCGCGGTCTGTCATCACCCGTCGTTCACGACCGGTGCCCACCCCGGCATATGGGGGCCGAGCGGCACGATGAGCGTCCCGGCGGTCGCGGGTCAGAAGATCTATCCGTACACCGACATGCTGCTGCACGACATGGGCGACGGGCTTGCCGACCGCCGCACCGACTTCGCGGCCAACGGCCGCGAGTGGAAGACGCGGCCGCTGTGGGGCCTGGGCCTGACGCAGACGGTCAATCCGCTGGCCGGCTTCCTGCATGACGGCCGTGCGCGCACGCTCGAGGAAGCGATCCTGTGGCACGGCGGCGAAGCCGAGTCGTCCAAGGAGAGCTTCCGCACGATGAGTGCCGTCGATCGGGCGGCGCTGATCGCGTTCCTGAGATCGTTGTGAGCGAGGTGCGGCCGCGCGACCTGCGGGCGGTGTCGCGCCTGGCGTTGCGACGATGGGTCGGCGGCATCGCGCTGCGCACGCTGGTCGGTGGCGCCGCGCTTTCGCTGGTCGCCGCTCCGGCCGCCGCCGACGTCTATCTGACGCCCGACGAGTTCGTCCGCTCGGCATTCGCCGGCAATCCGCCGCCGGCTTCGACGTTGTGGCCGTCGCCGGCGTTGCAGCAGCGCATCCGCGGCGTGCTCGGCCGGCCGTACAAGCAGCTCCGGATCCGCTACTGGAAGGCCGGGCAGCGCAGCGCCTGGGTGCTCGACGAGGTCGGCAAGGACGAGGAGATCACGATCGGCTTCGTCCTCGCCGACGATGCGATCGAACGCACCGAGGTGCTGGAGTTCCGCGAGTCGCGCGGCTGGGAGATCAAGTTTCCGTCGTTCACCCGGCAGTTCCGCGGCGCGCGGCTGACGCCGGCCGGCACGCTCGATGCGCGCGTCGACGGCATCACCGGCGCGACGCTGTCGGTCGGCGCATACGAGCGGCTGGCGCGGCTGGCGCTGATGCTGCATCAGGAGGCGGTCGGCGATGCCCGCTGACGTCGAACGGCCCGTACGCTCGCTGCCAGAGGTCGCGCCCGACAGCGCGACCTCGGCCTGCAAGGCGCGGCATCGGCTGCTGGCGGCCGGGCGCCGCTGACATGTCCCGCTGACATGTCCCGCTGGCATCGCCGCATCGGCGTCGTCGCCGCGCTGCTGGTCCTGCTGGTCGCCGCGACCGGCGTGCTGGTCAATCACGGCGATGCGCTGCGGCTGGGCGAGCACCGGCTGCATGCGCAGTGGCTGCAGCGGTTGTACGGGCTGAAGCCGCCTGCGCTGGTCGCCGCGCAGCCGCTGGGCACGCACTGGATCAGCCAGTGGGACCGCCAGCTCTTCATCGATGCGCGCCCGGCCGCCGCGCCGGACGTCGAGCAGATGCTCGGCGCCTTCGTGTCCGGCGAGGCCTGGGCGGTCGCCGACCGCACGCGGCTGTGGCTGCTGACACCGGAGGGCGCGCTGGTCGACCGTCTCGCTTATCCGGGCGGCTTCGTCGCAACGCGAGCCGGCGCGAACGGCGATGCGATCGTGCTGCGTGCGGCCGACGGCACGATGCTGCAGGCCGATCCGGCGCTGACCGGCTTCGGCCCGCCGGCAGCAGGCGAGGTGCGCTGGAGCGAGAACCGCACGTTGCCGGCCGACGTCGCTGCGGCGCTCGCCGGCCGTCAGCAGGGCGCCGGCGTGTCGGCCGAACGACTGCTGCTCGACGTGCATGCCGGCCGCTGGATGGGCGCGGCCGGCATCTGGGTCATCGACCTGGCCGCGCTGGCGCTGCTGTTCCTCGCGATCTCCGGCGTGATCGGCGCCTGGCGCGGCCGGCGGAAGGCGACCGCGCAGTCGCACGGACAAATGGAGCGGTAGATGGAGCGGCAGATGGAGCGACAGGCGGGCAGACAAGTGGATCGGCAGGCGAGACGGCGCGGATGAAACCGATCGCAGAACACGTTGCCCCGTCGATGCAGCGGCGGCGCTTTCTGCGCGGCCACCTCGTGCTCGCACTGGCACTGTCCGGTGCCGGATCTCCGGCGGTCGCCGGTCGCGTGCTGCCCGGTGGCCGCGGGGGACCCGACAGCCTGCTGCCCGGCGGCCGTGCACTGCCCGGCGGCGGCACCGGCGGCGCCTCTTCAGGACCGCTGATCATCCGCCGCGCGATCGCGTTCGGCACGCGGATCGCGGTGACGGTGGCAGGCGCCGATCCGGCCCATGCCCGGCGCGCGGCCGATGCCGCGCTGGCCGAGATCGCCGCGATCGAAGCGTCGGTGTCGCTGCATGCACCCCGTTCGGCACTGGCGCGGCTGAACCGCGACGGCCGGCTCGACGCCGCCGATCCGCATCTGACCGCGCTGCTGCAGGAGGCGCTGCGCTGGGGCGCGGCGACCGACGGCGCGTTCGACGTCACGGTGCAGCCGCTGTGGCGCCTGTACTTCGCGGCGGCCGCGCGCGGCGGCGTGCCCGACGATGCCGCCGTCGAACGGATGCGCGCACTGGTCGACTGGCGATCGATCCGGATGCGGGGCGCCTCGATCGTGCTGGAACGCGCGGGCATGCAGGCGACGTTGAACGGCCTCGCGCAGGGCTACGCGACCGATCGCGCCTGGCAGGTGCTGCGCGAGCACGGCATCGAGCATGCGCTGGTCGACGCCGGTGAATGGCGCGCCAGTGGCCGCCATGTCGGCGACCCGCACGATGGTGGCCCGCTCAGCGGTGACCTGCCCAGCGGTGACCCGCATGACGGTGACCGCCCCTGGCAACTCGGCATCCGCGATCCACTGGCACCACCTGCGTCGGCCGGCCGGCCCGCCGCGCTGCTCGAGGTGATCCCGCTGCAGGACGCGGCGCTGGCCACATCGGGCAGCGACGAGTACCGCTTCACCGCCGACGGGCGGCTGTACCACATCCTCGATCCGCGCACCGGCCGCTCGCCGGCGGAACTCGCCGGCGTCACCGTGCTCGCGCCCGACGCCTGCACCGCCGATGCGCTGTCGACCGCCTGCATGGTGCTGGGCATCGAGCGCAGCATCGCGCTGATCGACGCGCAGCCGGGCGTGGCCGCGCTGCTGGTGCGCAGCGACGGCCGGCAGGTGACGACCGCAGGCTGGCCGACGCGCTGAGCGCCGGCCCCTGCACCGACACGCCGGTCGGCCACACGCACAAGGGCAGGCGCCAGGGCGAACGGGTGACGCACCACCGGCGCGACGGCACGCTGAAGAAGGACGGCGACACGCAGCGCTTCGAAGGCAACCGCCTGGATCTGTTCTGAGCCTCGCGGGGGGTCAGCCTGCGTGCCCGGCGTCGCCAGCCTGCTGCCGAATCGTCGGCCGCCGCAGCGCATTCAGCAGGATGCCGATCGTGCTGCCGTTGTGCAGCACCGAGGTCATCACCGGCGACAGCAACCCGAGCGCCGCGGCGGCCAGGATGCCGGTGTTGAGCCCGACGGTCAGCCGGTAATTGGTGCCGACCCGCCGCATCGCCGCGTTGGCGAGCGCCTTCGCGTCGGCGACGCGGGCGACGCTGTCGTCGAGCAGCGCGATGTCGGCGGTCAGCCGGGCGATGTCGGCGCCCTTCTGCATCGCGATGCCCACGTGCGCGCCGGCCAGCGCCGGCGCATCGTTGATGCCGTCGCCGACGAACGCGATCCGATGGCCGGCGCGGGCCAGCTCCTCGACGATGTGCGCCTTGTCGGTGGGCAGCAGCTCGGCATGGAAGCCGTCGAGCCCGAGCTGTTCGGCGAGCTCGCGGCCGCGATCATGATGATCGCCGGTCAGCAGCAGGATCCGGCGCGCGCCGAGCGCGCGCAACCGGGCGATCGTCGCCGCGCTTTCGGCGCGCACCTCGTCCTTCAGCGCCAGCAGGCCGATCAGTCGTCCGCCATAGCCGATGTACAGCAGCGTCTTGCCTTCGCGCCGCAGGCGATCGATCAGCGGCTCGTGCGCGGCCACCGCTATGCCCTCGTCCTCCTCGACGAAATGCCGCGAGCCGACGACGATGCGCCGGCCGTCGATCACGCTGGCGACACCATGCGCGACGATGAACTGCACCTCCAGGTGATCGAAGTGATGCGGCCTGCGCGTTTCCTGGGCCGCGGCGACCACCGCCAGCGCCATCGGATGGAAGTAATGCTCTTCGACCGAGGCCGCCAGGTTGATCAGATCCTCCGGCGTATAGGTGCGGTCGAACGTGATCGAGTCGGTGACCGCCAGCCGCCCCTCGGTCAACGTGCCGGTCTTGTCGAAGATGAAGGTGTCGGCCTCGGCAAGCTTCTCGAGCGCGCTGCCGCCCTTGATCAGGATGCCGGACTTGCCGGCGGCATACATCGCCGACTTGAACGCGACCGGCGTCGCCAGCTTCAGCGCGCACGAATAATCGGCCTGCAGCACCGATGCCACCCGGTTCGCATCGCCCGACACCAGCCAGGCGGCGCCGGCCAGCCCGAGGATGGACGGCACCAGACGATCGGCCAGTCTGGCCGAGGCGATCTGCGTGCGGCTCTTGACGGTGAGCGACTGCGCGACGTAATCGGCGATGCGCGCAGCCGCCGTGCGGCTGCCGACCCGCTCGGCATAGACGACCAGGCGGCCGTCCTCGACCACGGTGCCCGACAGCACACCGTCGCCGCGCACCTTCTCGATCGGGCTGCTTTCGCCGGTCATCGCCGCCTCGTTGACGGTGGCGGTGCCCGACAGCACCGTGCCGTCGACCGCGATCACCGCGCCGGTGCCGACGATCACCGAATCGCCGGCGGCGACGTCGGCCGCCGGCACCTGGACCTCGACCCCGTCGCGGAGGATCCAGACCTGGTCGGCGCTCGGCCGCAGCAGATGCTTCAGCAGGTCGTCGGAGCGGCGCGCGATGGAATCTTCCATGTACTCGCCGAGCGCCAGCATGAAGGTGGTGGTGTTGGCCGCCAGATAGTCGTCGCGCGCCAGCGAGATCGCCACCGCCATCGACTCCAGCACATGCGAGTTGACACCGTCGGTGATCAGGTCGTGCGAAGCCTGCCGCAGCAGCGGCGTCGCGGCCGCCAGCGCCAGCGGCATCCGCAGTCCGGGCGGCAGCCCGCCGCTGATCGCCAGATTGGCCAACGTGAAGGCGACCGGACCCGCATCGAGCTCGCCGCGTTCGGCGGCATGGGTCATCGCCACCGGCGCGAGCGGCAGGATCGCGTTGCGCAGCGTCTCGGCGCTGGTCAGCCCGGCATCGAAGTGCACGATCAGCGAGCGCGATGCCGCATCGATCCGCGCGTCGATGACGCCGTCGAGGCTTTCGATCGCGCGCTCGATGCCTGCGCCGGCCGACACCGTGCCCGCCCGGCAGCGATAGCGATAACGCACTCGTCCGCCGATCCGGTGGACGATGTCGAGCGCAGCGAACCAGCCGGCGGTCATGACGTTGCCGTCATCAGCCGCTCTGGCGTTCCGTGTCCACCTCGGCCTGCAGATCTGCGAGCTGCTCCTTGAGCTCGGCATAGCCGCTCATCGCGTTCGAGTACAACTGCACGCCCGCCTTCATCAGCTTGCCGCGCAGCGCTTCGTCGCCGAGCACGTAGGCGGCCGCCGCGCCGATCGCGGCGCCCAGCAGGAACTGCTCGGTGCCGCCGGACGGCAGCATGCCGGCGATGCCGTTCATCAGGCCGCCGCGGTTGCGCGCGTCCATCGCCTGCAGCATCGCCCTCTCGCGAGCTTCGCGCCGGGCCTGCTTGCGTTTCTGCTTCTTCTTTCCCATTTTCGATTCCTAGGTATCCGATCCGATCGCAGCCGGCTGCACCGGGGGACGCAGCATCTGCTCGGCGCCGGCGATCGCCGCCGCACCCGCGGCGATCGACACGATCGCCACCGCGTACTCGCGCTGCGCGATCGCCTCGGTCGCCAGCGTTCCGGCGGCCAGCGCAGCACCGCCCTGCACCGCATGGCGCAGCACCCGCCGCGGGTCGCGCGCACCGTCCTTGGCATCATGCGGATGGCGGCCGTGCTGCTGCAGCATCGACAGCAGGCCGGTCGCGACGAAGCCGCGCGTGAACTCGGCGCTCGCCCGGCCGATCCGGTTGCCGCGCGCGCCCCGTTTGCCGCGCTGCTTCACGATTCGCCGCCGCCGGTTCGCCTGGCGCCGCCCGCCGCCTTGCGACGCGGCGCGCGGCGCGCGCTTGGCGCGGACGGCGCGTCCGTCCGATCGGCATCGCCGCCGCGGGCTTGCTCTGCAGCGCCGGCGGCTTCGGCACCACCGGCCGCGGCAGCCGCGTCGCGCGCACGCTGCTGCGCGTCGTCGAGATCGACGCGGTTCTTCGCATTCTTCAGCAGGTTCAAGGCTGCGACGCCGGCGATGAGGCCGGCGGAAAAGGTCAGCAGCGGATTCATGGCAACTCCTTCGTTCGAAGTCTGTACACGGCGCGCGCGGCGGTATCGGTCGGCGGGTTCGGGTTCATGTCGCGCGAGGCGGCATCCGGCGGCGGTGCGGAGTCGGGATCCGTGCCGCACCGGTGCGCATCACTGCAGCAGATGACGCCGATGCGTCGTCAGATGCAGCAGCAGCATCGAGGTGAACAAGCCGCCGGTCACGATGTGCAGCTTCTTCGCCCCGGCCGCCGCCAGCGCGATCGACGTCGGCAGAGTGACCAGCATCGCCAGCTTGGCATAACGGTTCCATCTCAGTGCCGCGCGGCGGCGAGCCAGGCGCTGAGCGACCTGCGCCTGCGTCAGCGGCGCGATCCGGCGATCGGTCGTGCGGCGTGTCGCACGATCACTCCTGCTCGACGGTGTGCGATCGGCGGATTGCCGATGCGGACCCTCGCCCGGTCCGGCGCTCGATCGTTCGGATGGCCCTCGTCCCGACCCGTCATTCGGCAGCAGCGCCGCGACTACCGCCGCTGCCGCCGCTTCGATCGCTGCGATGTCACACCGGCCGACGTCGTAGCGCAGCAGCACGCTGCCGGCGGCCGGATTGGGCTCGACCGAAACGACCCCGTCGATCGCCCGCAGCCGCCCGGCCGCCGCCTCGCAGCGCAGTCGCTGCCGCAGGCCGGGGTCGCGCAGACGCAGACGACCTGGAATGCTGGCGATGATCAGTGGCGAGCGAGAGGCGGAGGTAGTCATCCGGATCAACGATAGTCCAACAGACGCCGGAACGCGTTGATGCCCGTCAAGACCTCTGCGGGGCCCGCTTGCGGGGCCGCCGCCCGCTCCGCCGGCGCGTGTTTGCGGCGGCGCCGACGCCGCGTCGGCGCGACTTCAACGCGGTGAGGCGGCCGCCTGGTAGATCAGCTTCTTCAGCTCCAGCGCGAACGGATGCCAGAACGCCATGTGACGCTGAGTCATCACCACCGCGGCCAGGTTGTTGCGCGGCGAGATCCACCACTGCGTGCCGGCGATGCCGCCCCACCAGAATTCATCGGTGGATCCGGGCGGGTCGCTGGCCGACGGCGCCACCGTCACCGCGCCGCCGAGCCCGTAGCCCTTGCCGGGGAACCGGCCCAGCGGCGGAAAGCCCAGCCAGACGCCATCGGCGAGCTGGTTGCGCATCAGCAGCGCCAGGGTCTGCGGCTGCAGCAACGTCGGCCCGCCGGGCAGCAGGGCCTGGATCAGCCGGACCATGTCCGGCAGCGTCGACACCAGCCCGCCGCCGCCGGACTGCCGGGCAGCCGGTTCGACGTAGGCGCCGGGATACGGCATGTGGTCGGCGCGGGTCAGGCCCGGCTTCATCGGCTCCATCAGGTCGGCGCCGGTGTAGAGCGCCACCAGCCGTCCGCGATCGGCCGCCGGCACGACGAAGCCGGTGTCGCTCATGCCCAGCGGCTTCAGGATGCGCGCCGCGATCGCGTCGCCGAACGGCCGGCCGTCGATCACTTCGACCAGCCGCGACAGCACGTCGGTGGCGACCGAGTACTCCCAGCTCGTGCCCGGCTGATACGTCAGCGGCAGCGGCTCGAGCCGGTCGATCATCTCCGCCAGCGTCGACTTCGACGACAGCACCTGCGCCGCGGTGTAGGCCTCGAAGATCGGCGTGCCCGGATCGAGCAGGCCGTACGACAGCCCCGATGAATGCGACAGCAGGTGGCGGATCGTGATCGGACGGACCGCCGGCTCGGTATCGTCGATCCGCGTGGCGCCCGGCCGCAGCACCCGCCGGCCGCCGAGCTGCGGGAGGTACCGTTCGATCGGATCGTCGAGCGCCAGCCGCCCTTCCTCCACCAGCAGCATCACCGCGCAGCTCGTCACCAGCTTGGTGTTCGAGAACACCCGTAACAGCGAATCGGTCTGCAGAGGCACCCGGTTCTCCACATCGGCCCAGCCGACGCAGTGCTGGTCGACCACCTCGCGCCCGACCAGCACCGCGCTGGACAGGCCGGGCAGCAGGTTCGCGTCGACGTAGCGCTTCATCGCCGCATGCAGCGGCGCGAAGTCGCCGGTGGGGGCCTCGCTCATCGGTTCTCCTCCTCGGATTCCTGTCGATTCCGGTCGTGGGCCGGATGCCCCGCCGGGACGGGCAAAGGTGTCCGCCATCGATGATACGGCCAACGCCAAGCGGCGCTACGATGGCGGTCTTCCGTCACACCTCCCTTCTGGACATCGACATGCCGCTCACCTCCCTCCGCCCCCTCGGCCGCTCCGGCATCGGCGTTTCGCCGCTGTGCCTGGGTGGCAACGTGTTCGGCTGGACTGCCGACGAACCGACCAGCTTCGCGATCCTCGATGCATTCGTCGACGCCGGCGGCAACTTCATCGATACCGCCGACGTCTACTCGCGCTGGGCGCCGGGCCACAGCGGCGGCGAATCGGAGACGGTGATCGGCCGCTGGCTCGCCCGCTCCGGCAAACGTTCGAAGGTCGTCATCGCGACCAAGGTCGGCATGGACATGGGGCCGCAGCGCAAGGGGCTGTCGCCGGCCTGGATCGAGCGCGCGGTCGACGAATCGCTGAAGCGGCTCGGCATCGACTGCATCGACCTGTACCAGTCGCACACCGACGACGCCGACACGCCGATCGCCGATACGCTGGGCGCGTACGCCCGGCTCATCGAGAAGGGCAAGATCCGCGCGATCGGCGCCTCGAACTTCGGCGCGGCGCGGCTGGCCGAGGCACTGGCGGTCGCCGCCCGCGAGCGGCTGCCGGCCTACGTGAGCCTGCAGCCGCTGTACAACCTCTACGACCGGGCGGTGTTCGAAGCCGAGCTCGGGCCGCTGTGCCAGCGCGAGGGCATCGCGGTGCTCAACTACTACTCGCTGGCGGCCGGCTTCCTGACCGGCAAGTATCGCAGCGAGGCCGACCTCTCGAAGAGCCCGCGCGGCGCCGGCGTCGGCAAGAAATACCTGAACCCGCGCGGGCTGAAGATCCTGGCGGCGCTCGACGAGGTGGCGGCGCGTCTCGCGTCGACGCCCGGCAACGTCGCACTCGCCTGGCTGCTCGCTCAGCCCGTCGTCACTTCGCCGATAGTGAGCGCCAGCAGCGTGGAACAGTTACGGCAGATCGCTGCGGCGGCCGACCTGGTGCTGGACGCGCCGGCGATCGCCGCGCTGGATGCGGCC
>DAISWF010000140.1:0-7366 GCA_036826495.1 Burkholderiaceae bacterium
ATCCGGCGGACGGACCCATCGGCGGGCGCAGGCATGCGACCATCACGACGCCGGGCGGGTCGGCATCACGATCTTGCCCGGCTTGACCGCCATCGACGGCTGCGCATCGATCCTCGGCCGGATCAGCATCGGCAAGAAGCGCCACAGATACAGCCCGAACGCCAGCGTCCAGGCCAGCGCCGACGCATGCAGCAGGCCGAGCATCAGGCTGCCGGGCACCAGCGCCAGCAACCGCAGCACCGCCGCGACGATCACCAGCAGATAGGCGGTCACCATGCTGCGGTCGGTCTGCAGCGGCCGCCCGAGATGGCCCAGCGCGGTGCGGGTCACCATGCCGATGATCAGCACCGAGAAGCCGGCGACGGCGATCACGTGCACCGGCCAGGCCGCGCGCACGCCCGGGTCGACGGCCGCCTGCGCGGCCACCACGAGGCCGGCCCCCAGGCCCGCATAGCCGGCGTACAGGACCCACAGCAGCGGCTTGTGACGTACCGCCCACGGTTTCCAGGCGAGGAGCTGCCACAGCGCCAGCACCCCGGCCGCCGCCAGCGCGACGGCCTGCGCCGACCGCCAGCCGGCCAGCAGGAAGACGATCGCCAGCACCCCCGCACCGAGCTGCCAGTGCCCGCTGCGGGTGTGCATCGGAATCGTCAGCCCGGTGACCGCGCGCATCGCGAAGAACGGGATGATGCGCCGCGCGACCAGCAGCGCGATCACCGCCATGCACAGCAGGCCCGCATGGAAGCGCTGCATCAGCAGCGCAGGGTCCCCGATGCCGACCGCCCACAGGAAGAGCCCGTCGGCCACGCCCAGCCCGAGCATCAGCAGCGGCACGCCATAGTTGCGCCGGTTGCGCTTGACGACGATCGCCCGGCCCATTGCGGCCGCGCTCCAGCCGAAGAACAGCAGGTCGGCCAGCGCCGCAACGACGAATGCCGTCTGACCCGGTACCAGGAAGGCCAGCCGCGCGACCAGCCACAGCAGCGCGAGCCAGCCCAGCGGCCGGCCGTGCAGCGGATTGAGGCCGGTCCAGTTCGCACCGGCGGTCAGCAGGAACCCCGCCGCGATCGTCGCGATGAAGCCCCACAGCATCTCGTGCGCATGCCAGGCGACGCCGGCGAGCCGTCCGGTCAGCCACTGCGGCATGAAGACCCACAGCAGGATCGACACCAGCGCCCACGAACAGCCGGCGATGTACAGCGGCCGGAAGCCCAGCTCCAGGAACGCGCGCCACTGCGGCGCCGGCGCCCGCGACGGCCGCGGCTCTTCGATCTGCAGCAACGCCATCAGTTTCTGGCCAGCGGCGACGGCACCGCGTCGGGATGCTGGCTGATCTGGTAGCCCATCCACAGGCTCTGCGCGATCCGCTCGGCGGCCAGACAGGCCTGCGCGGCCATCATCCGGTTCGGCTGCTCGGACGCCGTCTGCCGGAACAGCGCCAGCCAGTGCTGGAACAGCTCGGCCGTCAGCCCGGGCAGCGCCGCATGCTTCGGCATCGGTGCGCCATAGAATCGCGCGGTGCGCCGCAGGATCGACGACCAGAAATCGACCAGCTTGACCAGATGCTTGTCCCAGTCGTCGATGTGGGCGTCGAAGATCGGCCCGAGCTGCGGGTCCAGCCGCACTCGACGGTAGAACTCATGGACCAGTTCGGTGATCTCGGACTCGGTGCAGCAGATGGTGGCGGTCATGGAATTCGGTTCGAGGGGTCTGACAGCGACGGTCAGGTCAATAAGATACATTAGAGATGAATCTTATGGGGATGTCCCCGACGATCGGCGGGTACCGGACTTGATCCAGAACAAGCGGCGGCTATCATGAGGATGCGATGAGTTACGGTCTGTTGCTGACCCTGCATCTGCTGGCGGCGATCGCGTTCGTCGGTACGGTGTTCTTCGAGGTCGTGATGCTCGAGGGGGTCCGGCGCCATCTGCCGCAGGCCGCGATGCGCGAGGTCGAGCGTGCGATCGGCAACCGGGCGACCGCGGTGATGCCGTGGGTGCTGCTGATCCTGTATGCGGCCGGCATCGGGCTGGCCTGGCATCACCGCACGGCGCTCGCCGACCCGCTGGCCAGCCGCTTCGCGCTGCTGCTGACGGTCAAGATCGTGCTGGCGCTGGCGGTCTTCGGGCATTTCGCCACCGCGATGATCTGGCGCAGGCGCGGCCTGCTGAGCGGCCGCCGTTCGCGCCGGCTGCATCTGAGCGTGTTCTGCCACGTGCTGGCCATCGTGCTGCTGGCCAAGGCGATGCTCTATCTGCATTGAGCCGGCGGGACGGCCGGTGCGACCTCGCCCGCCGGCTCCCCGCCCGAGCGGCGACCTCGAACGGGCGCTCAGGGCTCCTCGGCCGGCTTGTACGCGGCGCGCAGCCGGCCCTGCACCGGCGGCGGCGCCTCCTCGTAGTCGTGCAGCTCCAGCGAGTAGCTGCCCTGCCCGCCGGTCAGCGACTTCAGCCGCCCCTGGAAGTCGTCCAGCTCGGCGAGCGGCGCGCGCGCCGTCATCGTCACCATGCCGCCGCGCGCGGTGCCGGTGCCGGACACCTGACCGCGGCGCGCCGACAGCTCGCCCGACACCGCGCCGATCGCCGACGCCGGCACCGCCAGCTCCAGCGACACGATCGGCTCCAGCACGACCGCCGCCGCCTTCGCAGCGGCATCGAGGAACGCCTTGCGGCCGGCGGTGATGAACGCGATCTCCTTGCCGTCGACCGGATGGCTCTTGCCGTCGTAGACGGTGACCTGCACGTCATGGACCGGGAAGCCGGCGATCGCACCGGTCGCCAGCGCCTGCCGCACGCCCTTCTCCACCGCCGGGATGAAGGTGTTCGGAATCGCGCCGCCCTTGACCTCGTCGACGAACTGGAAACCCTCGCCGCGCGCCAGCGGCTGCACGCGCAGGAACACCTCGCCGAACTGGCCGGCGCCGCCGCTCTGCTTCTTGTGCCGGTGATGGCCGTCGGCCGGCGCGGTCAGCGTTTCGCGGTACGGGATCGTCGGCGGATGCGCATCGAGCTCCAGCTTGTATTGCGAGCGGATCCGCTCCAGCACCCGTGCCAGGTGCAGCTCGCCCTGGCCGCGCACGACCGCCTCGTGGGTCGACGGATCGTGCTCGATCGCCAGGCTGGGATCCTCGATCGCCAGCCGCCGCAGCACGTCGGACAGCTTCTGCTCGTCGCCGCGCCGCTTCAGCCGCAGCGCGAGCCCGTACACCGCATGCGGAATCGGCAGCGGCCGGAAGTGGATCACCGAGTCCTCGGGCGCATCGTGCAGCACCGCATCGAACGCCAGATCGTCGAGCTTGGCGACCGCGCAGATCTCGCCCGGCCCGGCCGACGGCACCGCCACGTGCTCCTTGCCCTGCAGCAGCATCAGCGAGCCGACGCGCACCGCCTTGCGGGTCTCGCCGATGTACACGGTGGTGTCCGGGGTCAGCGTGCCCTGGTGCACCCGCAGCGTGCCGATCAGGCCGACGTAGGGATCGGTCTCGACCTTGAAGACGTGCGCCAGCACATGGTCGTCCGCCCGGCGGCTGGGCACGAACGGCTCGGCGCGCGCCGCGTCGCCGTCGGGCCAGCGCTCGAACAGCGGCGGGTTGCCCTCGAGCGGATTGGGGGCCAGCCGCAGCATGAAATCGCTCAGCGCGGCGACGCCGGCGCCGCTGCGCGCCGACACGAACAGCACCGGCACGATGTGCGCTTCGCGCAGCGCGCGCTCGAACGCGTCGTGCAGCTCGGCCGGCTCGAACGCCTCGCCCGCCAGGTAGCGCTCGGTCAGCGCATCGTCGACCTCGACGATCTGCTCGACGATGCGCTGATGCGCCTCCTGCACGGTGCCGACGTCGGTCGGCCCCTGGTCGGTCGAGAAGAAGCAGTCGACGACGCGGCTCGCTCCGTCGGCCGGGAGATTGATCGGCAGGCACTCGGGGCCGAGCGCCGCGCGCAGGTCGTCGAGCACCGCGCCGATGTCGACCTGCTCGGCATCGATCCGGTTGACGACGACGAAGCGTGCCAGCCGCCGCGTCTGCGCGAGCACGCTCATCCGCGAGGTGCCCAGATCGATGCCGCTCTGCGCGTTGACGACCAGCGCGATCGAATCGACGGCATCGAACGGCGCCATCGCCCGGCCGGCGAAGTCGTTCGAGCCCGGCGTATCGACAAGCTGGACCCGCACGCCGTCGCGCTCGAAGCGCGCGCAGGCGAGCTTCATCGAGTGGCCGTGCAGCTTCTCCAGCGGATCGTAGTCGCAGACGGTGGTGCCGCGTTCCACGCTGCCGGCCGCGGTGACCGCGCCGCCGGACGCGAGCAGCGCCTCGATCAGCGTCGTCTTGCCGGCCCCCGATGGACCCACCAGCGCGATCGCGCGAATCCGCTCCGGTTGCATCGCCAGACTCTCCGCTCAGAAGGTCGCTTCAGAAGGTCACTTTGACCGAGGGGGCGCTGCGCTGCGCCGGCCCATGATAGACCGCCTCGATGTTGTTGCCGTCCGGGTCGATGACGAACGCGGCGTAGTAGCCGGGGTGGTACGGGCGTGGCCCCGGTGCACCGTTGTCGCGGCCGCCGTGGGCGAGCGCGGCGCGGTGGAACGCATCGACCATCGCCGGGTCCTGCGCCTGGAAGGCCAGATGATGACGCCCGGTCAGTTCGCCGCGGGCGGCGATGCTGTCGGCGGTGGACACGAACAGCTCGTCCGCCCAGAAGAAGCCGTCGCCGGTGCCGCCCATCGGGATCTTCAGGGTGTCGAAGACCGCCTGGTAGAAACGCTGGCTGGCCGCGAGATCACGCACGACGAGCTGGATGTGGTCGATCAGGCGGCCACGGTGCAGTTCCTGCGTCTCCATGAAGCGCTCCTTGCGAGTTCGACGATGCGAGCGGTGAGCCGCCTGCTGCCGCGGCCACCCGCCGCGGCTGCTGTCGCATCGTAACCGATCGGGAGCGCAGCTCGGCCGGATCAGGTGGCCGTCGTGCCGGTTTTTCCCGGCGGGTTCACCGCGATCGGCGGCCCGACCGACAGTGCGGCGCGAGGCGGCACGAACCGCGCGAGCAACGCGCGCACCCGGCCGCCCAGCGTTGCGCGGCGCGGCCAGCGGCGGATGGACCGCGTGCTCTGCACCCCGCCATCCTCGCAGGCCCAGGCCAGCGCCGTGTCGCGGATGATCATCTCGGCACGCAGGCGCATCGCCTCCATGCGCAGCCGCTCGATCTGCAGGGCCTGCGCACGCAACTGCTCGCTGCAATGAGCCTGCGCGCGGCCGTAGTTGCGCAGCAGGGCCCGGTGCTCGCGGAACAGATCCTGTTCGTCGTATACGGTCGTTCGCATGGTGTTCAGTTCCCCGTATCCGGACCATCGGATGGCGTAGTTTAAATGAGAATACTTCTCATTTAAACCAAACGCAACCGCCGGATGGGGGAAGCGGAGATCCGCTGCAGGCTCAGGGGCCTCTCGGAATCGAACGGGCGATTCAATGATCCGTTGCCAGGGCTTCCCGTCGCTCTGCGCCCGGCGCGTCGCTTCGCTGCAGCACGCGGTCGAGTATCGCCTTCTCGATGGCGGCGAATGCCGGGTCACCCTGCGAACGAGGCCGCGGCAGATCCACCTTCTGGTCCAGACCGATCCGACCATCCTCGATCAGCACCACGCGGTCGGCCAGTGCGACGGCCTCCTGCACGTCGTGGGTCACCAGCAGCGCGGTGAAGCGATGACGCTGCCATATCGCCTCGATCAGCCGGTGCATCTCGATACGGGTCAGCGCGTCCAGCGCGCCCAGCGGTTCGTCCAGCAGCAGCAACCGTGGATGGTGGACCAGCGCGCGCGCCAGCGCCACCCGCTGGCGCTGGCCGCCCGACAGGCGCGCCGGCCAGTCGCGTTCGCGATCGGCCAGGCCGACCTGCGCGAGCACCTCGCGGCCGCGCTCGCGAGCCGACGGCGCCAGGCCGAGCGTCACGTTCTCCAGCACCCGGCGCCACGGCAGCAGTCGCGCTTCCTGGAACATGATGCGGGTGTCTTCGCGCAGGCCCGACACCGGCCGACCGTCGGTCAGCAGGCTGCCCTCGCTGATGTCTTCCAGACCTGCGATCAGCCGCAGCAGCGTGCTCTTGCCGCAACCGCTGCGGCCGACGATCGCCACGAACTGGCCGGGCTCCACGGTCAGCAGCGCGTTCTTCAGCACCTCGCGCTGGCCGTAGCGCTTGTAAAGGCCGCGCACCTCCAGACGCACGCCCTGCGACTCCTGCGGCTGCGCCGTCTTCGACGATGTCATCGGCATCATCCGGCCCGGTTCCTCTGTTGATAACCGGGATGCCAGCGCAGCCACCAGTGCTCGAGCCACCGCGCCAGCAAGTCGGCCAGCTTGCCCAGCAGCGCGTACAGCAGGATGCCGAGCAGCACGATGTCGGTCTGCAGGAATTCGCGTGCGTTCATCGTCAGGTAGCCGATGCCCGACTGCGCCGAGATCGTTTCCGCAACGATCAGTATCACCCACATCAGTCCGAGCGAAAACCTCAGCCCCACCAGGATCGACGACAGTGCGCCCGGCAGGATGATTTCCCGGTATAGCTGCCAGCGGCTCAGACCATAGGTGCGTCCCATCTCGATCAGTTGCGGGTCGACATTGCGGATGCCGTGGAAGGTGTTCAGATAGATCGGGAAGAACACCGACACCGCGATCAGGAACAGCTTCGCGGTCTCGTCGATGCCGAACCACAGGATCACCAGCGGAATCAGCGCCAGGGCCGGTATGTTGCGCACCATCTGGATCGTCGAATCGAGTAGCGTCTCGGCCACCCTGACCGAGCCGGTCAGCAGGCCCAGCATCAGACCCAGGCCGCCGCCGATCGCCAGCCCGAGCAGTGCCCTGCCCGTGCTGATCTTCACGTGCTGCCACAGCTCGCCCGACGTTGTGAGCTGCCAGGCGGCCTTGACCACGTCGATCGGCGCCGGCAGCACCCGGGTCGACAGCCAGCCGAGCGACGAGGCGAGCTGCCACAGCACGATGAGCAGCGCCGGAACGGCCCACGGCAGCGTGCGCGCACCCAGGCGCCGCAGCACGGGTCTCCACGAGACGCCGGCCCGCGGCTGCTCGTCAGTGACGGCATGCAGCCGCTCGACATGTTCGGTCATGCGCAAATCCCTGCGGCTTCGTTTCAGGTGATGTCCGCGGGTGCGGCGTTCAACACGCTGATCGGCTTCGGAATCAGTTTCAGTTCGTGGAAGGTGTCGGCGATCCGCTGCTGCTCGGCAAGGATGGCCTTGGTGATGCGGCCGGTGCCGAACTGCGAACGGCCGACCGACACCTCCACTATCTGCGGCGGGATGCCCCACAGCGCGGCCAGCTCCTTCGACAGCGCCGGCCGGTTCGCACCGCCCCATC
>DAISWF010000140.1:7376-14967 GCA_036826495.1 Burkholderiaceae bacterium
CCGCGTTCTTCGCGGCATAGTCGAGCGACGAAAAGTAGTAGGCACGGTTGCCGACCACGCCTTCGGCGTTCGCGAGAATCTTCGCGCCGAGCGCCACTTCGGCCGCCGCGAGGAACGGATCCCAGATCACCCAGGCGTCGATCGAGCGTTTCTCGAACGCGGCGCGCGCGTCGGACGGCGGCAGGTAGACCAGGTTCAGGTCGCCGTAGTTCAGGCCGTGCTTCTCGAACAGCTTGACGATGAAATAGTGGACGTTCGAGCCCTTGTTCAGCGCGATCTTCCTGCCCTTCAGATCGGCGACGCTGCGGATCGGCGAATCGCCGTGTATCAGCACGCCCTCGGACTGCGGCCGCGGGACCGTCGCAGCGACGTAGGCCAGCGGCGCACCGGCCGCCTGGGCGAAGATCGGCGGCGCTTCACCGACGTCGCCGAAGTCGATCGAGCCGACGTTCAGCGCTTCCAGTTGCACCGGCCCCGCGGTGAACTCGGTCCATTTCAGCGCGACGCCGAGCGGCGTCAGTCGCTGCTCCAGCGTACCGCGCCCTTTCAGCAGGCTCAGGAAGCCCTTCTGATGGCCGATCCGCAGCACCCGCGGCGTCGATTGCGCCCGCACCGCCGCCGAAGCGGTCAGCGTCAGGCCGGCCGCTCCGAGCATCAGCTCGCGGCGGCGTCGAAGGAAAGGTTTCATCGTGCGCCTCTGCTCACAGACTGATGATCGCGTCGCTGATGCGGAGCGGTTTCGGAATCAGCTTCAATTCATAGAAGGTGTCGGCGATCTGCTGCTGATGCGCGGCCACCGCGCTGCTGATCGGCTTCACGTTGAACTCGTAGCGGCGCAGGCTCAGTTCCACGACGTCCACCGGAAGCCCCTGCAACGGGGCGATCTGCTCGGCGGCCTGCCGCAGGTTGGCCTTGAGCCAGGCGCCCCGTTCGGCCGAATCCTCGAACAACGCGTCGAGCACCTTCTGATGCTTGCCGGCGAAGCCGCGCTCCGCCAGGTAGAACAGATAGTTGTTCACCACCCCGCCGGAACCATCGGCCAGCACCTGTGCGCCGATCGACTTCTCCGCGGCGGCCAGGAACGGATCCCAGATAGCCCAGGCATCGACGCTGCCGTTCTCGAACGCGGCCCGTCCATCGGCCGGCGTCAGATAGGCCGGCTGGACGTCGGAGAGCTTCAGGCCGTGCTTCTCGAGCTGGCGGACCAGCAGGTAATGGACGTTGCTGCCCTTGTTGAGGGCGATCTTCCTGCCTTTCAGCTCGGCCACCGTCCGGATCGGCGAACCCTTCGGCACCACGATCGCTTCGGCGCGCGGCGCGGCCGGATCGTGGCCAACATAGACGAATCGCGCACCGGCCGCCTGCGCGAAGATCGGCGGGGCCTCGCCGACGTGGCCGACATCGACCGCTCCCACGTTCAGGCCTTCGAGCAATTGAGGGCCGGCCGGAAACTCGACCCACTTGACGCCGAAGCCCAACGGCGCGAGCTTCTTCTCCAGCGAACCTTGCGCCTTCTGCAGCACGAACAGGCTGGCCGACTTCTGATAGCCGATCCGCAGTTCGCCCCGGGTCTGGGCTTGCACCGATGCGGGGGCACCGGCCAGCGCGGCGACCGGCGTCAGGGCCGACAGCGCCGCGCAGACCCTGCGGCGGATCGAATCGGGGGGAACGGGAGAATGCCTGGTGTCGCGCATCGGTTTGCCTCGGAATGCTTCGGAACGGGCCTGCTGAGGACCGCGGGAAGCGGGAACGCGCATTCTGGGGATCAGCCGTGCGGAGCGGAACGATGCGTTTTTCAGAACGATCGTGGAAAATCGGCTAAGGGCCGCGTACGCAGGCAGGGCATGCCGCACGGCGTTCGCTCGCACGGGCGGCGGGGCCGGCGCGATGCGATGCGATTGAGGCCCTCACGGCTTCTTCGCGCCGGTGACCCGAACCGCCTCGACGGCACCCCCACCCTGGCGCAGCAGCAGCCGGTCCACCCGTCCGCCTTCCTCCGGCTGAGGGCGCAGAAGATACGGGAACGGGGCTCCCGTCGGATAGAAGTCGCCGCGACTGTCGTAGCCCAGCGCATACGCTGCCTGGCCCGCGGCCTGCGCGTTCAGCCGCCCGTCCTCGGCCCACAGCCTCAGCCGCAGATTGACCGCCGTGATCTCGTAGTCGCCCGGCATCGTCGCGAGCAGTGCCTCCGGCGTCGGCAGCGCGCGGCGCGGCGCGGCCATCGGCAGGTCCAGCAGCAGCGGCAGTGCCGCATCGCCCAGGCCGCCCAGGTCGGCCAGCGCGGTGTCGGCGAGCATGACGACCCCCTTGCGCGCCGCCTTGTCGAACACCAGCACCGACGAGAAACCGGCGGTGCCGCCTTCATGCAGCACCAGCGATCGGCCCCGCACCGTGGCCAGCGCCCAGTTGATGCCGAAGCCTGCGGCCACCGGCTGCTGCGTCCGTTCGATGCGCGCGGCAAGCGGCGTCGGCGTGAGGCCCATCTGCGCCTGCAGGTACTTGACCAGGTCGTCCAGGCTGGCGCGCACGATGCCGACACCGGCCAGCTCGGGTGCGATGGTCCACGGCGGCGTGACCTCGCCGCCCGGTGCATGGCCCTGCACCCAGGTCACGCCGCTGCGCGGGCCGACCGATGCGTCGCGCATGTCCAGCGGCTCGAGCAGCCGCGTGCGCAACGCGGTCTCGATGTCGGTGCCGTAGGCGCGCGCCACCGCCAGCGACAGCACCATCATCCCGAAGTTCGAATAGGCCGGCTGCGCACCGGGCGCCCGCTGCAGCCGCACGCTGCCCAGCGCCTGCAGCAGCATGGCGGCGGTCACGTCGGCGTAGGGATCCGCGGGGTCCTTGGGCGCCATGCCGGGTGGCAGCGGCGGCAGGCCCGAGGTATGCGTGACCAGGTGACGGACGCGGATCTGCTGACCGTCGAATGCCGGCACGCGGGTGCCTTCGGGCAGATGGCGGGCGATCGGATCGTCGAGCGCCCAGCCGTGATGCTCGATCAGGTCGGCGACCAGGAACGCGGTCATCGTCTTGGCGAGCGAGCCGATCTCGAACGCCGCGTTATCGGATGGCGCGGTGGCGCTCCGCGCGCAGAAGCGCCCGCGGGCGACCCGCTCGCCGTCGACCATCGCGGCCCCGCTGCGATCGCCGTCGAAACGCTGCTTCAGCCGCCCGGCGACCCGGTCATCGTCGAGGGCCAGCGCCGGTGCGCTCGACAACGCTGAAACCATGACCAGGACGGCTGCGGCGAACGCTCTCATTTCGTGTGGTTGTCCAAGGACGCGGGGATCTCCGGCATGCGGCCGAAGCGGCCGGCGCAGGCCGGCGACATTGTAGCCAGCGCCGGTCCGATGCTTCATCGGACTTCCGGAACCTTCGAGGTGACACCAGCCGACAGAAGGTTTAGCTTTGGGTTCGGTCTGCGGATCCCGCCCGATCCGCAGGCTCGCGTTCCAACCGCCGGCGAGCGCCGCCGAAGCCGAGGAAAGATGGAAGAGAAACCTGGCTACTGCACGCTGTGTCGCTCCCGCTGCGGAACGATCAATGTCGTCGAGGCCGACGCGCTGGTCGCGGTACGGCCCGACCCGTCGCACCCGACCGGTCAGGCGATGTGCATGAAGGGCAAGGCCGCGCCGGAGCTGGTGCACAGCCCTCACCGGCTGCTGTATCCGATGCGGCGCACCCGTCCGAAGACCGATGCGGACCCGGGATGGGTGCGGACAAGCTGGGAAGAAGCGCTGTCGGAGATCGCGGCCCGACTGTCGGCGATCCGCCGGCAGAGCGGCGCCGAGGCCGTGGTGTTCGCCGTCACGACGCCGAGCGGCACGTCGCTGTCTGACAGCATCGACTGGGTCGAGCGCTTCGTGCGCGTGTTCGGCAGCCCGAACATCTGCTATGCGACCGAGGTGTGCAACTGGCACAAGGACGTCGCGCACGAGTTCACGTTCGGCTGCGGCATGCCGGTGGCCGACTATGCGAATGCCGACCTGATCCTGCTGTGGGGCCACAACCCGACCAACACCTGGCTGGCGCAGTCGCATGCGATCGGCCGCGGGCGGGCCGCCGGCGCGCGGCTGATGGTCGTCGATCCGCGCCCGACCGCGCTGGCCATGCAGGCGCAGAGCTGGCTGCAGGTGCGGCCGGGGACGGATGCGGCGCTCGCGCTGGGGCTGATCCGGCTGCTGATCGAGGACGACGCGTTCGACCTCGCGTTCGTGCGTGACTGGACCAATGCGCCGCTGCTCGTGCGCAGCGACGACGGACGCCTGCTGCGCCGGCGCGACCTGCAGCCCGATGCGCCGGCCGACGGCTGGATGGTCTGGAACAGCCGCCTCGGCGCGGCGGTGCCCTATGACACTGCCCGGGCCGCCGCGAGCCAGGGCAGCGAGCAGTTCGCGCTGCGCGGCGAATATGCGGTGACGGTCGAAGGCGCCGACGACGACGCCGCCGGCGCGGCCGGCGAGCGGGCGCTGGTATCAGGATCGCGATCGGCTTCGGGATCGACGACGATCCGCTGCATGCCGGTCTTCGAGCTGCTGGCCCGGCATTGCGCGGGCTACACGCCGGAACACGTCGGCCGGATCACCGGCGTGGACGCCGCCGGCGTGCGTGCGGCAGCCGCGCTGCTCGCCAGCAGCCGGCGGGTGGCCTATCACGCATGGACCGGCGTTGGTCAGCACACCAACGCGACGCAGACCGAGCGCGCGATCGCGACCCTCTATGCGTTGCTCGGCTGTTTCGACCGGGAGGGTGCCAACCGGCAGTTCGGCAAGCCGCCGCACCGGTCGGTCAATCCCCTCGATCTGCTGGCGCCGCAGCAGCGGGCCAAGGCGCTCGGGCTGGCCGAACGTCCGCTCGGCCCGCCGGCCCAGGGCTGGGTCACGGCGCTCGACACCTACCGGGCGATCCTCGATGGCGAGCCGTACCGGGTACGCGCGATGATGGCGTTCGGCACCAACCTGCCGGTGTCGCAGGCCGATACCGCGCGCGCGCAGCAGGCGCTGGCGGCGCTCGAGTTCCACGTGCATTGCGACCTCTTCGAAACGCCGGCCGCGCGGCATGCCGACATCCTGCTGCCGGTCAACACGCCGTGGGAACGCGAGGGACTGCGCATCGGCTTCGAGATCGGTGCCCGGGCGGCCGCACACGTGCAGTTGCGGCCGCGCATGGTCTCGCCGCGCGGCGAGAGCCGCTCCGACAACGACATCCTGTTCGACCTGGCGGTGCGGTTGGGGATGGGCGATGCATTCTTCGGCGGCAGCCTGGAGGCCGGCTGGAACCACATGCTCGAGCCGCTGGGCCTGAGCGTCGAGGAGCTGCGCGCGCGGCCGCGGGGGATCACGTCGACGACCGATGCGGCCGAACGGAAGTACGCACGTGTCAGGGACGGGTCCGTCGCCGGTTTCTCGACCGAGACGCGGCGGGTCGAGCTCTATTCCGAACGGCTGCTGCGGCATGGCCAGCCGCCGCTGCCGACCTACCAGGAGCCGGCCGAGAGCCCGCGGGATCCGGCGCGTACCGGCGGCGGACGTTATCCGTATGTGCTGGGCTCGGCCAAGAACGGCTACTACTGCCACAGCCAGCACCGCGGATTGCCATCGCTGCGGCGTCGCGCGAGCTGGCCGGCCGCGGAGATCAGCGCCACGCTGGCGGCGGACAAAGGCATCGCCAACGGCGATTGGGTGCGGATCTCCACCCGCGTCGGCAGTGCGCGCTTCGTCGCACGGATCGTGCCGTCGCTGGCCCACGACGTGATCGTCGCGGAATACGGCTGGTGGCAGGCCTGCCCGGAGCTGGGGCTGCCGGGCTCTGCCGCCGCCGCCCCCGCCGGCAGCAATTTCAACCGGCTGGTGTCGGGTGAGGACCATGATCCGGTCAGCGGATCGGTCGCCCACCGTTCGTTCCTGTGCAACATCGAGCGCGATCCCGATACCGAAGAACGTCAGCGCGGCTGGCCGGGCTGGCGCGCATTCCGCGTCGCGGCGCTCACCGTGGAAGCCCGCGACGTGCTGGGCATCCACTTCGAGCCGGTCGACGGCATGCCGTTGCCCGACCATCTGCCGGGCCAGCATCTGGGCGTGCGGATCGATTCCGGCGATGCAGCGGTGCCGCTCGCGCGCACCTACTCGCTGACCGGCGCAGCCGACGTCCGTGATCGGCACCGGTATTCGATCGCCGTGCGCCGCCATCGCGGGCGCACGCCGCAAGGCGAATCGTTCGACGGCCGTGTCTCCGCGCTGCTGCATGACAGGCTGAAGGTCGGCGACATCGTCGAGCTGAGCGCCCCTTCGGGCACGTTCCTGCTGCCGCGGGCCGGCCCGCAGCCGGTCGTGATGATCGCTGGCGGCATCGGCATCACGCCGTTCATGAGCCTGCTGGAATCGATGGCCGGTACCGACCGGATGCCGGAGCTGTGGCTGCACTACGCGAACCGCAACGGCCAGACGCATGCGTTTCGCCGGCGGATAGCCGAGCTCGCCGGCGCCCTGCCCCGGCTTCGCGTGATCGATCACTACAGCGCGCCGCTGCCGGGCGAGCGGCCCGGCATCGATTTCGACAGCATGCAGCCGGTCAGTGCGGCCGCGGTCGAACCGTCGCTGATCGAACGGCGCGCCCGCTTCTACCTGTGCGGCCCACAGCCGATGATGGACGCGGTGCGCAGCGGCCTCATCGAGCGCGGCGTGCCGGCGTTCGACATCTTCAGCGAAGTGTTCCGCTCGCCGCCCGAGGTGCCGGCCGGCGCGCTGCAGGCCTGCAAGGTCAGCTTCACACGCTCCGGAAGGCTGGACGTGCCGTGGACCGCCGAGCGCGGCACGCTGCTGCAGTTCGGCGAAGCCATCGGCCTGCCGATGGCCAGCGGCTGCCGCGTCGGCCAGTGCGAGAGCTGCGCGGTGCGCGTGGTCTCGGGGCGGGTCATGCACCTGTCCGGGACCGAGCCGGAGGATCCGTCGGTATGCCTGGCATGCCAGGCGGTGCCGCTCGGCGATGTGGTGCTCGATTCGTAGCGCAGGGATGCTCGTTTCGTAGCGTATGCGGTGCCCGGTTCGTAGCGTCCGCCAGCGCCCCCGTCCGCCATCGGGGGCAACGCCTCAGCCGGCGAACCTCCTCGTGCCCGCGACGCAGGCCACCGCGCCGAGCGTCACGAGCAGCATCGTCCAGCTCACCGTCTCATGCAGCAGCAGCGCCGCCAGGCCGAGGCCCAGGAACGGCTGCAGGAGCTGGAGCTGGCCGACCGCGGCGATGCCGCCCTGCGCCAGCCCGCGATACCAGAACACGAAGCCGATCAGCATGCTGAACAGCGACACGTAGGCGAGCCCGAGCCAGGCCGCGGTGCCGGCGTCATCGAACGAGGCCGGCATCGTCAGCAGCGCCAGCGGCAGCATCACCGGCAGCGACAGCACCAGCGCCCAGCTTATGACCTGCCAGCCGCCGAGCTGGCGGGACAGGCGCGCCCCCTCGGCATAGCCGAGGCCGCAGACGATGATCGCGGCCAGCATCAGCAGGTCGCCGCGCAGCGATCCGTCGACGCGCGACTCCGATTCGACGCCGGCATTGGCGCCGTCCATGCCGTTGTAGTTCACGTCGCCTTCGA
>DAISWF010000141.1:0-14931 GCA_036826495.1 Burkholderiaceae bacterium
AACGCGCGCAAGGGTAAGGTGCCGGTGGTCAACATCGTCGGCGACCACGCCACCTACCACGTCAAGTACGACGCCCAGTTGCAGTCGGACATCGAAACGGTGGCGCGCAACGTGTCGACATGGCTGCGGACCTCCGCGTCCACACCGGACGTGTGCAGCGACGCGGTGCAGGCCGTGGCGGCCTCGATGGGTCCGCCCGGCCAGGTGGCCACGCTGATCCTGCCGGCCGATGTCTGCTGGTCCGAAGGCGCCGTGCCCGCCGCGCTGCCGCCGGTGCCGGCGGCGCCCAGGGCCCCGGACGCGACGCTGAACGGCATCGCGCAGGTCATTCGAGGCGGCGCGCCGGCGGCCATGCTGCTCGGCGGCCGCGCACTGCGCGAGCCCTCGTTGCTGGCCGCCGCGCGCATCGCGTCGCGACACGGCGTGAAGCTCCTCGCCGAAGTCTTTCCCACGCGCATCGAGCGGGGCGCCGGTCTGCCGCACGTCGAGCGCCTGGCCTACCTGGCCGAGCTCGCATCGGTGCAGCTCCACGGCTTGCGTCACCTGATCCTGGTCGACGCCAAATCGCCGGTGTCGTTCTTCGCCTACCCGGGCAAGAAGAGCGACCTGGTGCCCGAAGGATGCGAGGTGCACACGCTGGCGGGATTCGATCAGGATGCCGAGGGCAGCCTGGCCGGGCTGGCCGCGCGCCTCGGCGCGCAGGATGCGCGGCCGGAGCTGCAGGCCCCGGTCCGGCCCGGACGGCCGCGCGGCAAGCTGACCGCCGAGAAGGTCTGCAAGGCGATCGGCGCGCTGCTGCCCGAGCGGGCGATCATCGTCGACGAGGCCCAGACCTCGGGCGTGCTGCTGCCCAGCTTCACCCGCGGCGCGCCGCGCCACGACGTGCTGACGCTGACCGGAGGGGCGATCGGGCAGGGCCTGCCCACCGCCGTGGGGGCGGCGATCGCCTGTCCCGACCGCCCGGTGCTGGCGCTGTGCGGTGACGGCTCGGCGATGTACACGATCCAGTCCCTGTGGACGATGGCACGCGAGCAGCTCGACATCATCACCATCGTCTTCAACAACCGCTCATACGCGATCCTCAATGTCGAGCTGCAGCGCGTCGGCGCGCAGGGAAGCGGAGACAAGGCACGCGGGCAGCTCGACCTGAACCGGCCCGGCCTCGACTTCGTGCAGGTGAGCCAGGGCCTGGGCGTGCCGGCGGAGCGCACCACCACGGCCGCAGCCTTCGTGGCCGCGCTGGAGCGTGCGCTGCAGGCGCGCGGGCCCCACCTGATCGAGGCGGTCGTGCCGAGCGCTTTCTCCGGGTTGAAGCTGCGCATGCTGCCGCGATTGCTGGCGGCCCTGGGCAGCCTGCCGCAGCCCGTCGCGCGCGCGATCAAGCGGAAGGTCGCGCCGTAACAGGGGCTTGGCAGCGGCGTGGCGGCTGGCCTACGATGAGCGCATGGACAGGGCGCCCGAACGCCCCGACGCCGGCGGCCCGGCAGGCATCCGGATAGAGGGAGATGACTATCGAAGCGTGGCACGCGCAGCCGCGGCCTTGCGCGCGCGGCTGCACGCGCTCGGGCTCGGGCCGCACGTCGAGCTCACCACGGCCTGCGGAGCAGTGCATGCGCGGCTGCGGCCCGAACGGGCCGCAGCCTGGGCGCCCGGCCACGACACCACCGACCTGGCCGCCCGGCTGCGCGAAGCGCTGAACGGCAACGGCGAGCCGCTCGAGCGCGAGACGCTCGCAGCGCTGCTGGTCGCGCCCGGGCCGATCGTCTTCCCCAGTGCCGAGGAGATGGACTCGGCGATACGCATCCGGCTCGATACCGCGACCGCCGCGCGCGCGACTGCGCTCGCGTTCGACTGCGACGAGCGCCGGCCCGACGACTGCTGGGTGCGCGACGACGAGGGCCGTTTCCGGCTGCGGCCGGGCGCGAGCCTGATCGATGCGCTGCGCAAGGCCACGCAGCCGGGCCACGGGAACCCGCCTTACGCGTTCGGCTGCTACCGCGCGACCGAGTACGTGCTGCTGCTGGCGATCGCGCTGGAAGCGGCGCGCTGCAACCCGCGGCTGAAGGACCGCCTGCGCAAGCGCTTCGAACGCCGACCGATCCAGTCGCGCGAGTTCCACGAGGCGCTGCTGCGCGAACACGGCACGAACGAGGCACCGCTGCCGGCGCGCTGGTTCGTGCCGGGCGACCGCGTGTGGTTCCGCAATCCCGACGCGCGCTCGTCCGACACCGAGGGTTACGAAGGATCGTGGGTCATCTACAAGGGCGGCGGCCTGTTCTCGAACTTCTGGGAGCGCGGGCGCCCGTTCACGCTGACGCGCAAATGCATCGAGATCTGGCACTGGCGCCACGCGGTGGTGGTCGACGATGCGAGCGGCCGCCTGCGCATCGACGAGGAAGAGGTCGGGCGGCGGGTTGCCGTGACGCTGGCCGACGTGCGCGCGACGGCGACCGTGCTCGAGCGGATGCAGCGCTGGCGCGATCTGCGCGGCGTGTACGCCGACGGCGGCTGCATGGACCGCACGCGCGAGTGCGCGCGCTGGGTCCGTCCGGCGACCTGCGACGTCGCGTTGCATCCCCGCTGACCGGCATGCGGCCGGCGGCCCGGGGGTGTCGCGACGTGTGATGTTGAATCAGGCGACCGGCGTCACCGCAGCTTTGCGATACCCGCCTTGGCGATCGCGACAGCCGTTTCACGGCGTTTCAGATCGAAACCACCGGTCCCTGCAAGCGAAAGGTAGACCGTAAGCCCCTGCTGGCCAACCCGCGCGTAGACGCGATCGTCCCAGAAGTAAGCCGTATCGCCGAGGCCTGAAGCGTTCTCGACCTTCACGCCGTTCTGGACCAGAGTCTTGCGAAACTCTTCGAAGCTCTTCGCGGTCGTCGGCCACAGTGCGATGGTCACCGTCTCCATCGCCGTCGGAAACCGGCAGGATGTCCCCTCCTGCGCCGTACTCGGGCTTGGCTTGCGCACCCGTTGACCCATGATCTTCGCGATCTCCTCGGAGCTCAGCAGCGTGCATGCATCCGCCGCTCGCACGGTTGGCGTTGCGGCAAGCAAGGCGGCGGCGACCACGGTTACGAGGCCGCCGCGCAATAGTGTTTGCCGCTGCCCGCAAGAAGGATTCGTTCTCATCGTCGAGCCTCCGGTGTCGGAGTTTCGAGCATACGCCGAAGCAGATCCTGATCGCATGCATCTCAGCGGGCGGGTTGCATCCGCGTCCACCAGCCGTTCCCGTAGTTCGCGTAGTACGTGCCTTGCGCGTCCTGCGCATAGGTCACCCCGTTGGTCGTATAGGTCTGACCCGGCGAGAGGTGGTAGGGGAGCTGCGTGGTTGCGCCGGTCCGCGGATCGACGTACGGAGCATTGCCTCTAATCGCCTGCTCCGAGTATCGGGACATCGCCGCCGACATCACCGCCTGATTCTGGTGCCAGGCGGCGTTGTAGCTGGCGTGGCCGGACTGGATCGTGGCATTCGCGCGCTGCCAGCCTTCGAACTGACGGCGCTGGGCGTCCAGGCCGCCCTGGACGTTGGTGCCCGCCGCCGTCATCAGATCCCAGTGCACGAACTGCTCGAAGCTGATGCCACGCTGACCCGAGGCGATCAGTTGCGCATACTGGGCCTGCAGGCGCGGCAGGTTCTGCTGCAGATGCTGCTGGCGGATGTTCTGGATCGCGCGCTGGTTCTGCTGCATGTAGCCGTTGAGGGTCGCCGCCATCCGCTGGTCGAACGCCATGTTGTTCGCGGCGATCGCGCCCAGGCCCCACTGCGCGCTCGCCGACTGGCTCAGCAACGCGCCGAACGCGATCAGGAGGGTTCCGACGGAGAATTTCAGACGTTTCATCGCTCCACTCCATTGTCCCGATGTCGAGGTTGCACGCGCAACCATGAAACGCGGCGGCGCCATTGAATCATGAACGGCTCGCGTGCTTCGTCGTTCCTGGGTTGCAGGTAGGCGCGGTCAGGTTCAAATTTCAGCGGACCACGGGAGGGCGATGGCTGCGCCGTCGCCAGATGGCGTCGCAATCCTTCGCCAGATCGGCCAGCGTCAGCTCTCCGAGCCCGCGCGCTTGCGCCGTCCGTTCGACACCGGTCGCCGGGCGGCTCGTCCGGCATGCTCGCGGCCGATCGCTGCCAGCCCGGCGAACGCGAATCGATGCAGATGCGCCCTCAGCGCCCGCCGGGGCATTCGCAGAACCTGCTGCGCCGGCCCGGGCAGGCCGTTGCCGGCGACCAGCAGCATCAAACAGGGCGCGGCGATGCTGATCATGCAACGCAGAACCGCCGGATCGTCCTCGGGAATGCCGGTGACCTCGCTCAGGATCCGCCGGATGATCCTGAACTTCGGTTGCAGGTCCTCTTCGAAGAGGACCTTCAGATTCGACGACGGCGCCAGCAGCTCGCGCGCGAAGATCCGTGCGTGCCAGCCATCGCTGTCCGTCGCGGCCTCGATCAGGCTGTCGATGCACCATGCGAGCTTCCGCTGCGCCGGCAGCCCGCCGTCGACGATCCGCTGCAGATCGTCGAGGCTGATGATCCGCCGGTGAGCCTCGACGAGAACGGCCCGGTACAGACCGCTGCGGCTGCCGAAGTGGTAGTTGATCGATGCGAGATCCACGCCCGCGGCGGCTGCGATGGTCTTGCTGGCGGTCTCTGCATAGCCGATCGCCGCGAACAGGGGCCCGGCGACCTCCAGGATGCGGGCGCGGGTCAGTTCGCCGTCGGCACGGGTGCTGCGGCGTCGTTCGATCATCAACGGTTCTGCCATGGAACGGCTGGCTTTCATTCTCGCCCGGCCATAGACTAAATTCAATTTCAATTTAACATAGGGGTTTCGCTGACCTTCGTGCTCGCCGCCGCGCCCGGAACCGAACCCATGAAGAAGCTGGTCATCGCCGCCGCCCTGATCGCCGTGCTGGTTACCTCCGGCCTGCTCTGGTGGAGGAAGCCCGACGCCGGGACTGCTTCGGCATTGACCCTGTACGGCAACGTCGACATCCGGCAGGTGTCGCTGGCGTTCGATGGCAGCGGCCGGATCGCCGCGCTGCATGCGGAGGAGGGCGACAGGGTGAAGGCCGGCGACTTGCTGGCGGTGCTGGATACCCGCACGCTGGCTCTGCAGGCCGAGCAGGCGCGCCTGCAGATCGGCGTGCAGCAGCAGTCGCTGCTGCGCCTGCGCAACGGCTCCCGTCCGCAGGAGATCGCGCAGGCACGCAGCCGCCTGGCAGCGGCCCAGGCGGACATGGAGCACGCCGCACGGGATTCGCAGCGGCTGCAGAGCATCTCCGTCAGCACGCAGGGGCGCGGCATCAGTGCGCAGGACGTGGACCGCGCCAACAGCGCACTGCAGGTCGCCAGGGCCCGGCGCGACGAACAGCGCGAGGCCCTGCGACTGGCTGAACTGGGATCGCGCGCCGAGGACGTGGCCGGGGCAGAGGCGCAGCTCCAGGCCGCGCAGGCGCAGCTCGCACTGCTGCAACACCAGATCGGTCTGGGCGAACTGAAGGCGCCGGCCGACGCAGTGGTGCGTTCGCGACTGCTGGAGCCGGGCGACATGGCCACGCCGCAGCGCCCGGTGTTCGCGCTCGCGCTGACCCAGCCCAAGTGGGTGCGCGTCCATGTCGGCGAGGCCGACCTGGGCAAGGTCAGACCGGGCATGGCGGCGCAGGTCTTCACCGACAGTCACCCCGACCGGCCGATCGCGGGCAGGGTCGGCTACATCTCGTCGGTGGCCGAGTTCACGCCCAAGTCGGTGCAGACCGAGGAGTTGCGCACCAGCCTGGTCTACGAGGTCCGGGTGCTGGTCGACGATGCCGACGACGTGCTGCGCCTCGGGCAGCCGGCCACCGTCCGGATGGCGGAGGACACTCCGCGATGAGCAGCGCGGGCGAGCCCGTCGTCGCCGAACGGCTGCGCAAGACGTTCGCGGCGCCCGGCGGCGGGCGGCTGCACGCGGTCGATGACCTGTCGCTGACCGCGCGCGCCGGCGAGCTGACCGCGCTGGTCGGCCCGGACGGCGCCGGCAAGACCACGCTGTTGCGGATGATGGCCGGCCTGCTGAAGCCGGACGCCGGGCGCCTGCGGGTGCTCGGCATCGACGTCGCGGGCGATCCGCAGGCGGTGCAGGACCGCATCAGCTACATGCCGCAGCGTTTCGGGCTGTACGAGGACCTGAGCGTGCAGGAGAACCTGGACCTCTATGCCGACCTGCATGGCGTGCCGCGAGCCGAGCGCGGCCGCCGCTTCGCGCGGATGCTGGAGATGACCGACCTGGCGAGCTTCACCGCGCGTCCGGCCGGCAAGCTGTCCGGCGGCATGAAGCAGAAGCTGGGGCTGGCTTGCACGCTGGTGCGCTCGCCCGACCTGCTGCTGCTCGACGAGCCCAGCGTGGGCGTCGATCCGTTGTCGCGACGCGATCTCTGGGAGATCGTCCGGCAGCTTGTCGACGACGAGGGCCTGAGCGTCATCGTCAGCACCGCCTACATGGACGAGGCCGAGCGGTGTGCCCGGGTGTTCGTCATGCACGCCGGGCGGCTGCTGGACGAAGGCACGCCGGCGACGCTGCGTCGACGCGCCAGCGGCCTGACCTTCACCGCGTCGCCAGCGGCCGACATGCCCGCCCGCGAGCTGCAGGCGCGGCTCATCGATGCCGGCGGACTGATCATTGATGCGGTGCCGCAGGGCGGCGCGGTGGACTTCATCCGCCAGCCGCAGGCGGCCGCCGACGCGGTGGACCGGCTGCTCGGCGATGCCGGCAGCCGGCCGCGCCAGGAGGAGCTCGAGGACGCCTTCATGATGATGCTGCGGGAGCGGCAGCAAGCCCCGCAGCAGAGCGGGCAGCGAGCCCGGCAGGAGCCGCGGCGGGAGCGGGACGAGGAACATGTCCACGCCCCGCAGCCTGCGCCCCGCACGCGGATCACCGACGGGATTCCCGGCCGGCCGGTGATCGTGGTGCGAGACCTGGTACGCCGGTTCGGCGACTTCACCGCGGTGGCCAGCACCTCGTTCGACGTGGCCCGCGGCGAGATCTTCGGGCTGCTCGGCCCCAATGGCGCCGGCAAGACCACCACCTTCCGGATGTTGTGCGGCCTGCTGCCGGCCACCAGCGGCCATCTGGAGGTCGCCGGCGTGAACCTGCGCACCGCACGCGCGCAGGCACGTGCGCGCATCGGCTACGTGGCGCAGAGGTTCGCGCTGTACGGCAACCTGACGGTGCGCGAGAACCTGGAGTTCTTCGGCGGCGCCTACGGCCTGCGCGGTCGGGCGCTGCACGCGCGCGTGGCGGCCACGCTCGAGCAGTTCGAGCTGGATCCGGCCGCGCGCAGCGCCGAGCTGCCGGGCGGCTACAAACAGCGCCTGGCGATGGCCGCCGGCCTGCTGCACGAGCCCGAGATCCTGTTCCTCGACGAACCCACCAGCGGCATCGATCCGCTGGCGCGGCGGGCGTTCTGGCGCACGATCACCACGCTCGCGCACGGCGGGGTCACGATCATCGTCACCACGCACTTCATGGAAGAGGCGGAGTACTGCGACCGCATCGCGATCCAGGACGCCGGCCGGATGCTGGCGCTGGGCACGCCGCAGCAGGTGCGCGCCCGGGCGGGCAAGGACGATGCCGCGGACATGAACAGCGCCTTCATCGCAATCGTCGAGCAGAGCCGCGCCGCGCACGCGGCGGCGGGAGCGGCCGCGTGAGCCGCCGGGCCGTCCCAAGGCTCACAGCCCCGCAGCGCGCAGCGCGGGGGGAAGTCCGGTGAGCCGCCGGGCCGTCCCAAGGCTCACAGCCCCGCAGCGCGCAGCGCGGAGGGAAGTCCGGTGAACCGCCGGTTCGTCGCGCTGCTGCGCAAGGAGATCCGGCAGATGCTGCGCGACCGCAGCAACCTGGCGGTCGGGCTGCTGCTTCCGGTCGTGCTGATCCTGCTGTTCGGCTATGGCCTGTCGTTCGACGTGAAGAACGCGCCGGTGGCGGTGGTGCTGGAGGACAGCTCGCCGCCGGCGCGCGACGTGCTCGCCGGCCTGCAGGGCTCACCCTACCTGGCGCCGGTGTGGACGACCGGCATGCCGCAGGCCGAACGGCTGATGCGCGACGGAGAGGTGCGCGCCATCGTCCGCGTGCCGGCCGATTTCTCGCGCCGGCTTGCCGCCGGCCAGGCGCAGATACAGTTGCTGCTGAACGGCGTCGATTCCAACACCGCGTCGGCCGTCGAAGGCTATGTCGGCGGAGCGATCGCCATCTGGTCGCAGCGGATCGCCGACCGGTCCGGCGGCGGCAAGACCGACGCCGGCGGCGTGGATCTGGTGCAGCGCATGTGGTTCAACGAGGCATCGACCAGCACCTGGTATCTGGTGCCGGGTCTGATCGCGCTGGTGATGACGCTGATCGGCGCGTTCCTGACGTCGCTGCTGATCGCGCGCGAGTGGGAGCGGGGGACGCTCGAATCGCTGTTCGTCACGCCGGTGCGGCCGCTGGAGCTGGTGCTGGCCAAGCTCGCGCCCTATCTGCTGGTGGGCGCGATCGACCTGGCGCTGTGCCTGCTCGCCGCCCGCTTCCTGTTCCGGGTGCCGATCCGCGGTTCGCTGTCGGTGATCGTGCTGGCGTCGCTGCTGTACCTGGCGGTGTCGCTGCTGCTGGGCCTGTTCATCTCCGGCAAGACGCGCAACCAGTTCCAGGCCAGTCAGGTGGCGCTGCTGGCCAGCTTCCTGCCGGCGATGATGCTGTCGGGTTTCATCTTCGACCTGCGCAACGTGCCGGTGGTGGTCCAGGCGATCAGCCAGCTATTGCCGGCCACGCACTTCGTCGGCCTGATCAAGACGCAGTTCCTGGCCGGCGACAACTGGCCGATGATCCTGCGCGACTGCTCGATCCTGACCGTCTACGCGCTCGTGCTGACCGTCGCGGTGCGCCGCACGCTGCGCAAGACGCTGGACTGACGCGATGGCCGTCTTCCTCGCTTCCTGCCTCGCTTACCTGGCGGCCATCGGCTCGATGTGCCGCAAGGAGCTGCTGGCGCTGCTGAAGGAGCCGTCCAGCCGGACGATCCTGCTCGCGCCGGCGCTGTTGCAGGCACTGCTGTACGGCTATGGCGCGACCTACGATCTGACCCATGCGCCCTACGCCGTGCTGGACCAGAGCCGGGGAGCGGCATCGATCGAACTGCTGGCGCGCATCGACGGCACCGGCGTCTTCAGGCGCGCGGTCACGCTCGGCACGCCGCAGCAGATCGCCCGGGCGGTCGATCGCGACGGCGTGCTGCTGGTGCTGAGCTTTCCGGCGGACTTCGACGCCCGCCTGGCCGCCGGCCGGCAGGCTCCGTTGCAGATGATCCTGGATGGCCGCAACTCCACGACCGCCGCCGCGGCGGCGGCCCAGATCAGCGCGATCGTCACCGCGTTCAACCAGTCGCACGGCGGGACGCCCGCGGTCACCGTGCAGCGGCGGGCCTGGTACAACGTCAATCTGGAATCGCGCTGGAACCTGATGCCGGCGCTGATCGCCGCGCTGAGCCTGATCCAGACTCTGCTGCTGGCGGCGCTGTCGGTCGCCCGCGAGCGCGAGCAGGGCACCTTCGATCAGTTGCTGGTGACGCCGCTGACGCCGATGCAGATCCTGATCGGCAAGGCGGTGCCGTCGATGCTGGTGGGGCTGGCGCAGTCGACGATCATCCTGCTGATCATCCGCTTCTGGTTCCAGATACCGATGAACGGCCCGCCCTGGCTGCTCTACCTGGGGCTGGCCGTGTTCACCTGCGCCACCGTCGGCATCGGCCTGTCGATCTCGGCGCTGTCGCTGACGATGCAGCAGGCGATGCTGTACACCTTCCTGCTGGTGATGCCGATGATGCTGCTGTCGGGCCTGCTGACGCCGGTCGGCAACATGCCGGAAGTCCTGCAGATCGCCACCTATGCGAATCCGCTGCGCTTCGGCATGGACCTGGTGCGCCGCGTCTATCTCGAAGGCGCGGGGCTGCGCGAGGTCGCCTTCGATTTCGTGCCGATGCTGGCGATGGCGGCGGTCACGCTGCCGCTGGCCGCCTGGCTGTTCCGCAACCGTCTTGCCTGATCCGTCATCGACCTGTCACCGCACCCGGCGATCATCGGACGTGGCGACGACAGGCCGCCCGCCGGGGCGGATCGGCAATGGATCACGAATCAGCACTGCAGGCGGCCAAACGCCGCCCGAAGGCGCGCCCGAACAGACAGCATCGCGGAGCGAACGGACAGGGGCCGCTCGCCAGCACGTTGGCCGCGATCGAGGCGCTGCGCGACGCGGCGCTCGGTCTGGAGCGCGAATGCGCCGACGACATCGCACGCTGCGCACCGGCGGCCCGCGAGGGCGCGTGCAACCTGCTGCACTACCTGGCACTGCGCCGCCACGACCTGCGCGGGCTGCAGCGTGAGCTCGGCAATCTGGGTCTGAGCTCGCTCGGCCGGATGGAGGGCCACGTGATGGCCACGCTGGACGCCGTGACCCGCGCGCTGCGCGCGCTCGGCGGCGATAAGCCGGAAACGATCGACGCCGACCCGCGGTTCGACCTCGGCGATGCGCTGCTCGCCGAGCATGCGCGCCGGGTGTTCGGGCCCGAACCTGCCGGCCGCAGTACACGGATCATGGTCACGCTGCCGACCGAGGCGGCCGAGGATCCTTCGCTGCTGCCCGACCTGCTGCAGGCCGGCGCCGACCTGGTCAGGATCAATGCGGCCCACGATGATCCGGCCACCTGGACGAGGATGATCGGACAGCTCGATGCGGCCCGCGCGCTGACCGGGCGTGCCTGCCGGGTCTCGTTCGACCTGGCCGGCCCGAAGCTGCGCGTCGGCCCGCTGGAGCCGGGACATGCGGTGCTGAAGCTGCGGCCCAGGCGCGATGCGCTCGGCCGCGAGCTCGCGCCGGCGACCGTGCTGCTGATCGCCGCCGGCCGCGACGCGCTGTACGGCGAGGACACCTTGCCGGTCGACCCGAAGCTTCTCAGAAGGGTGCAACTGGACGACACGTTCGAGTTCATCGATGCGCGTGGCCGCAAGCGAACGCTTCGGGTGACGGACTTCGCGCCGGCCGGGGAGCCGGTCTGCGAATGCGATCGGACCGCCTACCTGGTATCCGGCACCGTGCTGACTCACCGGCGCGGCAAGAAGCGTGCGATCGTCGACGGAGAGGTCGGTGCGCTGCCGGCCCGCCCGGGCGAGATCATGCTGCGGACCGGCGACAGCCTGGAGTTCGTCCTCGGCGGCGGGCCGGGTCGCGAGCGGCGCATCGCACTCGACGGCACGGTGCTGTGCCCGGCGATGGTGAGCTGCGAGGTGGCCGAGGTGTTCGCCTGCCTTCAGCCCGGCCAGCGCGTGCTGTTCGACGACGGGCGCATCGGTACCGTCGTGCGTGAAGCGGCCGCCGAGCGGGCGCTGCTCGAGGTGGTCCGCTGCCCGGACGGCGGCGCCCGGCTGCGGGCCGAGAAGGGCATCAACCTGCCCGACACGGTGCTGGCGCTGCGCGCGCTGACCGAGCATGACCGCGAGCCGCTGGCGTTCGCGGCCCGTCACGCCGACATCGTGTCGGCATCGTTCGTGCAGCAGCCGGACGATGTCGAGCGGCTGCTGGAGCTCCTTGCCGAACAGGGCGCGCACGACGTCGCGCTGGCGCTGAAGATCGAGACGGCGACGGGCTTTTCGAACCTGCCCGAGCTGCTGCTCGCCGCGATGAGGCATCCGGGCGGCGTGGCGGTCATGGTGGCGCGCGGCGACCTCGCGGTCGAGGTCGGATTCGAGCGCCTGGCCGAAGTGCAGGAGGAGATCCTGTGGCTGTGCGAGGCCGCTCACGTGCCGGTCATCTGGGCGACCCAGGTGCTCGACGGCCTGGCGCGCGACGGAATGCCGTCACGCGCCGAGGTGTCGGACGCGGCGATGAGCGGGCGCGCCGAATGCGTGATGCTCAACAAGGGGCCGTTCATCGTCGAGGCCGTCGGCTTCCTCGCCGACGTGCTGGAGCGCATGCGGGCGCATCAGGAGAAGAAGAACGCGCTGCTGCGGGCGCTGTCGATCTCGCGCCCGGCCTTCGCACGCCGACGCGCCCCCTCAGGCGACTGACCCGGCCGGGCGACGGCTACGCGCCTCGGATCGGCGATTCATCCGAACGTGAACGCATGGGCGGAGGGATCGCTTCGTTCGGGTTCGCGCTGCAAGTGTCGGCGGAACGTGTGCCGGTGCAGTAGGATACGGCGCACTCAGAGGGCACCCGACTCATGACCACGACGATCCCCGGCCCCGACGGCCAGCCGCGCTGCCGCTGGTGCGCGGCGGCACCGGAGTTCTTCCCCTATCACGACAACGAATGGGGCTTTCCGGTCGACGACGACCGGCGCCTGTTCGAGAAGCTGAGCCTGGAAGGATTCCAGTCCGGGCTGAGCTGGCGCACGATCCTGGCCAAGCGGGAGAACTTCCGCGCGGCGTTCCACGGCTTCGATTTCGACAAGGTCGCCAGGTTCACCGAGCGGGACGTGGCACGGCTGCTGCAGGACGCCGGCATCATCCGTCATCGCGGCAAGATCGAGGCGGTCATCCACAACGCGGGCAGGGCGCGGGAGATGGTCGATCGCGAAGGGTCGCTGGCGGCGTTCTTCTGGCGCTATGAGCCGGATGCGGCGAAGCTCGGCATACCGCAGACGGTCTCGACGTCCGCCGAATCGCTGGCGCTGTCGAAGGATCTGAAGAAGCTCGGCTGGAAGTTCGTCGGCCCGACGACGGTCTATGCGTTCATGCAGGCGATGGGGCTGGTCAACGACCATGCCGAGGGCTGCTCGATCAGGGCACGGGTCGAACGGGCGCGCGGCGGCTTCAAGCGGCCGGCCGGCGGCAAGGGTCCGGCTCACCCACGATGACCCCGGCTCGGCCGGCCGGACAGCGCCCGCGCCAGCACCTCGAAGGTCCTGTCGTCGGCGGACTGCGCGACGTTGAAGCGCAGGAAGTCGCCGGCGCTCAGCGACGGGCTGAATGCGTTGCCCGGCGCCAGCACCACGCCTTCCTTCAGGCATGAGCGGGCGATCGTCGCGGCATCGGTGCCGCCGGGCAGCCGGCACCAGACGAACATGCCGGCGCACGGGATGAACCACGGTTCGATGCCGATCGCCGCGAGCCGGCCGATCGTGCCGTCCATCGCCTGGGCGAGCCGCGTGCGCACCGTCTCGAGGTGCCTGCGGTAGCCGCTGTCCGTCAGCGCATTCAGCAGCACCTCGGCCGCCAGCCGTCCGCCGCCGAAGCTGGTGGCGATCTTCAGGTCGACGAGGCTGTCGATCCAGTCGGCACGGGCGGCGATGTAGCCGCAGCGCAGCGACGCCGAGATCGTCTTGGAGAAGCTGCCGATGTGGAGCACTCGCGTCAGACCATCGAGCGCGGCGAGCCTGGGCGCCGGACCGGTCTCGAAATCGGCGAAGATGTCGTCCTCGACGATCGTCAGATCCGCGTCCTCGGCAAGCTTCAGCAGCCGGTGCGCGGTGGCGGACGACAGCGCAGCGCCGGTGGGGTTGTGGATACCGGAGTTGGTGATGTAGAGCCTGGGCGCATGCGCCCGCAGCGCGGCCGCGAACGCGTCGATGTCCGGCCCGTTGACGGTGTACGGAACGCCCACCGCCTTCGCCCGGTGCGCCTTCAGCAGCGCGTGGAAGTTGAAGTAGCAGGGATCGTCGACCAGCACCGTGTCGCCGGGCTCCAGCAGGAAGCGGCAGATCAGATCGATCGCCTGGGTGCCCGATTCGGTCAGCATGATCTGCTCGGGCGGCGCTTCGATGCCGTAGGTCGCCGCGCGCCGGGCCAGCAGCGCGCGCAGCGCCGGCAGGCCGAGCGGCGTCGCGTAGTCTTCGAGCACCGGGGCGCCCGCCCGGGCCGCCGCGCGCAGCGCCCGGCGCATCCCGGCTTCGTACATCCATGAGGCGGGCAGCCAGCCGCAGCCGGGCTTGAGCACCGTGGCGTCGGTCTCCAGCGACTGACGCGCGATCCACAGCGGATCGACGTCGCGATCGAGCTGCGGGCCGATCTGCGCCAGCGCGAGCGGCGCCACATGCCCCGCTACATAGAACCCCGATCCGGGACGCGAGCGGATCACGCCTTCGGCCGCCAGCCGCTCGTAGGCTTCGACGACGGTCGACACCGACAGCTTCATCGCCTTCGCCTGCGCGCGCACCGACGGCAGCCGCGCGCCCGGCAGATAGGCGCGGGCTGCGATCTTCGCCTGGACGGCGGCCATCACGGCATGGATCCGCGTATTGCTGCGAGTCAGGTTCGCTCCAACTGTACTGCTCATGGGTCGATAACAGTTATGTCGATTCGTATCGTATTGTCGCTGGTCCGGCCGCCGCCTGCCGTGCTCTACTCGAAGGCAGGCAGGCAGCAAGAGCGCGGTGGACGGTGGACAAGGCGGCAGGCGGCTGGATCAACGGCTTCATCGGGGTGGTGATCTTCGCCGGCTCGCTCCCGGCGACCCGGGCGGCCGTCATCGACTTCGATCCGATGTTCCTGACCTGCGCGCGGGCGACGATCGCAGCGCTGCTCGGGCTGGCACTGCTGCTGGCGCTGCGGCAGCGCCGCCCGGCTTCGAGCGCAGCGCCCTCGCTGGCGGTCGTCGCCCTGGGCGTGGTGGTCGGCTTTCCGCTGCTGACCGCGCTGGCGCTGCAGCACATCTCGTCGGCGCAGTCGATCGTCTTCATCGGGCTGCTGCCGCTTTGCACCGCGATCTTCGCCGTGCTGCGCGGCGGCGAGCGTCCGCGGCCGGCGTTCTGGCTGTTCTCGCTCCTCGGCAGCGCGCTGGTCGCCGGCTATGCCGTCGTCAACGGCATCAACGATGCTGGCGGTACTGGTGGCGGGACCGGCGGCGGCGGCGGATCGCTGCGCGGCGGCCCGCTTGTGCCTGCCGCCGTCATCGGCTGCCGGCCCCGCCATGGCGGGGG
>DAISWF010000142.1:0-14868 GCA_036826495.1 Burkholderiaceae bacterium
CGGAGCCCGGACCACCTGCTGAGTGCCGATGATCGTGCTGGCCCCAGGGCGATTCTCGACGATGACCGACTGGCCGAAGGCCTCGCTCAGATGCTGCCCCACCGTCCGGACGAAAACGTCTCCTGTACCGCCGGCCGGAAACGGAACGACGAAGCGGATCAGCCTGTCGGGATAGGCGGCGGCATGCAGCGGCATGGTCAGCGCCGCGCCCGCAGCGACGACCGCGCCAGACTTCAGCACGCGGCGGCGGGACCATCCGGACCCGGCTGTCCTGAAGCCTGCGTTCTTCATGTTCATTCGGGTGTCTCCTCGCGTCGGCTTTCTGCCTGCGATTTTGAATTCACTTGAGAATTTTATCCAGCATACTGACAATCCTCAATGCGGTCAACGAAACTGGATGGTTTTTCCATTTTCGAAAGATCGCCACGGACCCTGGAACCGTCGGAACGCGATCCCGGCCCATCCGGCCGCCGCCCACGAAATGTCCGCGTCTTGACATTCTGCGCAGCGGGGGCCGTCATACGCTTCAGGCGCCGGCGCTCTGGCCGCGCGTTCCAGCCACGATCCAGGAGACTTCCCGATGAAACTTTCCGCCGACGGCCGCGTCGTGCTCATCACCGGCGGCAGCCAGGGGCTGGGCCTGGCGACCGCGCTCGCGTACAAGGAGGCCGGCGCGCACGTCGCGATCCTGGCGCGCGGCGAAGAAGCGCTGCGGGCGGCCGCTGACCGGCTGGCCGCCGTCGGCAGCGGCAAGGTGCTGGCGCTGCGCTGCGACGTGACGTCGGCCGACGATCTGGAGCGCGCCCACCGGCAGGTGAGCGCAGGGCTCGGTGACGTGGACATCCTGGTCAACAACGCCGGCAAGGCCCATACCAAGAAGATCGAACAGCTCACGGACGCCGACTGGCAGAGCGACTTCGATCTGAAGCTGTTCGCGGCGATCCGGCTGACGCGGCTGGTGTGGCCGGCGATGTGCGCGCGGCGCTGGGGCCGGATCATCAACGTGCTGAACACCTTCGCGAAGGCGCCCGGCGAGCAGACCGCGCCGACGTCGGTGACCCGGGCCGCCGGCATGGCCTTGACCAAGGTGCTGTCGGCCGAGGGCGCGCCGCACAACATCCTGGTCAACGCGCTGCTGGTCGGGCTGATCGAGTCCGAGCAGACCCACCGCTGGCATCAGACGAGCGCCCCCGACAAGCCGTACGAGCAGTTCGTGAGCGAATTCGGCACGCGAGTGCCGCTCGGCCGGATCGGCCGACCGCAGGAGTTCGCCGGCACGGCGCTGTTCCTCGGCTCCGAGGCCGCCGGCTACCTGACCGGCACCGCGATCAACATCGACGGCGGAAGCTGCCCGGTCGTCTGACGAACCGCGGACCCGTCACGCGGACCGGTGGCCATGCAGGGCCGTCGGCCTGGCGGCGCCGGCTCGCGGCGATGCACCGATCACCCATCACACCGAACGGAGACCCATCGATGGACAGAAGGAAATTCGCGAAGATCGCGGGCGCCGGCACGGCCGGCACGATCCTCGCGGCGCCGGCGATCGCGCAGTCGTCGCCGGAGATCAAGTGGCGCTGGGTGTCGAGCTTCCCGAAGACCGCCGAGGCGTCGTGGCCGGCGACGGTGGCGTTCACCAGGCGGGTCAGCGAGCTGACCGACGGCAAGTTCCAGATCCAGCTCTTCGGGCCGAACGAGCTGGTGCAGCCGCTGCAGGTGCTGGACGCGGTGCAGCAGGGCACCGTCGAGGCCGGCTTCACCGCCAGCTACTTCTACGTCGGCAAGGACCCGACGTTCGCGTTCGCGTCGGCGCTGCCGTTCGGGCTGAACACGCGCCAGCATCTGGCGTGGATGAATGCCGGCGGCGGCGGCAAGCTGATGAACGATTTCTACGCCGACTACGGCGTCACCTATGTCGGCATGGGCCTGACCGGCGCGCAGATGGGCGGCTGGTACCGCAAGGAGATCAAGACCGTCGGCGACCTGAAGGGCCTGAAGATCCGCATCGGCGGCTTCGGCGGCAACATCCTCGCCAAGCTCGGCGTCGTGCCGCAGCTTCTGGCGGCCGGCGACACCTATGCGGCGCTGGAGCGCGGCGTGCTCGACGCGGCCGAGTACACGAACCCGGTCGATGACGAGCAGATGGGGCTGCACAAGGTCGCCAAGTTCTACTACTACCCGGGCTGGTGGGAGCCGACGGTGCAGGTCGGCCACTTCATCAACCGCAAGAAGTGGGAAGAGCTGCCCGAGCGCTACCGGATCGCGATCCAGGCGGTATCGGCCGAGCAGGAGCAGGTGATCCTGAACGGTTATGACGCGAAGAACGCGGCCGCGCTGAAGCGGCTGGTCGGCCAGGGCGTGCAGTTGAAGGCGTTCCCGCGCGAGATCATGCAGGCCGGCTACAAGGCGGCATTCGAGTACTACGACGAGCTCGCCGAGAAGAACCCGAAGTTCAAGGCGATGCTGAGCCAGTACATGACGTTCCGCAACGACGCGCTGCTGTGGCACCGCATCGCCGAGGCCGGCTACGACAACTTCGTGCAGGCGGAGTGGGCGCGCACGAAGCGTTGACTCGGCGAACGCCGATGCCGGGCCGAAGGACCGGCGGGGGGCTGCGACCCCGTCGGCTCAGTCGCCCTGCTGCACGGTGACCGTCGGCACTGCGACCCCCAGCCTGCCGGCACCGGCGACGATCTGCTTCCAGGTCGTATCGTCGACCGGGATGCCGGCTTCGCCGCGTTCGCGGCGCATCGCGACCTCCGGCTCGCCGGGCACCAGCACCGGCGCGGCCGGGTCGGCGGGGGGTGAGGCCTTCACATAGGCGGTCAGCCGCTCGACGATGCCGCCGAAGGGGCTGCTGTCGTCGAGCCGCTTCGGATCGAATGCGAGCGTCAGCATGCCGTTGACCAGGCCCTGCCGCGGCCGCTCCTGATCGGCGGTGGGACCGCCGGTCAGTCCGCCACCGAGCAGCTCGGCGATGAATGCCAGGCCCCAGCCCTTGTGATCGCCGAACGGCAGCAGCGCCCCCTTCGGCGCCTCGAACAGCGCGGCCGGCGACTGCGTGGGCTGGCCGGCATGATCGATCAGCCGGCCGGGCGCCACCGGCACGCCCTTGTTGTAGGCCACCCGCACCTTGCCCATCGCGATGCCGGACGTCGCGAAGTCCAGCAGCACCGGCGGCACGCCGGGTGCGGACGACGGCATCGCGATGCACACCGGATTGGTCATCAGCCGCGCGTCGCTGCCGAGATACGGCGCGACGCAGGGCTCGTCGTAGACGGCATTCACGAAGTGGATCGAGATCAGGCCGCGGGCTGCGAGTTGCTCGGCATAGGCGCCTACGCGGCCGATGTGCTGCACGTTGCGCAACGTGACGATCGCCACGCCGTTGTCGGCGGCGATCCGTGCGGTCTCTGCGGTCACCGCATTGGCAATCGGGTGGCCGTAGCCCATCTGCCCGTCGAACACCGCGAACGGGCCGCTGCCGCCGACCCGCAGCGGCTCGCGGTTCGGGTGGACCCAGCCGGCCTGGCGGTGCACCAGGTAGGCGGGAACCAGCCCGATGCCGTGGCTGTCGTGGCCGGCGAGATTGGCGTCGACCAGATGGTCGGCGATCTGCCGGGCCTCCTCGTCGCGGCTGCCGGCGGCGACGAAGATGCCCGCGACGAAATCCCGCAGCGGGCCGTGCGCGATGACGATGCCCATCAACCCGCTCTCCGCAACTCACGCACCGGCGCGCTGAGCTGCTCGAACAGCCGGTCGCGTTCGGCGGCCGCGGTGTCCGCGGCGGCCTGCTTCACATGACCATAGCCGCGGATCTTCATCGGCAGCGCGGCGATCGCGACCACGGTGTCGTAGTTCTCCGCGGTCAGGCTTGCCACGAGCCGGCCGAGGTCGGCTTCGTAGCGTTCGATCAGCGCCCGTTCGAGCCGCCGCTCCTCGCTGCCGCGGAACGGGTCGAGCACCGTGCCGCGCAGCCCGCGCAGCTTCGCCAGCACGCCGAACGCCTTCATCAGCCAGGGGCCCACCTCGCGCTTGATGACCTTGCCGGTGGCCGGGTCCTTGCGTGCGAACGGCCAGCCGCCGATGTGGAAGTGCAACGTGTAGTCGCCCTCGAAGGTCTGCTGGAGTTCCTTGCGGAACGCCTCCGACGTGTACAGCCGCGCGACCTCGTATTCGTCCTTGACCGCCAGCAGCTTGAACGCGGAGTTGATCACCGCGCGGGTCAGCGCGCCCTTCTGCTGCGGCTGGTTGTCGACCGCCCGCACCTTGTCGACCAGCGCCCGGAACCGGCGGGCCAGCGCCGCGTTCTGGTAGGTGGTCAGGAACTGCTCGCGCCGGGCCAGCAGATCGTCGATCGACGGCTCGGCCGGCCGGCGATGGAACTGCACCACCTGGCCGCCCGACACCATGGACTCGACCCGCGCCGCATCGTGGGCGATGCAGCGGCCCCAGTGGAATGCCTTGCGGTTCATGTCGACCGACACGCCGTTCAGCTCGATCGCACGTTCGATCGCCGCCAGCGACAGCGGGATCTCGCCGAGCTGCCAGCTCACGCCGACCATCAGCATGTTGCTGGCGATCGCATCGCCCAGCAGCGCCACCGCCAGCCGCTGCCCGTCGACCAGCGTCGTCGAGTCGCCGGTGATCGAACGCACGCGGTCGATCAGGCCGGCCGCATTCGCGCTCCAGTCGGCATTGCGGGCGAACTCGGCGGTCGCGATCAGGTCGCTGCACAGCACCGCGCGGCTGCGGCCGCGCGCCAGGGTCATCACCGGCTCGTCGCCGGTGGCGACGATCAGATCGCAGCCGATCAGCGTGTCGGTCTCGCCGAAGCCGATCCGCGGCGACGTGAGCTGGCTGGTGTCGGCAGCGAACTGCAGGTGCGAGAACACCGCGCCGTACTTCTGCGCCAGGCCCATGACGTCCAGCGACAGACAGGCGGTCTGATCGATGTAGGCGGCCATCGCCAGCACCTGGCCGATCGTCACGACGCCGGTGCCGCCGATGCCGCCGACCAGCACGTTGAACGGCCGCGACAGCGCCGGCAGCGCCGGCTCCGGCACCTCGAACGCTTCGAGCACCCGGCCGGGCTGCCTGTCGGGCTTGCGCAGGCTGCCGCCGTGCACGGTGACGAAGCTGGGGCAGAAGCCTTCGGTGCAACTGAAATCCTTGTTGCACGACGACTGGTTGATCTTGCGCTTGCGGCCGAACTCGGTCTCGAGCGGCTCGATCGACAGGCAGCCCGACACCTTGCCGCAGTCGCCACAGCCTTCGCAGACGGCGGTATTGATGAACGCGCGTTTCTGCGGGTCCTGCCACTTGCCCTGCTTGCGCAGCCGCCGCCGTTCGGTCGCGCAGGGCTGCTCGTAGACGATCACCGAGACACCCGGGTACTCGCGCAGCTCGAGCTGCACCGCCTCCATCTCCGAGCGATGCTTGACCGGCACGCCGTCGGCGAAGCGCACGCCCTGGTACTTGGCGGTGTCGTCGGTGACCACGACGATGCGCTGCACGCCGTCGGCCCGCAGCGCATCGACGATCTGCGGCAGCGACTGGCCGCCGGCGATCTGCTGGCCGCCGGTCATCGACACGAAGCCGTTGACCAGCAGCTTGTAGGTGATCGGCACGCCGGCCGCCACCGCCTGGCGGATCGCCAGCGATCCCGAGTGCGCATAGGTGCCGTCGCCGATGTTGGCGAACACATGGCGTTCGCTGGTGAACGGCTGCTGGCCGATCCAGTGCATGCCCTCCCCGCCCATCTGCGCCACCGTCTTGCAGTTGGCCGGGTCGAGGATGATCTGCATGCCGTGGCAGCCGATGCCGGCCAGCGCGCGGCTGCCGGCGGGCAGCTTGGTCGAACGGTTGTGCGGGCAGCCCGAGCAGAAGCTGGGCGTGCGCGGCACCGCCGGCACCTGCTGCGCGGGGAGCGCCGGCGGCCGCCAGTCGGCGAACGACGGTTCGAGCGGTGCCAGCAGACCGGCCAGCACCTGCGCGACCTGCACCGGCTTCAGCTCGCCGAAGTTCGGGAACACCCACGACGGCTGCGCGTCGTACAGGCTGCCGTCGCGCACCTTGCCGATCACCTTCGGCGCCGACTCGCTACCGTAGAGGATCGCCCGCAACTGCGTCTCGATCATCGGCCGCTTTTCCTCGACGACGACGATCTGCTGCAGCCCGCGCGCGAACCGGCGGACGATGTCGGGCTCGACCGGCCACACGACGCCGAGCTTCAGCACGCGGATGCCCAGCCGCGCGGCGGCGGCCTCGTCCAGGCCCAGGTTCTGCAGCGCCTTGCGCACGTCCTGGTACGACTTGCCGGCCGACACGATGCCCAGCCGCGCCTCGGGCGGATCGATCGTGATGCGGTTCAGTCCGTTGGCGCGGATGTAGGCCAGCGCCGCATAGAGCCGCTTGTGGTACAGCCGCTCCTCCAGCGGCACGACGAAGAGCTCGGCGGGCCGGATGTGGATGCCGCCAGCCGGCATCTCGAAATCGGTGGGCACGACGATGCGCGGCTCGCCGGGCTTCAGCATCACGGTGCCGGCGCTCTCGACCACGTCGGTCACCAGCTTCATGCCGGCCCAGACGGCGGCGAAGCGGCTGAGCGCGATGCCGTGCAGGCCGTACTCGAGGATCTCCTGCACGTTGCTCGGGTAGAGCAGCGGCATGCCGACCGACTCGAACAGCACGTCGGAATAGCAGGCGACGGTCGACGATTTCGCGCCGTGATCGTCGCCGGCCAGCGCCAGCGATCCCCCCAGCGGACTGGTGCCGGCCCAGTTCGCATGGCGCAGCGCGTCCACCGAACGGTCCACGCCAGGTCCCTTGCCGTACCAGATGCCGAACACGCCGTCGACCTTCGCGCCGGGGAACTGGTTCACGTACTGCGTGCCCCAGACGGCGGTGGCCGCCAGCTCCTCGTTGACGCCGGGCCGGAACACGATGTCGTGCTCCTGCAGCAGCTTGCCGGCGCGGCGCAGCGCACCGTCGATCGCGGCCAGCGGCGAGCCCTGGTAGCCGGAGATGTAGCCGGCGGTGTTGTGGCCGGCCGCGCGGTCGCGGCGCCGCTGCTCGATCGGCAGGCGCACCAGCGCCTGGATGCCGGTCATGAACGCCGGCCCTTCGAGGATCGTGTACTTGTCCTCCAGCGATACATCGAGCCGTGACGGGTTCTCGGAATTCATCGGGTCACTCCTTCGGGCGCCACCGCGGCGGCCAGCAGCACCGCACAGAACTGGTAGCAAGTCTCAATCGTCGGCACGGCCACCGCATGGCGGCGCGCGAGCGCCACCGCGTGTCCCAGGATCTCCTCGACCTCCAGCCGCCCGCCGCGCAGCAGGTCCTGCAGGGTCGATACCCGGTGTTCCGGTGCCCGTTCGGACAGTGTATGACCGAATGCGCGAACGTGCCGGGCGCCCTCGTCGGGCGTGGCCGCGGCGATGGTGGCGATCGGCAGCGCGCCGCGGTCCAGCAGCCGGATGCCGCGAGCCGCGGCCAGCAGGCCGACCTCCCGGATCAGCCGGGCCACCGCCTGCGAACCGTGCGGGTCCGACAGCGGCCGCCAGCTATGCTGCCGGGTCAGCAGCGCGGCCGACATCATCGCGACGAACATCGCGTACTTGGTCCATTCGGTCGCGGTGATGTCGTCCGACTCGTCGGCGGCGATGCCCGATTCGCGCAGCGCCGCGACGATCGCCGCCACCCTCGGTGAGCGGCCGCCTCGCGGCTCGCCGATCGGCAGCCGGTCGTTGGCGGTGAACAGCACCCGGCCGTCGGCCTTGAGCTCGCCGGAGACACTGGCGGTGGCGCCGAGCCAGTGGTCGTCGCCGAAACGTTCGGCCAGCGCCTCGTTCTTCACGATGCCGTTCTGCAGCGACAGCGCGACCGGCCGGTTGGCGAAGTTCAGGCCGGCCAGCGCCGGGCCGGTGTCATAGGTCTTCACGCAGTTGATCACGACGTCGGGCGCCCCCATCGGCTCGCCCGGCCGCACGACCGGCACCGACACCGTGAACCCGGCAAGGCCGGTCAGCGCGATGCCGTCGGCCGCCACCTGCTCGGCGCGGCGCCCGCGGGCCACCAGGTTCACCGGGTGCCCGCGGCGGACCAGATGGGCCGCCAGGATCGACCCGAGAGCGCCCGCCCCCACGATCAGAAAATGCATCGACTCCTCCTGCGGGTCCGGCCGATCCGCCCGACCGGCGGCCCGATGACGGCGGCCGCGCCGGGCAGCAGCCTCCCTTGCCGGACGTTACACCGTCGGCGCGCCGCCGAATGTCCGCGGGGTTACGTTGTCGGGGCTTAGAATCGGCGGTGCGGCGTACCCCGACACGACGAACGTCGAAGCCCGCCCCCTACCGGAGACCTCGGGTTTGGACCGTTCGGCCCTGCTGGAAATCCTCGAGCGCGACACCTGGTTCGCCAGCCTGCCGGCCGATCTGGTGGACCTGCTGCTGCAGCTCTCGGTCGAGCGTCACTACCAGCCGAACCAGCTCGTCTACGCGCTGAACGATCCGCCGTCGGGCACCTTCGGCCTGCTGTCGGGCGGCATCCGCATGTCGCACTTCACCGAATCCGGCCGTCACATCGTGTTCGCGACGTTCAGTCCCGGCACCTGGTTCGGCATCCTGTCGGACTTCGACGGGCTGCCGCGGCCGCACAACGCCGTCACCGTCGGGCCGACCCGGCTGCTGCACCTGCCCAGCGCCGGCTTTCGCATCATCGTCGACGAACACCCGCGCCACGTGTTCCACCTGGCACGCTGTCTGGCGGTATTGACGCGAACATCGGTCGACCTGCTGGCCGAGACCCGCACATTCCCCTATCCGTCCCGGGTCGCGCAGATACTGCTGGGCATGTACGATCACGCGGCCGCAGTGCGCGCCGCCGACACCGACCCGCGCGTCACCCACGAGGAGCTGGCCGCCACCGTCGGCGTCACCCGGCAGACGATCAGCCGGCTGCTGACCGACTGGGAGGCCGAGGGCCTGGTCGAGCGGCGCTACGGCCGCATCGGCCTGCTGGACTTTCCGCGGCTGGCGCGGATCGCGGCGATCGAGGATGGGGCGCAGGAGCGGTGAGGCTGGATGGGCGCAAGGCCTGGCTGCCGCGCGACGGACGCATGTCGGTTCAGGAATCGAGAGACCGCCGACGGGGAAGAGGCTTCAACAGCAATTTTGCGAGTGAGTCAGAAAACTGTATTGAGTACAGTTTTCTGACTCACTTGGAAAAAGAGCATCATCAGTGCAGGGGCCCGGCCCCGCATCGACATCCGACAGTGCACGGGCCCGGCCCCGCACAGGGCCACAAACGAACTAGAACACCCCCGGGTACCGCCCCCCGTCCAGCAGCACGTTCTGCGCCGTCAGATACCCGGCGTGCGCGCTGCAGTAGAACGCGCAGACGGCGCCGAATTCCTCGACGCGGCCGAAGCGGCCGGCGGGTGCGGAGGCGAGCTGCGCGGCGCGCTCTTCCTCTGGCGTGCGCTTGTTGGCGGCGCTGATCTTGGCCAGGTTGGCGCGCAGCCGGTCGGTCTCGAACTGCTCGGGCAGCAGGCAGTTGATCGTCACGTTGTGCTTCACGTATGCCGGTGCGACCGCCTTCACGAAGCCGGTGAGGCCCAGCCGGGCCGCCACCGACAGCGACAGCGCGCTGTACGGCATCTTCACCATCGCCGACGTGATGTTCAGGATCCGGCCGAAGCCGCGTTCGGCCATGCCGTCGACGACTTCGCGGGTCAGCAGGATCGCCGACACCATGTTGCCGTCGGCGGCCGCGAGCCACTGTTCACGGTCGAAGCTGCGCCAGTCGCCGACCGGCGGGCCGCCTGCGTTGTTGATCAGGATGTCGGGCGCCGGGCAGGCGGCCAGCGCTGCCGCGCGGCCCGCGTCGGTCGTGATGTCGCCGGCCGCCGGCGTGACCCGCACGCCGTGCCGGTCGGCAAGCTCGGCCGCCGCCCTGGCCAGCGCCTCGCCGCTGCGGCCGGTGATCACCAGCTCGACGCCTTCGGCGGCGAGCGCCTCGGCGCAGGCTCGGCCGAGGCCCTTGCTGGCGCCGCAGATTAGGGCCTTGCGGCCCCTGATACCCAGATCCATCGCTGTCGTCTCCTAGAAGCCTGTCGGGATTCTCATTCGTCGCGCGCCTTCTTCGCACCATGGGTGCGCAGATAGTCGGCAACCATCGATCGCCACAGCTTCAGCAGCCGTTCGAACCGGGGCGGGTCGTCGGCGAGCAATCGCCGGATCGCCAGCCCGCGGACGATGCTGATCGTCAGCCACAGCAGATCCTCGGCGAGTTTACCGGGGACGCCGGCATCGATCAGCGCCTGCAGCCAGGCCGCCTCCACCGGCAGCCGGTGCGCCCGCGAGATCGCGTTCAACTGCTCGCCGTTGGGGGTGTCACGGCCGCCCAGGATGGCCACATCGACGGCGATCAGGAACAGGTCGCTGAAGAAGAAGTCGCGACTGTCGTTCAGCAGCGACTGGATCGCGCTGTCGATCGAGCGCACCCGGGTCGCACGCTGCTGCCCGCGTTCGGACGCCTTGCGGAACACGTGCTCGAGCGCTGCCATCACCAGCGCATCCTTGCTGGCGTAGTGGTGGGTCAGCGCCCCCTTGGAGACGCCGGCCTCGGTGGCGACGTCGGCGGTGCGGAAGCCCGCATAGCCCTTGTCGCCGAGCTTGCGCACCGCTGCATCGAGGATCCGTTCGCGCATCTCGGCGCTGCGCTGCGCCTGCGTGCGGCGCTTGCGCACCGCGCGCACGGCGACCGATGGCGCGGCAACGGAACTGGCGGCTCGGGATCGCATGGTCGGCATCTGGCGTATCGCGTAGCTGGCAGGATACCCGGTCGCGCCCGGTCAGAGCAGGATGCTGATGCGCCCCTGCGGCCGCAGCCCGTCCATGTCGAGCAGGCAGCGCTTGCTGCGGATCCGCAGACCGGCGTCGGTGTTCAGCAGCCGGTACAGGTAGCGGCCCACGTAGTGGTCGGCGTTGCCGTCCTTGAAGCGGTGCACCGAGAACGCCGCGCTGACCGCCAGCGCGTCGCCGTCGACCGCATCGATCAGCACGTTGGTCACCATGTGCCGGGTGCGCGAGCGGGGGAACTCCGCATGCGCGCCGCGCTTGCCGAGCCGTGCGACCCGTTCGCCGAGCCGGAAACGGTCATCGGCGATGAAGAACAGATGGGTCTGGTGCGACACGTCGGCCGGCTGGCCGGTGGTCGGCACGTCGTAGCGCGCGTCGTCGGTGAAGAGCGCCAGCCAGTCGTTGAGCTTCCAGTCGTCGAGCAGCGCCGCTTCGCGGTACAGGAACTCTTCGACGTCGTTGCGGGTCGGTGTCGCGGGCATCTCGTGTCCTCCTCTCATACACCCAGGTGTTCCTCGAGTTCGCCGACCCGCTCGCGCAGGCCGGTGGTCGGCAGCCGCAGCGCGATCCGGCCGCGGCTCATCACCAGCGTCTCGTCGCAGGTGTCGAACACGGTTTCCAGACGCTGGTCGACGACGATCGCGGTCAGCCCTTCGGCGCGCAGCCGCTGCAGGGTGACGACCAGCTCGTCGACGATCTTCGGCGCCAGACCTTCGGTGGGCTCGTCGAACAGCATCAGCCGCGGCTGCGTCATCAGCGCGCGGGCGATCGCCAGCATCTGCTGTTCGCCGCCCGACAGCCCGCCGCCCGGCGCATCGCTGCGTTCGGCGAGCCGCGGGAACAGGGTCAGCACGCCTTCGATCGTCCAGCGCGGGTTCGGCGCCGGATGCAGCCGCCGCGCCAGCACCAGGTTGTCGCGCACCGTCAGGTTGCGGAAGATGCCCTTGCGGTCGAGCACCAGCGCGATGCCCATCCGGCTGATCGCCATCGTCTGCGCCTGGTGGATCGGTCTGCCCTCGAACCGCACCGCGCCGCGCCCCGGCCGCACCGGCCCGGCGACCGCCTTCAGCAACGTGGTCTTGCCGACGCCGTTCCTGCCGAGAATGCCGAGGAAGCGGCCGGCCGCCACCGTGAAGCTCACGTCCTCCAGCACGCCGAACTTGCCGTAACCGGCCCACAGGCCGTCGACCTCAAGCATGCTGAGCCCCCTTCAGATAGGCGCGCTGCACCGCCGGGTCGGCCTTGACCTCGGCCGGCGCGCCGTCGGCGATCACCCGGCCGCGCTCCAGCACGACGATCCGCTCGGCGATCCGGTCGACCACCGACAGGTCGTGCTCGACGATGACCACGGTGCGGCCCTCCAGCAGCTCGACCAGCAGCTCGATGATCGCCGCGGTCTCCGACGGGCTCATGCCGGCGGTGGGCTCGTCGAGCAGCACGATGTCGGGCTCGGTGGCCAGGGTGATCGCCAGCTCGAGCTGGCGCTGCTCGCCATAGGACAGCGCATCGGCGCGCTCGTCGGGGTCGCGCTTCAGGTTCACCCGGCCGAGCAGCCGCAGCGCCGCATCGTTCAGCGCGGTATCGGCGGCGATCGCCCGCCATGGGTTCCAGGTCGCCAGCCCCTGCCCGGCCATCAGCCCCAGCCGCACGTTGGCCAACAGGCTCAATCCCGGGAAGATGTTGGTGCGCTGGAAGCTGCGGCCGACGCCGTACCGGCTGCGGGCGGCGGCCGAGCGCCGGGTCACGTCGTGGCCGCGGATCAGGATCGAGCCGGCGGTGCAGCTCAGCCGGCCGTTGATCAGGTTCAGCAGCGTGGTCTTGCCGGCGCCATTGGGGCCCAGCAGCGCGCAGCGCTGGCCGCGCGTGACCTCCAGGCTCACCTGATTGACGGCAACGAAGCCGCCGAACGCCTTGGTGACGCCGTGCAGCGCCAAGTCCACGCCGGCGCCACGCGCCGGCTCCATGCCAGCGCTCGATGCCCGGTCCGCGCCAACGCGCGCCGGATCGACATCCGCCTTCATCGCCCCGCCTTCATCGCCCCGCCTTCATCGTCCTGCCTTCATCGTCCTGCCTTCATCATCTTGCCTCCGCGGCCGTCCGCAGCCGCAGCCGGCGGCGCACCAGCGCCGTCAGTCCCTCGGGCGCGAACAGCACCAGCGCGATGAACACGACGCCGACGATCAGCCGCCAGTGGTCGGTGATCGTGGTCGCGTAGTGCGACAGCCAGGTGAAGATCGTCGCGCCGACGATCGGGCCGGCCAGCGAGCCGGTGCCGCCCAGGATCACCATCAGCAGCGCCTCGCCCGACATGGTCCAGAACAGCGAATTGGGCCCGGCGAAGCCGAACAGCAGCGCGTTCAGATAGCCGGCCAGCCCGCCGATCGCGCCCGACATCGTGAAGCCGACGAGCTTGTACAGATACACCGGATAGCCGAGCACCTGCATCCGCTCCTCGTTCTCGCGGATGCCGGCGAACACCGCGCCGAGCCGCGGGCGCTGCAGCAGCCAGACCCCCAGCAGCACCAGCAGGAAGCAGGCAACACACAGGTAGTAGAAGCCTGCATCGGTGGACAGGTCCATGCCCAGATCACGCCTGAGGAAATCCGGCAGACGCGGCCGGCGGATGCCGGTGATGCCGTTGACGCCGTTGGTCCACTTGTCGTCGGCCAGCGCGATCACGTACAGAAGCTGCGAGAACGTCATCGTGATCATCACGAACGCGATGCCGGTCGCGCGCAGCGCGATCGCGCCGATCGCCAGCGCGACCAGCGACACCAGCACGATCGTCAGCGCCAGCGATGGGATCAGCGCCAGCGACACCTTGACCATGTACAGCGAGCCGATGTACGCGCCCAGGCCGAAGAACGCCGAATAGCCGAAGTTCACCAGCCCCAGCAGGCCGACCTGCACGTACAGGCCCACCGCCATGATCACGTAGATGACGATGTCCGACGCGAACTCGGTGCCCGAGCCGACCGCCAGATACGGCCAGACCAGCAGGCCGGCGATCGCCGCGCACAGCAGCAGGCCGCGCACCCAGGCGCTGTCGAGCAGCGCCGCCGAAGCCCCCGTCGATGTCTTCATCGGCGCTCTCATTCCTGCTGCCCCAGCAGCCCCTGCGGCCGCACCAGCAGCACCAGCCCCAGCGCCGCGTACATCACCGCGGTGGAATAACCGGCGATCCACACCTGGCCGGCGGTCAGCGCCAGCCCGATGATCATCGCCGCGAACAGGGAGCCTGCGATCGAGCCGAGCCCGCCCATGACGACCACCACCAGCGCCGAGATCAGGATCTCGTCGCCCATGCCGGGATAGGCATTGACCAGCGGCACCGCGACGTAGCCGGCGATGCCGGCGAGCGCCGCGCCGATGCAGAACACCACGCTGAACAGGCGCCGCGCGTCCAGGCCGATCAGCTCGGCCGCCTCGCGATCGTCGACCGCCGCCTGGATCGCCATGCCGAACGGCGTGCGGGCCAGCCCGACGACCAGCGCGGTGCTGAGCGCCAAGCCCAGCGCGATCAGGAACAGGCGGTAGCCTTCGACCCGCGCGCCGAGGATAGAGTAGGAGCTGCTCAGAAACTCCGGCCGCGGCAGGCTGCGGATGTCGGCGCCCCAGACGATGCGCACCAGCTCGTCGAACACGAAGATCAGGCCGAACGACACCAGCATCTGCGCGAACGGCCCGCGCGCATAGAGCCGCCGGAACAGCGTCCGTTCGACCAGCAGGCCGGCGACCGCTGCGCCGGCCGCCGCCGCCGCGATGCCTAGCAGGAACGAGCCGCTGGCCACCGCGGCGGTCATGCCGGTGAACGCGCCGAGCATGTAGAACGAACCGTGCGACAGGTTGATCACCCGCATCAGCCCGAAGCTCAGCGTGAGCCCGGCGGCCACGACGAACAGCAGCAGCCCGGCCTGCAGACCGTTCAGCAGGTACTCCAGAACGGTGCCCACGTCAGCCCTTTCGTGTGCCGCCCGCGGCCCGGCCGCGGACCCTTCGCCGGAGG
>DAISWF010000143.1:0-14803 GCA_036826495.1 Burkholderiaceae bacterium
CAGCCGGTAGCCCATCTGCTCGGCGATCGACATGAACAGGTTGTTGAAGATCTCCAGCAGCACCGGATCGGCGTCGGTGCCCGGCGCGCGGCGCAGCGGCCGCTCGACGTGCCGTTCGAGCACGAGGTCGGCGAGCGCGGTGCAGCGCGCCCGCCAGCCGGCATCGACGACGGTGGTGGCGTTGGTCTCGGCGATGATCGCCGGGCCGGTGACCCGATGACCGGGCCGCAGTGCGTCGCGGCGATACAGCGGCGCCTGCCGCCAGGCGCCGTCGACGTACATCGGGACGGTGTCGTGCGCCGGCGGCTCACCGGCCTCACCGCCATAGTGGCGCTCGTGGTCCTCGTGGTCCTGTTGGCCCTCGTGGCCCTCGTGGCCCTCGTGGCCTTTGCGGCCCTCTCGGCCATCGCGGTCATCGCGGTCATCGCGGCCATCTCCGGCCGCGGCAGGCGGCGCCTGGCCGGCGATCGCCGCCTCCGCCACCGCCGAATCGATGACCAGCGGCCGCCCCGGCATCAGGAACGCGAACCGCTGGCGGTAGGCGGCATCGAACTCCGCCTGCATCGCGGCGGCGTCGCCGAACGTCACCGGCAGCGCGGTGTCGGTGCCCTGGTAGCGCAGATGCAACCGGCGCCGGACCTGGACGGCCGCCGGATCCGCCCCCTGCTCCCGCAACTCGGTGACCGCCGCCTGCTGCAGGCCGTCGAGGATGCCGGCGGCCCGGGCGATGCCGCCGCCGTCGAACGGCTGCTCGACCGACCGCTCGCGGATCGCCGTCGACTCGGCCATGCCCATGCCGTAGGCCGACAGCACGCCGGCCAGCGGATGGGCGAGCACCCGCGGCATGGCCAGCGCATCGGCCACCAGACAGGCATGCTGGCCGCCGGCGCCACCGAACGTGGTCAGCGTGTAGCGGGTCACGTCGTAGCCGCGCTGCACCGAGATCCGCTTGATCGCGTTGGCCATGTTGGCCACCGCGATGTCGACGAACCCCTGCGCCAGCGCCTCGGCGGTGATCGGCCGGCCGGTGGCGGCGGACACCTCGCGCGCCAGCGCATCGAACCGGTCGCGGACCACCGCGTCGTCCAGCGGCTGGTCGCCGCCGGGGCCGAACACCCGCGGGAAGTGGGCCGGCGCGATGCGGCCCAGCATCAGGTTCGCGTCGGTCACCGTCAGCGGGCCGCCGCGCCGGTAACAGGCGGGGCCCGGATCGGCGCCGGCCGACTCGGGCCCGACGCGCAGCCGTGCGCCGTCGAACCGCAGGATCGAGCCGCCGCCCGCCGCCACCGTGTGGATGTCGAGCATCGGCGCGCGCAGCCGCACGCCGGCCACCAGGTTGTCGAACGCCCGCTCGAAGCCGCCGGCGTGATGCGACACGTCGGTCGACGTGCCGCCCATGTCGAAGCCGATCACCCGGTCGAAGCCGGCAGCGCGTGAAACCGCCGCCATGCCGACGATGCCGCCGGCCGGGCCCGACAGCACCGCGTCCTTGCCGTGGAACCGCCGGGCCTCGGTCAGACCGCCGTTGGACTGCATGAACTGCAGCCGCACGCCGGGCATCGCCGCCGCCACCCGGTCGACATAGCGGCGCAGCACCGGCGACAGATAGACATCGACGACGGTGGTGTCGCCGCGCGCGACGAACCGGATCAGCGGCGATACCCGGTGCGACACCGACACCTGGGGGTAGCCGATCGCGGCGGCCAGCCGCGCGAGCCGCTGCTCGTGGTCCGGATACAGGTAGCCGTGCATCAGCACGATCGCCACCGCGCGCAGGCCGGCATCGAACACCGATTGCAGCGCGGCGCGCGCGGCCGCTTCGTCGAGCGGCCGGACGATCGCGCCATCGGCGCCGACCCGCTCGTCGATCTCGACGACCTGCCGGTACAGCAGCTCCGGCAGCACGATCTGCCGGTCGAACAGCCGGGGCCGGTTCTGGTAGGCGATCCGCAGCGCATCGTGAAAACCGCTCGTGACGAGCAGCAGCACCGGCTCGCCGGTGCGCTCGAGCAGCGCATTGGTGGCCACCGTGGTGCCCATCTTCACCACTTCGACGCGTTCGGCCGTGATCGGCTCGCCGGGCGCGAGCCCCAGCAGGCGGCGGATGCCCTCGACCGCGGCATCGTCGTAGTGCCCCGGGTTGTCCGACAGCAGCTTCGCGGTCGTCAGGCGGCCGTCGGGACGGCGGCCGATGATGTCGGTGAAGGTGCCGCCGCGGTCGATCCAGAACTGCCATCGGTCCATCGTCTTCGGATTCCTTTGTGCTCGCAGCGCCCGTCAGCCGCCGATCCCGCCGGCTGGCGTCGATCGGCAGTCCGGCCGGATTCTTGCTTGAGACGGCCGATCGGCGACTGCGGGAATACCCGAATGTATCAATGATGGCGGTAAGCCGGCGGGCTCCGGCCGTCTGAGGCGGCGGCCGGTCGTCGTACACTAGTGTCGTTCACACTACGTTCGTGCCCGCGTGAGGCCCTAGCGTACCGGGCGCCCCGCAGCGCCCCTCGATCAACAGCCCGTCATGGAGGCTTCGTGAAGCTGAGAATGCAAGCATGGATCGCCGGCACGGTGATGACCGTCGCTCTGCCTGGAGCATTGTCCGGCGCCTTCGCACAGACCAAGTGGGATCTGCCGGCCGCCTATCCGGCGACCAACTTCCACACCGAGAACCTGGTGCAGTTCGCCACCGACGTCGACAAGGCCACCGGCGGCAAGCTGAAGATCACCGTGCATCCGAACGCGTCGCTGTTCAAGGCGCCGGAGATCAAGCGTGCGGTGCAGAACGGGCAGGCGCAGATCGGCGAGGTGCTGCTGGTCAACTTCGAGAACGAGAACCCGGTCTACGGGCTCGACGGCCTGCCGTTCCTCGCCAGCGGCTATGCCGGCGCGGCGAAGCTGTACGGCGCGCAGAAGCCGGCGCTCGAGAAGCTGCTGGCCGCGCAGGGCATGATGCTGCTCTATGCGGTGCCGTGGCCGCCGCAGGGCCTGTACGTGAAGAAGGAGATCGCCAGCGTCGCCGACATGCGGCGCGTGAAATGGCGTGCCTACAGCCCATCGACGGCGAAGATCGCCGAGCTGATCGGCGCGCAGCCGGTCACCGTGCAGGCGGCCGAACTGCCGCAGGCGCTGGCCACCGGCGCCGTCGAATCGTACATGTCGTCGGGCTCGACCGGTTACGACAGCAAGACGTACGAGCACATCAAGTACTTCTACGACACGCAGGCGTGGCTGCCGAAGAACGCGGTGCTGGTGAACAAGCGGGCGTTCGACGCGCTCGACAAGGCGTCGCAGGATGCGGTGATGAAGGCCGCCGCCAATGCCGAGAAGCGGGGCTGGAAGGTGTCGCAGGAGAAGGACGACTGGTACAAGAAGGCGCTCACCGAAAAAGGCATGAAGGTGCTGCCGCCGTCGGCCAAGCTGACTACCGACATGAAGCAGGTCGGTTCGATCATGCTCGACGACTGGCTGAAGAAGTCGGGCGCCGACGGCAAGGCGATCGTGGACAACTTCAGGTCCAAGTGAAGAAGTCCTCCTGATGCGCCGGGCGCTGGACTGGCTGTTCGACGCCGCGGGAATCCTCGCGGCGTTTTTTGTGTTCGCGATCTTCGCCTCGATGCTGGCCACCACGACGATGCGCGAGCTGGGTCTGCGCACCGGCGGCTGGGAGGACATGGTGTCGTGGCTGACCGCGGCCGCCGCGTTCTTCGGCCTGGCCCATACCTTCAAGCACGGCGACTTCGTCCGCGTCGAGCTGTTGCTGTCGAAGGTCGCGCCGGGCAAGCGGCGCACGCTGGAGATCGCGGCGCTGCTGCTCGGTTCGGTGTTCATCGGCTACCTGGCGGTCTTCACGACGCTCTACGTGATCGATAGCTGGCGGCTCGGCGACATGTCGGGCGGCCTGCTGGTCGTGCCGATCTGGATCCCGCAGAGCTCGTTCGTGCTCGGCGCCTGGCTGCTGTTCATCGCCGTCGTCGACGAGCTGCAGATCGTGCTGCGCGGCGGCAAGCCGACCTACGTCGTCGCCGTCGAGGCGCGCCATGCGCGCGGCGATTTCACGGAGGACGTGTGAGCGCCGCACGGCCGCTCCGAAGGCGCTCAAGCCCCCTCGGGGGGCCGGGCCGCAGGCCCTTGGGGGCACCATGAGCGCCGCACGGCCGCTCCGACGCGCGGGGGCATCATGACGGTCGTCGAGATCGGCGGGCTGCTGCTGCTCGTGATGGTGCTGCTGCTGACCGGCGGCGTGTGGATCGCGATGACCTTGGCGATCGTCGGCTGGGTCGGCATGACGCTGTTCACGTCGAAGTCGTTCGAGCAGATCGGCCAGACGCTGTTCTCGGCGCTGTGGGAATCGAACGCCTCGTGGGAGCTGGCGGCATTGCCGCTGTTCATCTGGATGGGCGAGATCCTGTTCCGCACCCGGCTGTCCGAGGAGATGTTCGAGGGCCTGTCGCCGTGGCTGAACAGGGTGCCGGGCCGGCTGATGCACACGACGATCCTCGGCTGCGGCATCTTCGGCTCGGTGTCGGGCTCCTCTGCCGCCACCTGCGCGACGATCGCCAAGGTCGCGCTGCCCGAGCTGGTCCGCCGCGGCTACGACGAACGGCTCGCGCTGGGCAGCCTCGCCACCGCCGGCACGCTGGGCATCCTGATCCCGCCGTCGATCACGATGGTGGTCTACGCGGTCGCGGCCGACGCGTCGATCATCCGGATCTTCCTGGCCGGCTTCATCCCGGGTTTCCTGCTGATGGCGCTGTTCTCCGGCTACATCGCCTGGTGGTCGATCACCCATCCCGACCGGGTACCGCCCGGCGAGCCGCGGATGTCGCTGATGGAGAAGCTGCGGCGCTCGGGCAGCCTGATTCCGTGCACCCTGCTGATCCTGTTCATCGTCTGGGTGCTGGTCGCCGGCTGGGCGTCGGCCACCGAATGCGCGGCCTACGGCGTGCTGGGGTCGCTGGTGATTGCCGCCTGGGGCCGCAGCCTCACCTGGGAGAACTTCAAGGCGAGCCTGATGGGCGCGACCCGGGTGTCGTGCATGATCATGTTCATCCTGGCTGGCGCGGCATTCCTGACCAAGACGATGGCATTCACCGGCGTCCCGCGGGCGCTGGCCGAATGGGTCGACGCGATGGCCCTGTCGCCGTACGCGCTGATCGCGGTGCTGTCGGTGCTGTACATCGTGCTGGGCACCGCGCTCGACGGCATCTCGATGATCGTGCTGACGTCGGCGGTGGTGCTGCCGATGATCGCCAAGGCCGGCATCGACCTGGTGTGGTTCGGCATCTTCGTCGTGCTGCTGGTCGAGATCGCCGAGGTGACGCCGCCGGTCGGCTTCAATCTGTTCGTGCTGCAGAACATGACCGGCAAGGATTCGAACGTGATCGCGCGCGCGGCGATTCCGTTCTTCTTCTGCCTGCTGGTGTGCATCGCGATCATCACGGTGTTTCCGTCGCTGGTGACCTGGCTGCCGGACCGGGTGATGGGCGTATCGAAGTGACAATGGCGCCCGACGAGCGCGGACATGACCCCGTGCGACATGAAGAGCGGGACGTGAAGAGCGGAATGCGATGAGGGTGATCGTGATCGGCGGCGGCATCAACGGCGTGTGTGCCGCCTACTTCCTGCGCCGCCATGGCGTCGAGGTCACGCTGGTCGAGCGGCGCGGCGACGTCGCGCAGGAGGCGAGCCAGGGCAATGCCGGCGTCATCGCGCCCGGCTACGTCGCGCCGTGGGCCGCGCCGGGCATGCCGCGCAAGGTGCTGTCGTACCTGTGGAAGGCCGAGTCGCCGGTGCTGTTCCGGCCGCAGCCCAGCCGCGAGTACTGGCGCTGGGTGCGGCGCTGGCTCGACGAATGCACGGTCGAGCGCTACCGCGTCAACAAGGCGCGGATGCAGCGGCTGGCGTTCTACAGCCGCGACCAGTTGCACGGCCTGCGCGCACAGCTCGACATCCGTTACGAGCAGGCGCAGGGCTATCTGCAGCTCTTTCGCGGCGAGCCGGATCGGGCGATGGCCGAGCCGGCTCGGCTGATGCTGGCCGAGAGCGGCGTGCCATTCCGCTCGCTGTCGGCCGACGAATGCCGGGCGCTGGAACCGGCGATGTCGTCGCAGGCGCCGCTGGTGGGCGGGCTGCATCTGCCCGGCGACGAATCGGGCAACTGCCCGCTGTTCGCCCAGCAGCTTCGCGAACATGCGCGCGGCGACGGCGTGCGCTTCCGCTTCAACGAACAGGTCGAGGCGATCACGGTGGAGCGCGGCCGGGTGCGCGGCGTGGCCACCAGCGCCGGCGCGCTGGCGGCCGACGCGGTGGTGATCGCCGCCGCCAGCGACAGCAACCGGCTGCTGAAGCCGGTCGGGCTGCCGCTGCCGATGTACCCGGTCAAGGGCTACAGCGCCACCGTGACCCTGACCCCCGATGCGCAGGGCCCGCGCCAGGCGATCATGGACGAGGCCTACAAGACGGCGATCACGCCGATGGGCGCGCGACTGCGGATCGCCGGCACCGCCGAGCTCGGCGATCGCCGGCTCGAGCTGCGCCAGGCGGCACTGAAGACGCTGGTCAAGGTGGCCTCCGACTGGTTTCCGCGGGCTGCCCGCTACAGCGAGGCCCGCTACTGGGTCGGCGCGCGGCCGATGCTGCCCGACGGCCCGCCGCTGCTCGGCGCCACACCGGTCGCCGGGCTGTTCCTCGACGTCGGCCACGGTTCGACCGGCTGGGCGATGGCCTGCGGCAGCGGCAAGGTCGTCGCCGACGTGGTGACCGGACGCACGCCCGAGATCTCGCTCGAGGGTCTGACCTTGGACCGCTACCGCTCGACGACGGCGCACTAGGATCGCCGGCTTGCCGACGGTCGACCACGGCGCACTAGAATCTCCGGACCGACTTCACGCACGACGGACATGACGGCGACCACCGATCCGCGAACCGACGGCCTGTGCTTCGTCGACACCGTGCGACAGATCGAACGGGCCGCGCAGGCCGGCCTGCCGGTCGGCGTGCTGATGCAGCGCGCGGCCCGCGCGGTCGCAGCCGTTGCCGTGCAGCGGCTGCGCCGCCTGCCGCCGGCCACGCCGGTGCTGGTGCTGGCCGGGCCCGGCAACAACGGCGCCGACGCGCTGCTGGCCGGACTGCTGCTGACGGATCAGGGGTTCTCGGTCGATGCGGTCGGCATGCCGGAACCGGCATCCGATGGCCCGGCCGCCGACACCGAAGGCGCACGGGTGCGCGCCGCCTGGCTCGCGCGGCGCGGCCCGCCGCGGCCGCTGGCCGATACCGCCGCGCTGCTCGCCGGCCGGCCGCTGGTCCTCGACGGGCTGTTCGGCATCGGCCTGGCCCGCGCAGTCAGCGGCGAGCTCGCAGCGCTCATCGCGCAGGTCAACGACAGCGGTCTGCCGGTCATCGCGGTCGACGTGCCCAGCGGCCTCGATGCCGATCGCGGCTCGATCGTCGGCGGCCCGGCCGGCGCAGCGGTCCGTGCCGAGATCACCGTGACGATGATCGCCGACAAGCCGGGCCTGCACACCGGTGTCGGCCGGGCGCTGGCCGGCAGCGTCGTCGTGGCGACGCTCGGCGCCGGCGATATCGCCGGCAGCCCCGATGCATCCGGAACCGACGACGGCGAACTGCTGACCGCAGCGTTCGCACGCCGTCATCCGCTCGCCCGCGCGCTCGACAGCCACAAGGGCACGCATGGCAGCCTGCTGATCATCGGCGGCGCGTCGACGATGCGAGGCGCGGTGCTGCTGGCCGCGACCGGTGCGCAGGCCTGCGGCGCCGGCAAGGTGTTCCTGACGACCCCCGGCGAACCGCTGTTCGATGCCGGCCAGCCGCAGTGGATGACCCGTCCCTGGGGCGCATCGTTCGACGGCATCGACGCGGCCGCGATCGGCTGCGGACTCGGCACCGGGCCGGAGGCGACGCAAGCCTGCGAACAGGCGTTCGCATCGCCGCTGCCTCTGGTCGTCGATGCCGATGCGCTGAACGCGGTCGCCGCCTCGGGCGATCTGCGGCAGCGGCTTTGCGCGCGCGCCGCCCCGAAGGTGCTCACCCCTCATCCGCTGGAGGCGGCGCGGCTGCTGTCGATCGACACCCGGCAGGTGCAGGCGGACCGGATCGAAGCGGCCCGGCAGCTCGCGCGCGAGTTCGGTGCGGTGACGCTGATCAAGGGTGCGGGCTCGGTGATCGCGGACCCCGACGGCTGCTGGGCGATCGTCGACAGCGGCTCGCCGACGCTGGCCACCGGCGGCAGCGGCGACGTGCTGTCCGGCATGATCGCAGCGCTGCTCGCGCAGCGGCTCGCCGCGCCGCTGGCGCTTCGGCTGGCCGCCTGGCATCACGGCCATGCCGGCGAGCTCGCGCAGCGCCGGCTGCCGCGCGCGGTCGGCCTGGCGGCCGGCGAGCTGGCCGGGTTCGTCCGGGCGTCGCTGAACGAGTGACGCGTTCGTTCGGAGTCGGGCCTGCGGCGCCGGATTGCGGCGTGGGTGTTCCGCCAGCGGCCGAACGCCAGTCGGCGTCCATGGCCGCTCGGCCCGAAGCGGGCGCGACGCTGGATAATGCCGGTCTTCTGCTTCCTCTTCGTTCCGAGGCCCGCCCGATGTCCGACCTCCGCTCACCCACCCTGCCCGGCCTGGATGCGCTGCTCGCCCGTGCCCGCCAGTCGTCCGGCATCCGCATCGCCGAGCTTCTGACCCGCGAACCGCAGCGGCTGTCGCGCCTGTCGGTCGAGGCGGCGGGCCTGTACGTCGACCTGTCGCGCAATGCGCTGGCGCTGCCCGACCTGGACGCGCTGCTGCAGTTCGCACAGCAGTCGCGGCTCGCCGAACGGCGCGGCGCGATGTTCCGCGGCGACCGGATCAACAGCACCGAGAAACGCTCGGTGCTGCACACCGCGCTCAGGCTGCCGCGCGACTCGCGGCTGATCGTCGACGGCGAGGACGTGGTGGCCCAGGTGCACGGCGTGCTGGACCGGATCGCGGCGTTCAGCGACGAGGTGCGCAACGGCCGCTGGCTCGGATCGTCGGGCCGGCCGATCACCGACGTGGTCAACATCGGCATAGGCGGCTCGCACCTCGGGCCGCAGCTCGCCTGCGAAGCACTGGCCGATTTCGCCGCGCCCCACTTGCGGATGCACTTCCTGACCAGTCTCGATCCGATGAGCTGGCGGCGCATCGCCTCATCGCTGGACCCTGCGACGACGCTGGTGATCGTCGCGTCGAAATCCTGGAAGACGCTGGAGACCGCGCTGAACGCGATGGCGGTGCGCGACTGGTTCAACGCCGCCGGCATCCGCGATGCCGCGGTGGCGCGACATTTCGTCGCGGTGTCGACCAACGTGCCGGCGGCAACCGGATTCGGCATCGCCGCCGACAACGTGTTCCCGTTCTGGGACTGGGTCGGCGGCCGCTATTCGGTATGGTCGGCGATCGGCCTGCCGGTGATGCTGAGCATCGGCCCGCAGGCATTCCGGCGCATGCTGGCCGGCGCTCATCAGATGGACCGGCACTTCCTCGGCGAACCGTTCGAGCGCAACGCGCCGGTGCTGATGGCGCTGGTGAGCCTGTGGCATGCGCTGACCCTGGCCGCCGGCAGCGAAGCGGTGCTGCCCTACAGCGACGGCCTGCGCCGGCTGCCCGCCTATCTGCAGCAGCTCACGATGGAGAGCAACGGCAAGCGGGTGACGGTCGACGGCGAGCCGGTGGCGCTGGCCACCGCGCCGGTCACCTGGGGCGAGCCGGGCACCGAGTCGCAGCACTCGTTCTTCCAGTTGCTGCATCAGGGCACCGCGACGATCCCGGTGGAGTTCGTGCTGCCGGTTCCGGGCCCGGACGCCGGCAACAGCGGCAACAGGGGTGTCAGCGGCCCCGGCGGCCCGCACGGCGGCCACGGCAACAAGCGCGACATCGCACTGATCGCCAACTGCCTCGCGCAGACCGATGCGCTGCTGAACGGCCGCACGCTGGAGCAGGCGCGCGAATCGCTGCTGGCGCAGGGCAGGCCGCCCGAGGAGGCCGACGCGCTGGCACCGCACCTGGTCTATCCGGGCAACCGGCCGACCTCGACGATCCTGATGGACAAGCTGACGCCGGAAACCTTCGGCGCACTGGTGGCGCTGTACGAACATCGCACCGCCACCCTCGGCTGGCTGTGGAACATCAACTCGTTCGACCAGTGGGGCGTCGAGCTCGGCAAGGAACGCGCGACGAGCATCCAGCCGATGCTCGAAGGCGACGAAGGCACGGCCGCCGCGATGGGCGCCGACCCCGGCACGATCGAGCTGGTCAGGCGGGTGCGCGCGGTACTGAGCCGCCGCTGAACCGTCGGAACGCGATGCCCCTCTGCGGTGGGCCCGGGAGCCGGTAAACCGCGCCGGATTCGTTCACGCGAATGCGCAGCCCGCCGGGTGATGGGCCCTCACGGCACCAGCCGCCCGGCCGCGAGCCGGATCCGCTGCTCGCAACGGTCGGCCAGCGCCGGGTCGTGGGTGACCATCACCAGGGTCGAGCCGGCATCGCGGTTCAGCTCCAGCATCAGCTCGATGATCCGCTCGCCGGTGGCCGCATCGAGGCTGCCGGTCGGTTCGTCGGCGAACAGCAGCGGCGGCCGTGCGACGAACGCCCGCGCCAGCGCGACCCGCTGCTGCTCGCCGCCCGACAGCGTGCGCGGGTAGTGCGACAGCCGGTCGGCCAGGCCGACCCGCGCCAGCAGCTCCTCGGCCTTGCGCGCGGCGCCGCGGTCACCGGCCAGCTCCAGCGGCAGCATCGCGTTCTCCAGCGCCGTCATCTGCGGCAGTAGCTGAAAGGTCTGGAACACGAAGCCGACGGTAGCCGAGCGCCATGCTGCACGCTGGTCCTCGTCCAGATCGAACAGCGACTTCCCGAACACCTCGACGCGACCTTCGGTGGGCCGGTCCAGCCCGGCCAGAAGGCCGAGCAGCGTCGACTTGCCCGAGCCCGATGCGCCGACCACCGCCAGCGTCACCCCGCGCTTGACGGTGAACGACAGGGAATCGAGGATCGTGAGCCAGCCATCGGCATCGCGCACACGTTTGGTCAACTGCTCGACGATAATCGCTGACATGGGTGACGAATCTTCCTTTCGTATCCGGCGCCGGTTGCTGCGCGCCGCAAGTGTACTGGGAGCCTGCGCGATGGGTGCGCCGCAGGCGGTGCGGGCGGCCGACCCGCGGCGGGTGGTGCTGGTGCTCGGCGACAGCCTGTCGGCCGAGTACGGGCTGAAACGCGGTGCCGGTTGGGTCGAGCTGATGGCCCGGCGCCTTGCAGAGCGCAAGCCGCCGGCCGAGGTCGTCAACGCCAGCATCAGCGGCGAGACCACCGCCGGCGGGCGCACCCGCATCGGCGCACTGCTGGAGAAGCACAAGCCGTCGCTGGTGATCGTCGAGCTGGGCGCCAACGATGCGCTGCGCGGGCTCGATCTGACGGCCACCGAGGGCAATCTGCGGGCGATCACCGTCGCCGCCCGCAATGCCGGCGCACGCGTGCTGCTGCTGGGCATGATGCTGCCGCCGAACTTCGGCGCCGACTACGGGCGGCGCTTCCATGCGATCTACGGCAGCGTGGCCAAGGCGGAGTCCGTTGCGCTGGTGCCGTTCTTCCTCGACGGGATCGCCGACCGGCTCGAATACTTCCAGCCCGACCGCATCCACCCGACCGAGCAGGCCCAGCCGCGGCTGTTCGACAACGTCTGGCCGACGCTGGTGAAGCTGTTGTAAGGCCGAGGTGCCGCGCGCGGACCTGCCGCCGTATTCGCGCCACGGCGGCCTGCGACGACGGCCTGCCATGACGGCCTGCGACGGTGGGCCGGAGCAACGCGCAACGCGCAGCGATCGTCAAGCTACGCGGCGGCGCGCCGGCGCAACCCGTCCAGGTAAGCCGCCCATTCCTCCAGCATGCCGCGCGGATCGTCGCCACGCCCGCCATCGGCCGGCCGCCGGCTGCGCGGCCGCCGCGGCACGAAGCCGAGCTGCGCATCGATCGCCGCCCGCGGCCAGCCTCGCTCGGCCAGCACCTGCCGGGCCATCGATCGGAACGTCAGCCCGGTCACCCGCCCGCGATAACCGACGCGGTACAGCGGCACCCGCAGCGCGCTTTCGTCGATCGCCCGGTCCGGCGCGACCCGGCCCGGAAACAGCAGCTCGCCGTCGCGGGCGTACTGCCGCAGCTCCATCACCGTTTCCAGCGCCGCCGACGACAGCGGCACCACATGGACCGCCGCCACGCCGGCCCGGACCACCGGCACCCGCCACTGCGCGGCCTGGAAGTTGAACTGCGACCAGCAGGCGGCACGCAGCTCGCCGGGCCGCACCAGGGTCAGCATCAGCAGCCGCAGCGCCAGATGGATCTGCGGCGTGCCGCCGTAACCGTCGAGCCGGTGCAGGAACTCGGCGAGCTCCGACGGCGTCAGGCGGCGACTGCGGCGGACTTTGGAGTCCGTCGGCGGCAGATCGGTGGGCATTCGATGACGGAAGACCGAGGCAGTGGAAAAGCCGGATTATGTCCGGTTTCACCGTCAACCGATTCGCCTGCCCGTGCACCCCGTCCCACCGGCGCTGAACGCCGAGCTGCGGGACGAACGGCGACGACGCGGGCCGCTATCGGCACGCATCGCCCGGATCGTGAACGATCCGCACCGGCATGGACCAGCGGACCGGCGGGCCGCCGCCGTCAGATCTCCCTGGGCCGCGCCAGCAGGCCGGTCAGCCGCGAGGTGCGCTCCTCCAGCTCGCCGATCGCCACGTCCAGCAGGCTCAGGTTGTGACGCACGCTGCGCGTGCCGCCGCGGAACGTCTCGTCGGCCAACCGGGAGGCCAGCAGCCGCGCCAGGCTGCCGGTGACCAGCAGCGCCTCGATCGGCACATGGGACGTGAACAGCGATACGTCGAACTTGCGGATCGCGTCGCCGACCACCTGCAGCTCGGTGACGTACAGATCGATGCTGTTCTCGGCATCGGGCGGATCGGGCGCCACCTGCGCGAGCGACCGTGCCCGCTCGGCGATCCGCCTGACCGCGGCGACGAGCTGGCTCGCCGCCTTCAGTCGCTCGCGCCGCTGCAGCGCCTGCGCATAGCGCTGACGCTGGCGCTCGGCGCTTATCTGTCGATTGACGAACAGGAACCCCGCACCGATCGCCGCGATGCCCCCGCAAGCCTGCACCCAGGCGGCAACTTCGAAGCTTGTCACGTCCATGGCGATCGGCAACGGAACTCCGGGGCCACCATGGCCCCTCGTCTCCGTCAGCATGCCGCTACCGTTCGTCGGCCGCCAGGCACATTTGCACAGTCGCCGCTCGATCCGGGTGACCTAGCCCGAATCGGGCAGCCGGTGCGGCTCGCATCGGATGTTCGAACCGTGGTGCCCCGGGCCGGGCTCGAACCGGCACGCCTTGCGGCCCGGGATTTTAAGTCCCGTACGTCTACCGATTTCGTCACCGGGGCGGGTGGGGGATGCGCACGCGCCGCGAAACGGCGCGATGCGGTGCTGCGCGGCCGATTATAGCCAGCGGGCTCAGCCGTACTGCAGCACGCCGAAGCGCCGGGCCAGCGCGGTGAGCTGGCCGCGCCAGCCCGGCAGCCGGGTGTCGCCCGGCGTCAGCCGCTGCCAGTGCTCGATCGAATCGGCGATCACCGGCCCCAGGTGGTGGTCCCAGCCCTCGCTGGCCAGCCGCTGCAGGGACAGCGGGATGTCGGCCGGATCGAGCAGATGGGCTGGCGTATGGCTCAGCTCCTCGACCAGCGCGCGCAGCCGGTTCAGCACCGGACGGTCGGCGCGCCGCGAACGCACCATCGCCAGCGCGCAGCGGTAGCCCGGCGCGCGCAGGCTTTCCTCGACGCAGTTCTCGAGCACCTGCAGGCCCAGCGACATCGACACCTCGCCGCCGCCCTTCTCCACCGCGCGGACCACCGCATCCATCGCGGCGATCATGTCGTCGCGCCGGCCGGCCTGGCGGGCGCGGGTGAAGGCCAGCATCGCCTCGGCGATCAGCGCATCGGGATGGTTGCCGCTGCGCCGGGTCTGCTCGCGGGTGATCCGCTCGGCCTGTTCGGTCTTGCCGCGCGCCATCAGCACCTGCACCAGGTTCACCGTGTCCTCGGCCGAACCGACCGATTCGCCGCGGGTGCGCTGCATCACCTGTGCATAGCTGCTCTCGGCACGGCGCAGGTCGCCGATGCGCCGCGCCAGCGCACCGGTACGCCGCAATCGCCCGACCGTGTGCACCGAGCGGCCGGCCACCTGATCCAGGCATTCCAGCGCCGCATCGAACTGGCCACGCATCTCGCGGATCCTGGCCAGCAGCTCATAGGCGGCCAGATGGTCGGGATGGCGCTCGATCAGCCCGTTCAGCAGCCGCGCGGCATCGTCATAGCGGCTGGCGTGGAAGCGCAGCTCGGCGAGCCGGTACAGCGCCCACGGATAGCGGTGCCGCTCGAGCGCGGCGCGCACCAGCTTCTCGGCGGCGTCGAGCCGGCCGGCGGCCACCAGCCGTCCGGTGACCAGGCGCAGCGCCTCGCTGTGCAGCGGCGGATGCTGCTCGCCGACCCGCAGCGCCTCGTCGGCCGCCTCGTCGAGGCGATCGGTCTCGACCAGGCTGTGCAGCTCGTAGAGCGCCCGCTTGCGGTGACTCGCGCGGGCCAGCCGCATCCGCACGTCGTGCCGCACCAGCGGCTTGATGATGTAGGCGTCGGGCCCGAACTCGGCCACGGCAGCCACCGAACGCGACGAGCGCTCGGCGCTGATGACGACGAACATCGTCGACAGCGGCAGCAGCTTCGCTTCGCGCAGCCGCTCCATCA
>DAISWF010000144.1:0-14789 GCA_036826495.1 Burkholderiaceae bacterium
GCCTCGGCGTCAGCCACGATCGGCGCGAAGTAGTCGACGTAGCCCGGATCCGACGGGCTCTTGCCTTCCATCCACTGGATCTGGTCGCAACGGGTCAGCGCGTTGTTGATCTTCTTGACCACCGACGGCACCGAGTTGATCGGGTACAGCGACTGGTCCGGATACATTTCACCGGCCAGATTGGCGTCTCCTGCCACCTGCCATCCCGAAAGATAGATCGCCTTCAGACCGGCCTTGACCTGCTGCATCGCCTGGTTGCCGGTCAGCGCGCCGAGCGAGTTGACGAAGGGCTCGTCGTTGATCAGGCGCCAGAGCTTCTCGGCGCCGCGCCGGGCCAGCGTATGCTCGACGTGCACCGAGCCGCGCAGCTTGACCACGTCCTCGGCGCCATACCCGCGTTTGATGCCGCGCCAGCGCGCGTTTTCGGACCAGTCCTTCTGCAGTTTCTGTGCTTCGAGTTCGCGTGACGACATCGTTGATCTCCGGAGAAAAAATGGAAGAGAGGAAAAGTTGTATTCGGTGCTGAAAAGGTACCGTCCGGGGTTGTGCGCGGCAACAGGGTTTGTGACGGATTTCACATAGAAAATTGTTCTTATAAAACAATAACCTGAAGACCTTGAACCGCGATGTGAAATAACTCATGCCACCATGAAAAACGGGATTGATGCGCCGCATTACGATATCTCGTAATGTGGGAAATTAATTTCGCAACATGGGATTTTCCCGGCATGGCGTCGGGCCACGTCCACCTCGACCCCAGGGTAAGCTCGGCTCCGGAATCGACCAGCCAGAGGAACGAGAGGAAAGACCGATGACCGCGTGGAATCCCACCACCCTGCTGTACGCCGTCGACGACGGCATCGCGACGATCACGCTGAACCGCCCGGAGAAGATGAACGCCTTCACGGCGCAGATGCGCGACGAGATGATCCAGGCGTTCGACCGCACCGATGCCGACGACTCGGTGCGGGCGGTCATCGTCACCGGCGCCGGCCGGGCATTCTGCGCGGGCGCCGATCTGTCCAAGGGCGGCGCCACCTTCGACTATGCGTCGCGCAAGGAAGCGACCCGCGAGGAGAACAAGGTCGGCGGCGTCTATCGCGACGGCGGCGGCATGACGACGTTGCGGATCTTCCGCAGCCTGAAGCCGGTGATCTGCGCGGTCAACGGCGCGGCGGTCGGCATCGGCGTCACGATGCAGTTGCCGATGGACATCCGGCTGGCCTCGACCGACGCCCGCTTCGGCTTCGTGTTCGCGCGCCGGGGCATCGTCCCCGAGGCGGCCTCGTCGTGGTTCCTGTCACGCGTCGTCGGCATGCAGACGGCCCTCGAATGGTGTTACACCGGCCGCGTCTTCTCCGCGCAGGAGGCGCTGGAACGGGGCCTGGTCCGCTCGCTGCATGCGCCCGACGAGCTGCTGCCGGCGGCCCGCGCGATCGCCCGCGAGATCGCCGACAACACCGCGCCGGTGTCGGTCGCGCTGACCCGCCAGATGATCTGGCGGATGGCCGGCGCCAGCGACCCCATGCATGCGCACCGGATCGACAGCCGCGCGATCCAGGCGCGTGGCCGGGCTGCCGATGCCAAGGAAGGGGTCAGCTCGTTCCTGGAGAAGCGCAAGCCGGTGTATCCGGACAAGGTGTCGAGCGACATGCCCGACTTCTTCCCGTGGTGGAAGGAGCTGCCGTTCGAGTGAGCGGCGGGCGATCCGCGGTCGGCCGTCAGCGCCGCGGGCGTCGGGCGCCGCCGGCGATCACTCGGCCGGCGGCCGTCCGCCGCCAGGCTCCGGCAGCAGCTCCACCTCGCGCAGCCGCCGCTCGATCGCACGGGTCCGGTCGGTGGCGCTGCCCAAGGTCGACGAGGCGCGTTCGAGATGGTCGCGGGCCTTCGTCAGCAGCTCGCCGAAGCGGCCGAATTCGGTCTTGACCGTTCCCAGAAGCTGCCACACCTCGCTCGAGCGCCGTTCGACCGCCAGCGTCCGGAAGCCCATCTGCAGGCTCGACAGGATCGCCGCCAATGTCGTCGGACCGGCCAGCACCACCCGATGGTCGCGCTGCAGCTCGTCGAGCAGGCCCGGCCGGCGGGTGATCTCCGCATACAGGCCCTCGGTCGGCAGGAACAGGATCGCGAAGTCGGTGGTGGCCGGCGGCGCCAGATACTTCCCGCGGATCGCGCGCGCCTCGTCGCGGATGCGGGCGGCGAGCTGCCGGCCGGCGGCCTCGGCGGCCGGCGCGTCGGCCCGCTCCTGCGCGGCCATCAGGCGCTCGTAGTCCTCGCGCGGGAACTTGGCGTCGATCGGCAGCCATACCGGCGCGTCGGCGCTCGCACCCGGCAGGCGGATCGCGAACTCCACCCGCTGCGTGGCGCCCGGCACCGTCGCGACGTTGGCCTGATACTGATCGGGCACCAGCATCTGCTCGAGCAGCGCCGCGAGCTGGATCTCGCCCCAGGTGCCGCGAGTCTTCACGTTGGTCAGCACCCGTTTGAGGTCACCGACGTCGGAGGCCAGCACGCGCATCTCGCCCAAGCCGCGATGCACCTGCTCCAGCCGCTCCGACACCTGCCTGAACGATTCGCCGAGCCGCTGCTCCAAGGTCGCATGCAGCTTCTCGTCGACGGTGCGGCGCATCTCCTCGAGCCGCCGCGCGTTGTCGCTCTGCAGCTCGCGCAGCCGCTGCTCCAGCGTCGCGCGCACCTCGGCCAGCCGCTGGTCGTTGGCGGCGGTGAGCTGGGCGAGCTGCTTGAGCTGACCGGCGGCGAACCGGTCGACCGAGACGGACAGCTCCTCGCGCTGCTCGCGCGAGCGGGCCGCCACGTGCTCGATCAGCGCGCGCTCGAGCCGCCGGTTGCCGTCGATCTGCTCACGGGTCAGCAATTGCAGCGCCTCGACCAGGTCGGGCGGCCGGCGCAACACCAGTATCAGCAGCAGGACGGTGGCGACCGCCAGGAGAACGAGCGTAACCGTCGGTAGGAATTCCTGTACGCCGGGCATCGGTTCTTTCAGGCGTTGCGCAACGTGGTCATCGGCGGCGTGTTCAGCACGCCGCGCAGCCCCACCCAGCCGGCGCCGATCGCCGCCAGCGCACCGGCCGCTACACCCAGCAGCAGGCCGCTGACGCGCGGATCGTAGTCGAACTGGAACACCCGCGCCGCCAGCACCAGGCCGATCACCGTCGCGCCGATCGCCGCGAGCCCGCCGGCGATACCGCCGGCCAGGCCCAGCTCCCACACCTGAGCCCGCAGCAACTGCGTGCGCGAGGCGCCCAGCGCGCGCATCAGACCGGCCTCGCGCAGCCGCTCGTCGCGCGAGCTGGCCAGCGCCGCATAGAGCACGACCAGCCCGGCGATCAAGGTCAGCACGAACAGGAACTCCACCGCACGGATCACCTGGTCGAGCATCGATTGCACCTGGCGGACGATGTGGCCGGTGTCGAACACGGTCAGGTTCGGATGGCGCTTGACCAGCGCGCTGTCCAGCGCCTGGCCGGGCGGCTGGTGATAGGCGGTGATCAGCGTCTGCGGCCGATCGCGCAGCGCCTGCGGCGACAGGATCATGAAGAAGTTCACCTTCATCGAATCCCAGGCGAGCTTGCGCACGCCGACGATCGCGACCTCGACGGTTTCGCCGGCGATGTCGAAGCCCAGCTTGTCGCCGACCTTCAGGCCCAGCGTCTTCATGATGCCCAGCTCGGCCGACACCTCGGCGGCACGCGGATCGAGCCAGCGCCCTTCGACGGTCTGGTTGTGGCCGGGCTGGGTGTCGGTGTACGACAGGTTGAACTCGCGATCGACGAGCCGCTGCGCCCGCTCCTCGGTGAACTGTTCGCTGGACACCGGGGCACCGTTGACCGTCACCAGTCGCCCGCGCACCATCGGATAGAGCTCCGGCCGCGTGACGCCGGCCGCCGCCAGCTCCGCGGCCACCGCCTCGCGCTGATCGGGCTGGATGTTGATCACGTAGCGGTTCGGCGCATCGGGCGGCGACGCGCGCCGCCAGCCATCGAGCAGATCGGTGCGGGTCACCGTCAGCAGGATCAGCGCCATCAGGCCGGCGGCCAGCGCCACCGTCTGCGCGACCGCCGCGCCGCGCCGCCGCGACCAGGAGGCCAGCGCCATCCGCAGCGCCGGGCTGACCGCGCTGCGCGCCGCCCAGCGGCGCAGCGGGCCGAGCAGCAGCACCAGCCCGTAGGCGACCAGCGAGAACACCAGCGCGCCGCCCAGGAAGCCGCCGAGCGCGATCGTCGCGAGCTGCCGGTCGCCGGCGAACCAGTACAGCAGCACCGCGAAGCTGGCCACCGCCGCCGCGGTCGCCACCCAGGCGCCCGCCCCCGCGGCGCCCAGGTCGCGGCGCAGCACCCGCAGCGGCGACACACCGGACAGCCGCAGGAACGGAAAGGCGCCGAAGCCCAGCAACAGCACCAGGCCGGCCAGCGTGGCACGCGCGAACGGCCACAGGGTCGGCGCCGGCAACGGCATCTGCAGCAGCGGCGCCACCGCCGACACCAGCGCGAAGTGCAGTGCCCAGCCGGCCAGCCCGCCCAGCAGCGCGCCGACCACCCCCACCCACAGCAGCTCCAGCATCAGCAGCCGCACCAGCCGCTGCTGCGTGAGCCCGATCGCGCGCATCACCGCGCAGCCGTCGAGATGCCGTTCGGCGAAGCGGCGCGTCGCCAGCGCGATCGCCACCGCCGCGATCAGCGCGGTCAGCATCGCCACCAGCGCGAGGAACTTCTCGGCGCGATCGAGCGTCGCGCGCAGCTCGGGCCGGCCGTTGTCGAGCGATTCCAGCCGCTGGCCACGCTCGAGCCGGTCGGTGACCCAGCGGGTATAGGCCGACACCGCCGACTGAGGGCCGGCGATCTGCAGCCGGTAGGTGACGCGGCTGGCCGGCTGGATCAGTCCGGTGGCGGCCAGATCGTCCAGCGGAATCATCAGCCGCGGCGCGAAGTTGACGAAGTTCGTGCCGCGGTCGGGCTCCAGCGTCAGCACCCGGTCTATCGTCACCTCGCTGTCGCCGAGTTTCACGCGCGCCGGCAGCGTGAGCCCCAGCGACTGCGCGAGCTGCGCATCGGCCCAGGCGCGGCGGGCCGCCGGGACACCCTGCGCCGGCTGATCGGCCTGGTTCGGAGCATCGGCGACCCGCAGGCCGCCGCGCAGCGGATAGCCGGGCGACACCGCCTTGATCGACGCGAGCTGCGCACGCTCGCCGGCCAGCACCATGCTCGGGAAGTTCACCGTCAGCGCCGTGGTGAGGCCGCGCTCGCGCGCCTGCGCGGCCAGCCGCTCGTCGAGCGGACGATCGGACGCGATGACCAGGTCGGCCCCCAGAAGCTGCCGGGCCTGCTGCGACAGCGCCTGCGCCATCCGGTCGACGAAGAAGCCCACGCTGGCGATGGCCGCCACCGCGACCACCAGCGCCAGCAGCAGCAGCCGCAACTCGCCGGCCGACCAGTCGCGCCGCGTGAGCCGCCACGACATCGAAAGATCCTGCATGCCTTGCCCCTTCACCGGAACCCGCCGGCGGTAGTTTAGAGCTTGTTCACGCCGCGCCCGTGCCGGCGAGCGGCGCCGGCGGCGTCGCAACCGCCCCCGCCGTGCCTGTTACGATTCCGGCGGTCGCACCAGCAGAAGCAGAAAGCCCCCATGGACACCATCGACTGGTACTTCGACTTCATCTCCCCTTACGCCTATCTGCAGAGCACGCGGCTCGCGCAGTTCGAAGCGCATGCGAAGCTGCGGCTCAAACCGGTGCTGTTCGCGGGTCTGCTCGAACACTTCGAGCAGAAGGGGCCGGCCGAGGTGCTGCCCAAGCGGGAGTGGACCTACGAGAACGTCGCCTGGCTCGCCCACCAGTACCACATCGCGCTCAAATGGCCGCCCAGCCATCCCTTCGTGCCGCTGCGGCTGCTGCGGTTGTCGATCGCGCTGGGCAACACGCCGGCGGTGGTCCATGACCTGTTCGAGTTCGTCTGGCGGCGCGGCCAGCTTCCGACCGACGACGATGCCTGGCAGGACCTTCTGACCCGCCACGGCGTCGACGAGGCGCAGGTGCAGACCAGCGAGGTCAAGCAGCAGTTGCGCCACAACACCCGCGAGGCGATCGAACGCGGCGTGTTCGGCGTGCCGACCCTGGTGGTCGGCGAGCAGCGCTTCTGGGGCTTCGAGTCGACGCCGATGGCGGTGGCCTGGCTGCGCGGCGACAAGTTCTTCGATTCGGCCACCTGGCAGGGCGCCCGTTCGGTGGCGATGGGCGTGCAACGCTGAGCCGCGGCCTCGCGCCAGCCGCTGCGCCGGCGCGATCACGCCCGAGGACGGGCGACACGGCCGCCCGACTGCCCGGGCAGCGATCAGCGGACGTTGGCCAGCGCCTGGATGACCTTGTCGGTGATGTCGACCTGCTTGCCAACGTAGACGCCGTCGGACTCCAGCACCAGATCGTAATTGCCGGCTTCGGCAACCTGGCGGACCACTCGCCGGGTGACCTCGGAAACCTGGGCCAGCTCCTCGCTGCGGCGGCGCGCGAAGTCCTCCTTGAGCTCTTCCTGACGCCTGCGCACGGTGTTCTCCAGCGAGACGATCTCGCGCTGCCGGGCCGCCAGCTCGCTGTCCCTGAGCAGCGCCGAATCGCGGTTGAACCGTTCGGTCAGCGACTGCAGCCGCGCCGCCTGCGCCTGCAGCTCCTTGTTGCGCTCGCTGAATTCGCCGTCCAGCTTCTTCAGCGCGGCCGCCGCCGGCGCGCCTTCGAGCATCAGCCGGCCGGTATCGACGAAGCCGATCTTGGCGCGATCCTGCGCCGACGCCGCGGTGGCGGCGAACACCAGCAGCGCACACAGGCTGCTCGACAGCAACGACTTCCCGCGAGACATCTGCACTCCGGACGACCGACGATCGGCCGGACGATTCTACGCCGAAGCCTGCGTCCGACCTCGCATGCCGGCGGTCACCGCCCGCGCAGGTAGAATCCCCGCCCCATGGGATTGTGGAAACGCTTCAAGGCGCTGACGATCGTCCAGTTCCTGACCGCGCTCGGCCTGCTGGGCCTCGTGCTGGCGATCATCGTCAAGCTGCTGCGCGGCGGCTGACCGCGTCAGGTCCGCCGGCCGGCGCCGAGGCCACTCGCGAACGGCGGCATCCGACCCCCGAGCCGTGCGCTGATCTCGGCAGCCGCTGCGCGCACCCGCGCGGCCATCGCCGAGTTCCAGGCCGCCGGGAATGCGTTGCGATGCCCCAGCGCGGTGATCGCCAGCGCGGCATTGCCCTCGTGATCGAAGACCGGCGAGCTGAACGCATTGACCCCCGGGATCGGATGCCCCTGCGCCCGCGTGACGCCGTGCCGCGACCATTCGTCGCGAGCCTGCCGCAGCAGCTCCGCCTGGGTCGGCTGCGCCGGTCGCGGGCGCCGCGCCTCGTCACCCAGCGCGCCGGCGCGTGCCGCCGCGACGACGTCCTCGGACAGCACCGCCGCGAACGCCCGTCCGGTCGCGGTGCCCAGCACCGACATCACCGTTCCGACCCGCATCGCGAGGTGCAGCGGCTCGCGCGCCTCGAACATCCGCACGATCGTCGGCCCGAAATTGCCCCAGACCGCCAGCGCCACCGCCTGCCCCGTTTCATGAGCCAGCGCCTCGGCCACCGGCGTGGCCAGCCGCAACGGCTCCAACTGGCCCAGGCAGGCGAGGCCGATGCGCAAGGCGGCCATGCCGAGCCGGTAGTGCCCGCTGGCACCGTCCTGCTCGATCAGCCGCAGCCGGCCGAAGCTGACCAGATAGGGATGCGCCCGTGACGGCGTGAGAGCGGCCCGGGCGGCCAGATCCTTCAGCGACAGCGCGCCGGGCGCTTCGGCCAGCGCCAGCAGCAGACGTCCGCCGACTTCGACGGACTGCACCGCGCGCTGCTCGCGGTCGGCTTGCGGATCTTCATCAGGCAGGGAATCGAATGCCATCGCGGGCTCCTCCGCGACGATTGTAGGGGCATGTCGGCATGATTTGCATTGAACAAATCGATTGCACTATGGAGAATCAGAGCCTAGAATCCGTTCACTACAAATTAATTTGCAGTCCGCAAATCAAGCGGCAGATCCTTCACATGAACGTCAAGAAGTTCGCCAGCCAGGCCGACCTGGACGACAAGCAGGTCACCTTCGAACAGCTCTCCGAGCACGCCTGGGCCTACACCGCCGAGGGCGACCCGAACACCGGCATCGTGATCGGTGACGATGCGGTGCTGGTCGCCGATACCCAGGCCACGCCGGCCATGGCAGCCGACGTGATCCGCCGCATCCGCGAGGTCACCGACAAGCCGATCCGTTACGTCGTGCTGACGCACTACCACGCGGTGCGCGTGCTCGGCGCGTCGGCCTACCAGCCGCAGGAGATCCTGGCGAGCCAGGACACCTATGAGCTGATCGTCGAGCGCGGCGAAGCCGACAAGGCGAGCGAGATCGGCCGCTTCCCGAGACTGTTCCGCAACGCCGAGACGGTGCCGGCCGGCCTGACCTGGCCGACGATGACCTTCAACGGAAAGATGACCGTCTGGCTGGGCAAGCTGGAGGTGCAGTTGCTGCAGCTCGGCCGCGGCCACACCAAGGGCGACACCGTCGTCTGGCTGCCCGGCGACAAGACCCTGCTGTCCGGCGATCTGGTCGAGTTCGATGCGACCCCCTATGCCGGCGACGCCTACTTCCAGGACTGGCCCCGCACGCTGGACAACATCGCGGCGCTCCGGCCCGAGGCGCTGGTGCCCGGACGCGGCCCGGCGCTCAAAGGCGCGGAGCAGGTGAGCCGCGGACTGCAGAGCACCCGTGCCTTCATCGAGGACGTATGGACTCGCGTGAAGGCCGGCGCCGATGCCGGCCAGGATCTGAAGACCGTCTATCGCGACACCTGCGCGGCGCTCAAACCCAAGTACGGTCACTGGGTCATCTTCGATCACTGCATGCCGTTCGACGTGTCGCGCTGCTATGACGAAGCGACCCGCTACGCGGATCCCCGCGTCTGGACCGCCGACCGCGACCGGCAGATGTGGGAAGCCCTGGAAGGCTGACCGCCCGGCCTCTGTGCGCCAGCCCCTCCCTGTGCCCGGCAGATACCAACCGAGCGGGTTGCTCGTGCGTCTGTACGGCGAGGCGCGGCCCGGCTCAGCCCTGCCGCGACAGCCGGCGAGCCTGTTGGCCGAGCCGGTCGATCGCCCGGTCGAGCACCGCCCGTTCGGCCGAATCCAGCGCCTCGAGCAGGAACGCCTCACGCGCCTGCACCATCGGCGCGATCTTCTGAAACAGCGCCCGGCCGGCCGGCTTCAGGCGCAGCAGCCAGCCGCGGCCGTCCTCCGGATCGGGCACGCGCTCGAGCAGCCCCTCGGCCTGCAGCCGGCTGACCGCCCGGCTGACCTGCATCTTCTCCAAGGTCGTCGACTGGATCACGTCGCCGGTCTTCACGGTGCCGGCAGCGGCCAGCGCCGCCAGCACCCGCCACTCGTCGCGGGTCAGGCCGAACCGTTCGCGGTACACCTGCGCGATGCATTGACTGATCGACTCGCTCAGCGCGGCGAGGCGGTACGGCAGGAAACGTTGCAGATCCATCGGCTGTCGTCCAGATTGCGCCCGATCGATATGGTAACGCACGTTACTCAATTGCAGGAACCGGCGGGCCGATCGCCGACCGGCCCCGGGGCGCCCCCCGTTCGCCTGGGAAAAAAGAGTCTGATCGAATTTTATTGATCTGGATCAAGCGTCCGATCGATTGTCTTCGCCCTGTTCGTAACCAGTGTTACCATTTGACTTTCCACCCGAGGAGACCCCGCCATGAAGATCCAGCGCATGCATCACGTCGCATACCGCTGCAACGATGCCGAGCAGACCGTCCGCTGGTACGCGGACAACCTGAACATGAACTTCGTGCTCGCGATCGCCGAAGACCAGGTGCCCAGCACCCATGAGCCGAACCCGTACATGCACGTGTTCATCGATGCGGGCGGCGGCAACATCCTGGCGTTCTTCGAGCTGCCGAACTCGCCGCAGATGGGCCGCGACGAGAACACGCCCCCGTGGGTCCAGCACATCGCGCTGAAGGTCGGCAGCCTCGAAGAGCTGCATCAGGCCAAGGCCCGACTGGAGGCGGCCGGCATCGACGTACTCGGCCCGACCAATCACGCGATCTTCCAGTCGATCTACTTCTTCGACCCCAACGGCCACCGCGTCGAGCTGGCCGCCGACACCGCGACCCCGGAGCAGATGAAGCGGCTGGACGACGTCAAGTGGGACATGCTGACCGAATGGTCGCGCACGAAGAAGGCGCCCCGCCATGCCGCCTGGATGCACGAGGCAGAGTTCGCCGGCACCGCCGCGTCCTAGAGCCAGGTCATCGAGGCGAAGATGCTGAAGACCTACACATATCCGGAATTCACCTACCGCCAGAGCGCCGAGCAGCGCGACGGCGCGGTCCGGCGCCATCCGGTCGTCATCGTCGGGGCCGGGCCGATCGGCCTGACGGCGGCGCTGGAGTGCGCGGCGCGCGGCATTCCGGCGGTGGTGCTCGACGACAACAGCACCGTCAGCATCGGCTCGCGTGCCGTGTGCTACGCCAAGCGACCGCTGGAGATCTGGGACCGGCTGGGCGTCGGCGGGCGGATGGTCGAGAAAGGGGTCAACTGGAAGGTGGGCAAGGTCTTCTTCAAGGACGACCTGGTCTACTCGTTCGACCTGCTGCCCGAGGACGGCCACAAGATGCCGGCGATGATCAACCTGCAGCAGTACTACCTCGAGGAGTATCTGGTCGAGGCCTGCGACGACAGCGAGCGGGTCGATCTGCGCTGGAAGCACAAGCTGATCAGCCTGCAGCAGGAGCCCGATCATGCGATGCTGACCGTCGAGACCCCTGACGGTCTGTTCCGGATGGAAGCCGACTGGATCATCGCCTGCGACGGCGCGAACAGCGACACGCGGCGGATGGTCGGCGGCGAGTTCAGCGGCCACTTCTTCCAGGATCGCTTCCTGATCGCCGACGTGGTGATGAAGGCCGACTTTCCGACCGAACGGTGGTTCTGTTTCGAACCGCCGTTCCATCGCGGGGCGAGCGGCCCGTCCGGCCGCAGCGCGCCATCCAGCGTGCTGCTGCACAAGCAGGCCGACGACGTGTGGCGGATCGACTTCCAGCTCGGCTGGGAGACCGATCCGAACGAGGCGAAGAAACCCGAGAACGTCATTCCGCGCATCCGCGCGATGCTGGGGCCGGACGCCGACTTCGAGCTCGAGTGGGTGTCGGTCTACCAGTTCGCCTGCCGGCGCCTCGACAAGTTTCGCTACGGGCGGGTGCTGTTCGCCGGCGACGCGGCCCATCAGGTGTCGCCGTTCGGCGCGCGCGGCGCCAACACCGGCGTGCAGGACATCGACAACCTGATCTGGAAGCTCTCGCTGGTGCTCGACGGCAAGGCGCCGGTCGCGCTGATCGACAGCTATCACGAAGAGCGCGCGTTCGCCGCCGACGACAACCTGCTGAACTCGACCCGTTCGACCGACTTCATCACGCCGAAGACGGCCACCGGCCGGCTGCTGCGCGACGCGGTGCTCGAGCTTGCCCACGACGAACCGTTCGCCCGCCAGCTCGTCAACAGCGGCCGCCTGTCCCGGCCGACGCCCTATCTGCAGTCGAGCCTCAACACCGCCGATGCCGATGCGTTCGACGGACTGATGAAGCCCGGCACCAACGCCGCCGATGCGCCGGTGCAGGATGCGCAGGGCCGCAAGAGCTGGCTGATGAACGAACTGGGCCAGGACTTCGTGCTGCTGAGCTTCGGCCCCGCCCCGGTCGCCGTGGTGAGTCTGGACGGCGTCAAGGCCCGTGTGCTGACCGTCGGCCGCGACCTGCAGGACAGCCGCGGCCTGCTCGCCGAGCGCTATGACGGCCGCCCCGGCACCGTCTACCTGCTGCGGCCCGACCAGCACGTGGCTGGCCGCTGGCGTCGCTTCGACGAAGCATCGATCCGCGCGGCGCTAGCGCGCTGCCTGTCCCGCTGAACGAGGAGACCTCCCCATGGCATTGCTGCGTACTCCCCGTATCACCGACCCCGACGCGTTCTTCGCCGAGCTGGTCGATGCACAGCGCGACCTGAGCGATCAGGAAGCCCAGACGATGCTGGCCAAGCTGGTGTTCGTGCTGGCCAACCACGTCGGCGACCGGGCGGTGTTGAGCGAGGCGATTTCGGTGGCCTGCGCCGGGCTGCGGCGCTGACGGTCTGCGGGCGGGCAGCGCCGGGCGGGTTCCGACGGTGTGCGGCCGCCGCGATCGATCGATCCGGAGACCGTCAGGCCGCCGCGGCCCGCTCCACCTCGATCGTCACATGCGAAAGCTCGCCGATGTGGGCGAGCCGCGCCTTGTAATGCGCCGGCTCCCTCGGCTCCGCTGAAACCAGCGCGACGATCGCGCCATGGTGACCGGGGCCGACCTGCCATACATGCAGGTCGGTGATCCGCACGTCATGCTGCTCGATCGCCTCCCGGATCTCGCCGCGCAACGCCTCACCCCGAGGCACGGCATCCAGCAGCACCCAGCCTGCCTCACGGATCAGCCCCCATGACCACCGCGCGATGACCAGCGCGCCGGCCACGCCCATCAACGGATCGGCCCATAGCCAGCCGTAGGTCCGGCCCAGCAGCAGCGCAACGATCGCCAGGATCGACGTCAGCGCGTCGGCCAGCACGTGCAGATAGGCGGCCCGCAGATTGTTGTCCGGCGCGGAACTGCGGGCGCGAGGGGGCGCATGCAGGGGGTGACGATGTAGCCCGCCGTCATGTTCAAGCCCGCGACTGCCGCTGCTCTCATCGCAGACGGAGTAGCCATGGCCGTCATCACCGTGATGCGACGAGCCGTGATCGTGATCGTCGCCGTGATCGTGATCGTGATCGTGGTCGTGATCGTGATCGTCGCCGTGGTCGCGATCGCGACCGTGGCCCTGATGCCGATGACCCGCATCACCGTGATGATGGCCGGCATGCTCATCCTTGAGCAGCCACGCGCACACCAGATTGACCGCCAGGCCGACGACGGCCACCGCGATCGCCTGCTCGAAGCCGATCGGAACCGGACGGACGAACCGCAGGAAGCTCTCCCAGCCGATCAGCAGCGCGATCAGCGCCAGCACCACCGCGCTGGTGAAACCCGCCAGATCACCCAGCTTGCCCGTACCGAACGTGAACCGCGGATCGCGCAGGTGGCGACGCGCATAGCCATAGGCGAACGCGGTGATCAGCATCGCGCCGGCGTGCGTCGACATGTGCCAGCCGTCCGCCACCAGCGCCATCGAGCCATAGACCGAACCGGCCGTGATCTCGGCCAGCATCCACACCGCCGTCACCGCGATGACCAGCCACACCTTGCGCTCGTTGCGCCGGTGATCGTCGCCGAGAAACACGTGATCGTGGGCGGCAGAATCGTTCGCCGTCATCGGCCGTTCCTTTGCCGGTGCACCGGTCACCGGATGTATGTCCGGATGACCTCGATCATCTCCTCGCCCCCCTCACGCCGCGCGGCGTCGGAACCTGCAGCCAGTACATGCCCGCGCAGGTGATCCTCCATCACCTCCGCCGTCAGGCCGCCGACCGCGCCCCGCACCGAGGCGAGCTGCCGCAGCACTTCGGCGCAAGGCACCTGCGCCTCGAGGGCGCGCTCGATGCCGTCGAGCTGCCCCCTGATGCGGCGCACGCGGGCGATCAGCCTGTCTTTCTGGCGGGCGGTGTGAGCCATGCGGTCGAGATGGATCGAGACAATATAGTATAGGGGAGTATATTACTACATATGCAGGCCAGCTCTCTCTATGACCAGCGAAAGTCAGCGCTGACCGCAACGTCAGGCGGGTGACCGCCCGAGTCCGGCGGCGAAACCGACTACCATGGTCACCCTTCGTACCCAGCCTTTCAGTCCCAGCCCACACCGAGGAGGATTACGCGATGCGCCAGCTCGACAAGGTTCTGTATACCGCCGATGCCCACGTGACCGGCGGCCGTGAAGGCGCCGGCAAGACGTCGGACGGGGCGCTCGACGTGACGCTGAGCCGCCCGGGTTCCGGCAAGCCCGGCACGAACCCCGAACAGCTATTCGCAGTGGGCTACGCCGCCTGCTTCATAGGCGCCATGGGCGCGGTGGGCCCCAAGATCGGCGTGGCCGTGCCCAAGGACGTGGCGATCGATTCCAGCGTGTCGCTCGGCCCGACCGAGGGCGGCGCCGCATTCGGCATCGCGGTGAAGCTGAAGATCTCGCTGCCGGGACTGGACGGCGATCAGAAGAAGAAGCTGGTCGATGCCGCCCACCAGGTTTGCCCGTACTCCAACGCGACGCGCGGCAACATCGACGTGCAACTCGAGATCGCCTGACGCTGCCATCCCGGGCGACGCGATGATCGCCCGAATCCCATGGCGCCGTGCACCTACCCATTGCAGAACATCGCCGCCCTGGCGGCGACGTCTCGGGGTTCCTATGCGGCTTGCGCCTCGGCCCGCTGCGACTTCACATGCGCGAGGGGAAACGGCACCAGCCAGCGCGGCAGCGCGCGTCGCGCCCAGGCGGTGCCATGCACCTTGATGCGTCCTTGCGCGCATGCGTCGGCGAGGGATAGATCGCCTCGATAGACGTAGATCATGTCCGGCAATGTGGCCGCCAGATAGAGGTCCACCTCGTATCCCGGCTCCTCGATGCACAGATCCGCCCGCCCGCCGTCGTTGACGAACCACCAGTGCCGCGCGCCCTCCGGCTGATCGTCGAAGGTCAGTTTCACGACGCAGCGCCGTTCTCCAAAAGCAT
>DAISWF010000145.1:0-14553 GCA_036826495.1 Burkholderiaceae bacterium
GCCGCGCTCCGCGCCCAGCCGCTGGAAGATCTCGGCGGCGACCGCTTCGACGTCGCCGCGGCAGCCTTCGCCCCAGCCGGGCGTCCAGCGGGCATACGGACGGCCCCACAGCATCTCGCCGACCGATTCGCCGACCGCATGGCCGTTGCCGAGGTTCCGGACCCCGCCGGTGGCGCCGATCGGGTTGCGCCGCTGGGTGCCGTCGCGCGACTGCAGATAATCGAAGTAGGTGGAGTGCGTGGTCAGGCCGTGATAGCCGTCGGCGCTGTTCTCCTGCAGCATCTTCCAGTTCGCGTGCGCGCTGTACTCCTGCGTGCCGCCGACGATCTCCATGCCTTGGGGGCCCTGGTCGGCGACGTAGGCGAGATAGTCGCCGGCGTCCGCCAGGTAGTCGACCAGCGGCTCGGCGTCGGGATCGAAGCAGACGAACACGAAGCCGCGGAACTCTTCGAGCCGCTGGACCGGCCGCAGGTTCAGCGAGCCGTCGGCATTGGCCTCGGCCGGCAGCGCGTCGCGGCCCGGCATGTTGATCAGCACGCCGCGGTTGTCGAAGCTCCAGCCGTGGTACGGGCAGGCGAACGCGGTCTGCCGGCCGGACTTCTCGCGGCAGACCATCGCGCCGCGATGCGTGCAGGTGTTGTAGAACGCGTTGAGCCGGCCGTCGCGGTCGCGGGTCAGCAGCAACGGCCGACCGGCCACGTCGCGCGCGACGAAGCTGCCCGGCCGCGCGACTTCGGAGGCATGGGCCAGATACAGCCAGCAGCGCCCGAAGATGCGCTGACGTTCGAGCTCGAGGATCCGCGGATCGACGAACACGCGGCGGTGGACGCGGAAGCGGTGGGCCGCGCGCTCGTCGAGCACCAGGTCGTCCAGCGCCAGCGCGGCGCCGGGATCGAAGGTCATGTCGTTCATCGGGCTGTCCTGACGGCGGTCATTGCGGCTGGATGCCGGCGGCCTTGATCATGTCGGCGATCACCGGGGTCTGCTGGCGGACGGTGTCGGCGAATTCCTTCGGACCGCCGCCCAGCACCCGCCAGCCCTTGCTGGTGACGTTGGCTTCGGCGAACGCCGGATCGGCGAGGACCGCGCGGGTGTCGTCGGCGATCCGCTCGATGATCGGCGACGGCGTGCCCGCGGGCGCCATCAGCCCGAACCAGATGATCGACTGCAGCGACGGGAAGCCCTGCTCGGCGGTGGTCGCGACGTCGGGAAACTCCGGCAGCCGTTCGCGCGAAGCGGCGGCCAGCACCTTGATCTTGCCCTGCTTGAGCAGCGGCCCGGCGGTGCCGCCGCTGATCACCGAAAGCTGCACCTCGTTGCCGGCGAGCGCCACCATCACCGGCGCGACCCCCTTGTAGTTGACCTGCGTGATCTCGGTGCCGGCCAGCGAATTGAGTGCCGAATAGACGAGCTGCGGCTGACTGGCGTCGCCCCAGGCGCCGTAGGTGATCCGCGAACCTTCGCGCTTGGCGAGCGCGACCAGCTCGCGCATGTCGTTGGCCGGCAGCGAATGCGTGGCGATCAGGAGCTGATCGGCCTTCGCCATGATCGCGACCGCGGTCAGATCGCGGTCCGGATCGTAGGCCAGGTTGCGGAACACGAAGCGGTTGTGGATCAGCAGGTTGTCGGTGACCGCCAGCAGCGTGTGGCCGTCCTTGCCGCCGCGCGACACCACCTCCAGGGTACCGACCACGCCGGAGGCGCCGCCGCGGTTGTCGATCGTCACCGGCTGGCCCCAGCGGGTCGTCAGCTCACGGCCCAGCGCGCGCACCAGCAGATCGAGCCCGCCGCCGGCGGCCGCCGGCACGACGATGCGCACGGGCTTGGATGGCCAGGCCTGGGCCTGCGTCTGGGCCTGGACTTCGGCCGGCGCGAGCGGCCACGGCGATACGAGCAGTGCGGCCAGACAGCCGCCCAACAGGCGACGGAACGATTTCATCATGTCTCCTCATGCGGACGGTTCACGGGCAGCCTTCACCCGGGGCACGGCTCTTTCGACCGGCTCCGCCGTTTGGTGGAACCAAAGCATGCCGGCTGCATCCGCTGGTTGTCAAGATTGACGCGGCGGCGCTGCCCGTCGATGATTGGTGGTGCCAAACAACCAGAGCGGAGACATCGAACGATGGAATTCGAAGAACACCCGGGACGTCCCTGGAAGATCGCCCCCGACCGCATGACCGATGCGCAGCGTGCGCTGGTGCGGCATGTCGAAGGCGGGCCGCGCGGCCGCATGCCGCCGAACCTGACGATCTGGCTGAACAACATGGGCTTCGCGCCGGTCGCCGAGAAGTTCGGCGAATACGTGTCGCAGATCGCGACGTTCACGCCGCGGCAGAAGGAGATCGTGATCCTGACGGTGGCGGCGTTCTGGCAGTCGCGTTTCGAATGGCACTTCCACCAGGCGCTGGGCGCGAAGCGCGGCCTGACGCAGCAGCAGATCGACGCGATCTGGCAGGGAACCGACCCCGGGTTCACCGATCCGGTGGAGCGCGCGAGCTGGGAGCTGGTGCGCGCGCTGCTCGCCCATGACGTGCCCGACGAGGTGCATCGGCGCACGATGGAGAAGCTGGGGCACCAGGGCGTGCAGGACATCATCGGTCTGATGGGGCTGTACACGATGATCGCCCAGACGATCGCCTACTACCGGGTGCCGATACCGAAGGCGACCGAATAGGTCGGCGAGCCGCGCCGGAGCCCGGTCCGGGAGCTGCTACGATCGCCCTATCGAACGGGAAGGGTGATCGCAGCGTGATGGATGGGGTGTCGGAGTTCGCCGATCGGCCCGCCAAGGCCGGGCGGGCGTTCGAAGGCATCGCCGCGCGGATCCGCGGCGACGTCGCCGCCGGGCTGTTGAAGCCGGGCGACAAGCTGCCGCCGGAGCGTGACCTGGCCCGTCAGTTCCAGGTCGGCCGCAACGCGGTGCGCGAAGCGCTGCGCGATCTCGAGGGCAAGGGCATCCTGCGGCTCGAGCAGGGCCGCAGCGGCGGCGCTTTCGTGCGGCCGGCCAATGCGAGCCGGGTCACGCATGCGCTGGTCGACATGATCGACATCGGCTCGATCGGCGTCGGCGACCTGACCGAGGCGCGGGTGCTGTTCATGGATCTGGTGGTCGGGCTGGCCTGCGAGCGCGCGACCGAGGCGGACTTCGATCGGCTCGAGCGCAACGTCGACGAGACCGAGGAGTTCACCCGCGCCGGGCTGATCCGCGAACGCACCGAACGGCTCGGCCAGTTCTACACATTGCTGGCGGAAGCGACCGGCAACGTGGTGCTGGCGATCCTGGCGACGTCGCTGTCGAGCATCGTGCGGCGGATCCTCGACCAGGTGCCCGACTCGGGGCGCTCGATGCTGATGACGACGGTGCCGTCGCGCCGGCGCTTCATGCGCCATCTGCGGGCGCGCGACGCCGAGCGCGCGCGGCGCGAGCTCGACGACCATCTGCGGCGGCTGCACCGCTCGCTGGTGGAATTCGCTGCCGAACTGGAAGGCGCGCGGCGCAATGCCACGGCGAAGCCGGCCGCCGGCAAGGCCAGGAAGCGTCCATGACGACCGGGACGACGATCGAGGCGCCGAGGGCCCGCAGTTGGCCTATCAGTTCAGTTCGCCCATCGGTTCGCCCATCCGGATCACGCGGCCCGGATGCCATGACGGCGCGAAGCGCAGCGGCCCGCGCGGAAACAGCAGCACCACCGTCGAGCCGAGCTGGAAGCGCCCCATCTCGGCGCCGCGCGCGAGCGTCACCTGGCCGGGTTCGTAGGTCCACTGACGGATCCGGCCGGGCCGCGGCGGATTGACGGTGCCGTGCCACACGGTGGCCATGCTGCCGACGATCGTCGCGCCGACCAGCACCAGCACGAACGGCCCGTCGGCGGTGCGGAACTCGCAGACCACCCGCTCGTTGCGGGCGAACAGGCCCGGCAGCCCGCGGGCGGTGGCCGGGTTCACCGAGTAGAGCGCGCCGGGCACGTGGATCATCCGCACCAGCTCGCCGTCGCACGGCATGTGGATCCGGTGATAGTCGCGCGGGCTCAGGTACAGCGTCGCGAAGCTGCCGTCGTCGAACAGCTCGCCCAGCGCGGCGTCGCCGCCGACCAGCGCGGTGGTAGGGTAGTGGTGGCCCTTGGCCTGGAAGATCTGATCGCGTTGGATCGCGCCGAACTGGCTGATCGTGCCGTCGACCGGGCACAGCAGCCCGCTCGGCGCGAGCGGGCGCGCGCCGTCGCGCAACGCGCGGGTGAAGAAGGCGTTGAAGGTCGGATAGGCGGCCGGGTCGGGCTCGGCCGCCTCGGTCATGTCGACGCCGTATCGTCCGATGAACCAGCGGATCACCGAGGTCGTCGTCCCGCCGCCGGCCATCGATGCCAGCTTGCCCATCAGGCGGGTCAGCGCGAGCTTCGGCAGCAGGTGCTGCAGGGCGACGGTGAACGTGTCGGACATGCGGTGGGCGGGAGGGGCGGCCGCGGGTGGGGCGCGCAGCGGCTTGCGTGATCGGGCATCGGATTCTAGCGGACCGTCCGGTCGCGCACGCAGGTGGCCGGCAGCCTCGCTGAGGCCGGACTATGATGACGGCCCCAGTCTGGTGCACCCGTCCCGATGTCCACGAATGCCGTCCCGCCCCGCGCGCTGATCCTGCTGGTCGTCCTGACACTGGTATGGGGCACGAACTGGCCGCTGTTCGCGCTGGCGGTGCGCGAGGTGTCGGTATGGACCTTCCGCGCGGTGGCGGTGCTGGTCTCGGGCCTCGTGCTGCTGGCGGTCGCGCGGGCGCGCGGCCAGTCGCTGGTGATCCCGCGCCGCTACTGGACCACGGTGGCGCTGGCGACGATGTTCTACCTGGTCGTCTGGAACATCGCCAGCACCTATTCGGCGATCCTGATCCCTTCGGGGCAGTCGGCGGTGCTGGGGTACACGATGCCGCTATGGTCGGCGCTGATAAGCTGGCTGGTGCTGGGTCAGCGCCTGAACGGCCGGCTGCTGGTGGCGATCCTGCTGGGCGGCGTCGGCGTGACCTTGTTGATGGTGCCGAGCTTCGCCAGCTATGCCGACGCGCCGCTGGGTCTTGGGCTGGGCCTGCTGTCGGGGCTGGCCTGGGCGATCGGCACGCTGATCCTGAAGCGCCAGCCGGTCGACGTGCCGGCCACCGTGCTGACCGGCTGGCAGCTCCTGCTGACCGCGATACCGGTGACGATCGGCGCGGCGATCCTCGGCGATCACCAGTGGTTCATGCCGTCGTGGCAGTCGATCGCGGTGATCGCCTACATCACGCTGGTGCCGATGTCGATCGGCAACGTCTGCTGGTTCGCGATCGTCGGGCTGCTGCCGGCCAACATCGCCGGGCTGTCGTCGATCATGGTGCCGATCGTGGCGATGGTGTCGGGCGCAATCGTGCACGACGAGCCTCTGGGGCCGCTGCAGTGGCTGGCGATGGCCTGCTCGATGGTCGCGCTGCTGCTGGCGTTGCGACAGCCGGCGCGTGCCGCTTGATCAGGCGCATTGTCCCCGCAAGAGCGGAGATCAGGCGCGCGCCAGCCCCCGCAGCCTGAATACGCCGACCGCCTGGACCAGCGATTCGGCCTGCTGCTTGAGGCTCTCGGCGGCGGCCGAGCTCTGCTCGACCAGCGCCGCATTCTGCTGGGTGACCCCATCGAGCTGGGTCACCGCGGTGCTGACCTGGTCGATGCCGTGGGTCTGCTCCTGCGTCGCCGCGCTGATCTCGCCGATCAGGTCACCGACCCGCTTGACCTGGGTGACGATGTCGCCCATCGCCGCGCCGGCCTCGTCGACCAGCCGGGCGCCGTCGGAGACTTTCGCGACGCTGTCGCCGATCAACGCCTTGATCTCGCGTGCGGCCGACGCGCTGCGCTGGGCCAGGGTGCGCACCTCGTTGGCCACCACCGCGAAGCCGCGGCCCTGCTCGCCGGCCCGGGCCGCCTCGACCGCCGCGTTCAGCGCCAGGATGTTCGTCTGGAACGCGATGCTGTCGATGACGCCGATGATCTCGCCGATGCGGCCGCTGCATTCGCTGATGCCGCGCATCGTGGCGACGACGCGGTCGACCACCTCGCCGCCGCGCGCCGCGGCGGTAGTGGCGGCGCGGGCGAGCTGATCGGCCTGGCGGGCGCTGTCGGCGCTGCTGGCGACCGTCGTGTTCAACTGCTCCATCGCCGCGGCGGTTTCCTGCAGGTTGCTCGCCTGCTGCTCGGTGCGCTGGGACAGGTCGACGCTGCCGATCGCGATCTCGCGCGTGCCGGTGGCGAAGGTCTCGCTGCTGGCCCGGACCTGGGCGACGATCCGCGTGAGTGCCGTCTGCATCGCGATCAGCGAGCGCAGCATCCGCGCGATCTCGTCCTCGCCTTCGACCGCCAGCTCAGAAGTCAGATCGCCCTCCGCGATGGCGGTGGCGAGCCGGTTCGCCTGGCCGATCGGGCCGGTGATCGAACGGGAGAGCCGCCAGACGATCACGGTGCCGGCCACCAGCGCCAGTGCGGTGCCCAGCGCCAGCGCGAGCACGCCGCTGCGGGTGGCCGCCCGGGCTTCGGCCCGGGTCGCCTGCATCGATTCGCGCTGGTGATCGGCGAATGCCTGCACCGCTTCGAGATAGGCCGCGGCTGCCGGCACCAGCCGGTCGTTGACGACCGCGTCGATGCTCTCGCCGGCCTTGCGGCGCTTGATCAGGTCGCTGCGCAGTCCCACGTAGGCCTGGCGCTGCACGCTGATCCGTGCGATCAGCGCCTGATTCTCTGCCGAGGTCGCCAGTTCCTCGAGCCGCTTGATCCGGCCGGTGGTGGCCTCGGTGACCGCCCGCTGCTCGGCCTCGACCCGCTCGAGTGCGCGGGCATCGCTGGCGTGGAACAGCACCCAGGAACGGGCGGCGTTGGCTTCGATCGCCCGCGCCCAGCGCTGCGAGAGCTCCAGCCGTTCGGCGTCTTCCGCGCCGAGCCGATCGGCGATCGCGCCGACCACGAGGATGCGCTGGACGCCGAAAGCGGCGACCAGCAGGCTGATCACCAGCAGAAATCCGAATCCCAGCCCGAGCCGACCCGCGATTCCGATGTGCCCGAGGAATTTCATGCGCAACCGCTCCGCATAAATGTCAAAGACTGCAATGGGGAGTGTGCCGGTTGACGGGCAGTCCAAAGAGCCGAAAAGCCGGGAAAAAACCGTGCTGGATGGGTTCCGGTGGTCGATCCGCACCGGCGAACGGCGTGCGGGGGCAATCGGGTGGGGACCGGGAGGGGGTCAGGCGATGACCCGGCGGTCGGACGGCGGCGCCGGCGGGACTGGAGTATTCTTCGGTCCCACAATGAAGATCTTCTACGGCTGGCGCATGGTCGGCGCCGCCAGTGGCATCCAGTTCATCCAGGCAGGGCTGCTGCAGCAGGCATTCGGCGCCTATGTCGCCGTGCTCACCGACGAGCGCGGCTGGAGCAAGACCGCGCTGTCGGGCGCCGCGGCGCTGCAATCGGTCGAGGCGGCGCTGCTCGGGCCGGCGCTCGGCTGGATCGTCGACCGGTTCGGCGCGCAGGTGATGATCCGCGCCGGCATCCTGATGTTCGGGCTGGGGTTCCTGCTGCTCAGCCAGATCGACTCGCTGGGGATGTTCTATGCGGCGATCGTCGTGATGGCGATCGGCACCAGCCTGTCGGGCTTCTTCCCGCTGACGGTGGCGATCATCCAGTGGTTCGAGAAGAAGCGCGCGCGGGCGCTGGCGACGATGGGGCTGGGGCTGGCGATCGGCGGCATCTTCGTGCCGGTGGTGGCTTGGTCGATCCAGACATTCGGCTGGCGGATCACCGCGTTCGCCTCGGGCGTGCTGGCGATCGCGATCGGCATGCCGCTGGCCGGCATGATCCGGCGGCGTCCGGAGGACTATGGCGAGACGGTCGACGGTCTGCCGCCGCAGGCCGCCGCGGACGCGTCGGCGACCGGCGAACCGCTCGACGCGCGCGAATTCACGGTCGGCGAGGCGCTGCGCACCAGCGCGTTCTGGCTGATCTCGCTCGGCCACGGGGTGGCGCTGCTGGTGGTCACCGCGGTCAACGTGCATGCGATCAACCACATGAAGTCCGGGCTCGGCTATTCGATCGAGCAGGCGTCGCTGGTCATCACGCTGATGACGGTGTCGCAGGTGGTGGGCGTGATGCTCGGCTGGACGATCGGCGACCGGGCCGAGAAGCGTACGCTGGCGGCGGTGTGCATGCTGATGCATGCGGTCGGCCTGCTGATGCTGACCTATGCCCAGGGCTGGCCGCTGCTGGCGGCGTTCGCGGTGCTGCACGGCGTGGCCTGGGGGTTGCGCGGCCCGCTGATGCAGGCGATCCGCGCCGACTACTTCGGGCGCCGCTCGATCGGCATGATCCTCGGGCTGTCCACCGCGCTGATCGCGATCGGCCAGGTCGGCGGGCCGATGGTGGCCGGCGTGACCGCCGACATGACCGGCGACTACCGGGTCGGCTTCACGCTGCTGGCGGTCATCGTCGGGCTGGGGTCGGCGCTGTTCGTGTTCGCCAAGCGGCCGCCGCCCCCTCAGCGGGCGTGAGCGACGACCATCACCCACCAGGTCGAATAGGTGTTGCCGCTGGTGCCGGGCTGCATGACGACGCCCAGGTCCGCATAGGCGGGGTTCGACATGTTCGCGCAGTGGCCGGGGCTGTTGAGCCAGCCGGCCACCACCGCGGCCGCGTCGGGATAACCGGCGGCGATGTTCTCTCCGACCGCGTTCCATGAGTAGCCGGTGGCGGTGAGGCGGTCGCCGACCGATGAGCCGTTGGCGCCGGTGTGGCTGAACACGTTGTTGCCCTGCATGTAGAGCGCCTGCGTGCGGGCGGCGTCTTCGACCTGGGTGTTCCAGGCGAGCGGGCCGGCGGCCGGATAGCTGGTGCTGCCGCAGGTGTGGGCGCTCGCGCGGATCGTGTTGACGCGGGCGAGCAGATCCTGCGCGAAGGCGCTCGGCGCGGGGGCCGGCGCCGGGGATGCGGGAGACGGTGCCGGCGGGGGGGGGGGGGGCGGGGGGCTCGTGGGGGACGCCGGTGAAGGCGACGGCTGCGGACTGCCGGCGGACGCGGCCGGGGTGCCCGCCGGCGCATTGGCGCGCGACGCATCGGCGCCCGCAGATGCCGACGTGTCGGAGCCGCCCGAACCGCAGGCGGCCGCCATCAGCGCCAGCGCCACGGCGAGGCCGCAACGTGCCGAACGTATCCCTGACTGGTGCCGTATCGTTTGTTCGAAGTGCTTGGCGCGCATGTCGCCTCCCGCAGTTCGGACGGACCAGTGGCGGTGAATCTAGTGCGGAAATGCCCGGCATTTCCGCCTTTGCCGGGACCGGCGGTCGATCGGCGGGGATCGGCGGCGAACTCCGCGGATTCCCGATTGCGACGACGAGTGCATGAGCAGTCTTTTCGTAGTGAGTCAGAAAACTGTATTCACTACAGTTTTCTGACTCACCCCAAGGAAAGAGCGTTGGTGGACCAGCGTCTGTTCGTCTCTGCGCCCCTCGCCATCGACGATCCGCCTGTACGGCGTCGCTGCTCCTTGCGACAATCGCGCGGCCTTCCACCAGCTTTCCGCACCTTTGGCTGTCACCCCGTCGAGCCGGCGCCGGTTCGGTCCATCCGCCGCGCTGCTGATCGTCTGTCTGGGCGCGCTGCTGGCGCCGCTCGACTCGACGGTCAACACCGCGTTTCCGGTGATCACCGCGGCGTTCGGGCTGCCGCTGCGCGACATCCAGTGGGTCGTGGTGTCGTACGTGATCGCGCAGACCAGCCTGACGATCGTGTTCGGCCGGATCGGCGACCTCTACGGGCACCAGCGGGTGTTCGCGATCGGGCTGGCGGCCTGCGTCGTCACCCACGCCGCGGCGGCGCTGGCCGGCAGCTACGGCGGGCTGATCGCGGCGCGGGTGTTCCAGGGGATCGCGGTCGGCATGACGGTGGCCTGCGCGCCGGCGCTGGCGACGTTGATGTTCCCGCCCGCGCAGAAGCGCCGCATCGTCGCGTTCTATGTGATGGCGGTCAACGTCGGCATGGCCGCGGGGCCGCTGCTGGGCGGCGTGCTGATCGAGCTGTTCGGCTGGCCCGGGGTCTATGCGTTCAGGGTGCCGCTGGCGTTCGTCGTGTTGTGTCTGCTGCCGTGGTTGCCGGAGGCGGGGGCGGGTGCAAGTGTGGGGCCGGACAGTTCGGACGGCGGCCGGCCGCCGAACGGGCTGGCGGCCTTCGACTGGGCCGGGGCGCTGCTGATGACCGCGGCGCTGACCGGCGTGATCCTGGCGCTCGGCGAGGCGACGCGGCCGGCCGGGCGGGGCTGGCTGGCGCTGCTGCTGCTGGCGGCCGGCTGCGCGGCCGGATGGGGGTTCGTGCGGCAGGAGAACCGGGTGGCCGCGCCGGTGATGCGGATCGAGCCGTTCCGCTCGCCGCTGTTCTCGGCGGTGCAGTTGTCATCGTCGGTCATCAATTTCGCCGGCTTTTCGATCCTGCTGCTGGTGCCCTACGTGACCGCCGGCTGGGCCGGCGTGTCGATCGTCGTCGCGGGCGGACTGCTGGCGCTCTATCCGGCCGGTGCGGTGCTGGGCGGCCTGCTGGGCGGGCGGCTGCTGCTGCCGGCGATGACCACCGCGCATCTGGGGATCTGGCTGGTCGCCGCGGGGCTGGCAGGCACCGCCTGGGCGATCGGCGCCGATGCGCGCTGGCCGCTGGCCGTCACGCTGCCGACCGCCGGGTTCGGTCTGGGGCTCTTCCAGGTGGGCTACATGGATGCGACCACGTCGCTGCTGCCCGAGCACGAACGCGGCATTGCCGGCAGTCTGGTCAGCGTGACGCGGCTGATCGGCGTCGTCGCAGGTGCCAGCGGCATAAGCTGGATCCACGAACGGCTGCAGTCGTTCACCGCGACCTTCGCGCTGCTGGCGCTGCTGCTGGTGGTGTTCGACCTGGCGTTGCGCCGCTTCGTCGGCAGGCCGATGGCTGCTCCGGATCCGACCCGGCGGGTTTGACCCCGGGGCTGCCGCGCAGCCGCCCTGCGACCGGGCCCGCGCAGCCAGTCCGGACCTACGATCCGCGCAGCCAGTCCTCGAGCATCCGTCCGACCAGGCTGCCGGCGCGGCCGAAGCCGGCGACCAGCCGGGCCGACACCGGCCGCAGCGCGACGATCGAGAAATCGCCGAGGTCGAAGATCGGCGCCGATTCGGGAAACCTCCGCAGGTAGGCGGCGCGCGCCGGCGGGTAGTCGTCTGCGTCGCGCGGCAGCGGCTCGGCGTCGGCCTGCAAAGTCACCCGCGGCAGTGCCTGCGGCGAAGGCGCATCGGCCAGCTCGCCGGTCACCATCAGGCTGACGCGCGGATGCCGCTGCATGTCGCGGGTGTGGGGCGCCAGCGCGCTGACATGGATCAGCAGCCGCGTATCGTCGGCGGGCAGCACGAACGGCACCATCGAAACGAAGGGATGACCGTCGTGCAGCGTGCCCAGCGCCGCCACCGGCCGCTCGTCGAGCAGCCGGCGCAGCAGTGCGGTGTCATTGGCGTCCATCGGCGTCCATCGGCGTCAATCGGCGTGTCAGCGTGCGACGTGATGTGCGATCTTAGCCCCGGCGCGAGCGCCCGGGCTTGTTCGCCGGCGCTCAGCCGCGTTGCATCAGCTCGCGGATCTTGCGTTCCTCCCAGTTCCGGCCGGTGCCGCTGGCGCCGATCCACACGACGAAGCCGTGGATCGCCAGCCCCAGGCCCCAGCCCAGCATCGGCGCGAGCGGCCACGGGTACAGGTGGACGTGACGGGGCGCCGCGCCGAACCCGTACAGCAGCCACAGGCCGCCGATCACGCAGGCATAGACGAACGCATGGATGTGCCAGCCGCGCAGTGCGCGGACCCGGCGCCGTGCCTGCCGGTAGGCTTCGGAGGTGGTGTCCGGGGAGAGGCGGGAATCGGAGTTCATGTCGGGTCTCCTGGTGCAAGCGTTGCGATGAAGCCGAGTATCGGCGCGCCGCCGGCATCCATCCACCGCGATGCGCCGAAACGCCGCCTGGTGTCGCGAAGCGCAACCGGGCGTCGCGAACGGCGCGCTGCCGAACGCGGACGGGCGGGCCGATTACCATCGGGGGACGGCGTCGCACAACGGAGAGGATGCGGAGATGAAACTGTTCGATCTGGGCGGCCGGGTGGCCGCGGTGACCGGCGGCAACGGGGGCATCGGCCTGGGCATGGCCGAGGGACTGGCGCAGGCCGGCGCAGGCGTGCTGGTGGTCGGCCGCGACGACGCCAAGAACGCACGCGCGGTCGAGCGCCTGCGCGCGCTCGGCGCGCGGGCCGAGGCCGCGGTGATCGACGTGGCCGACGATGGCTGCGGCGACCGGCTGGTCGAGGCGGCGCTGCGCCACTTCGGCCGGCTCGACATCCTGGTCAACAACGCCGGCATCAACCAGCGCAAGCTGCCGCAGGACTACAGCGCCGACGAGTGGCGGCGCATCATCGACGTCAACCTGACCAGCGCGTTCCTGTGCTCCAAGGCCGCCCACGGCGCGATGAAGCGCGACGGCGGCAAGATCATCAACATCGGCTCGATGACCTCGCTGTTCGGCGCGCCGATGGCCACCGCCTACGGCGCCAGCAAGGGCGGCATCGTGCAGTTGACGAAGGCGCTGGCGGCCGCCTGGGCGGCCGACCGCATCCAGGTCAACGCGGTGCTGCCTGGCTGGATCGACACCGATCTGACCCGCGCCGGCCGCCAGGCCGCGCCGCAGATGTACGAGGCGATCATGGTGCGCACGCCGGCGCGCCGCTGGGGCGTGCCGGAGGATCTCGCCGGCATCGCGGTATTCCTTGCCAGCGCGGCGTCGGACTTCGTCACCGGCACCGCGATCCCGGTCGACGGCGGGTATTCGGCGCAGGCGTGAGCGTCGTCTCTCGCGCACCCGCCGATTTGCGCGGCGTGTGCAGGTCGGATAGGGTAGTGCCACCGCAGGTACGACGCCGACAACCCCAACGGGAGTCACGACATGAAGATCAGCGCACGCAACGTCCTCAAGGGCAAGGTCATCGCCATCAAGAACGGTCCGGTGTCGACCGAGGTGACGATCCAGGTCGCACCGGGCATCGAAGTGGTGTCGTCGATCACCACCAGCTCGGCGACGAGCCTCGGACTGACCGAGGGCAAGGACGTCTATGCGGTGATCAAGGCATCCAGCGTCATGGTGGCGGTCGACTAGGTCCTGCGGGCAGGCCGGTTCGCCGACCGATAGCCGCGGATCAGTTCACGGTGCGGCCGCTGGCCGCCGGCAGCCCGGCGCCTTCGAACAGCGCCGCCGCCAGCTCGTCGGCATCCGCCGTGGCGAGCCTGAAGCACACCTCGAAGCCGTCTTCGGTGGCGATCGTCAGCAGCAGGCCGCCATCGTCCGATCGCTCGAGCGACCAGTTGCCGAGCGGGTAGGCGATCCGCAGACCGGGCTGCCCGCTGCGTTCGATCAGTGCGGTGCGCTGGATCCGCGGCAGGGTCATCATCAGCACCCGCAGCGAGTCGAACGGCAGCTCGACGCCGGTGGTCCGGCCATCGACGTCGCGCACGTTGAGCCGGAAACGGCTGCCGTCGTCCGCCACCGAGTAGGTGGTCAGCGCATCGACCTTCAGCACTTCATCGGGCAGCGGCACGATTCCATCCACGCGTTTCGATCGGGAAGCAACGGCGGCACCCGCGCAGCCGTCATCCGTCCGTCATTCGTTATATTCTTGTAACTATAGCGAAAGCCGGCCGCGTCGAACAGATGTCACGGCGAACGAACGGGCTCGGACCGGGCAGCCCGCGGCCGCGGTCGATCACAGGAGAAAAGGCGATGAAGGGAACAGGGTTTGCCGCGCTGGCGGTCACTGCCTGGCTGTCCGGATGCGGCGGATCGGACGTCGACCGGGGTCCGCTGGTTCCACTGGAGGGAAAGCTCAACCAGCCGGGCGACTATGCGGTGACCTACGAGCCGGCGGTCACGCAGTCGGTGACCTTCCAGAGCGGCGCGGGGACGCAGAACCGTCAGTACACCGGCACCAGTCTCTACGACCTGTTGTCGAAGGCCGGCATCACCGTCGATCCGGCGATCAGGAACGATGCGCTGAACCGCTACGTGATCGTCACCGGCAGCGACGGCTATCGCAGCGTCCATGCGCTGGGCGAGATCAATCCCGACTTCGGCAACCGGCCTAGCCTGGTGGCCTGGGCCGAGACGGTCAACGGGGTCAGCACGCCACTGACCGGCGACGGGCCGATCCGCACCACCTCGCCCGGCGACGTGCGCGGCGGCCGCTATGTCTCCAACGTCGTCAAGATCGAGCTGCAGGCGTCGGAGTCGACCCTGGCCGGCAGCGGCGGCGGGCAGTCGACGCAGTTCACGGCCGGCGGGCCGGTCGCGCTGCGTCCCGGCAGCTACGATCTGGCCGCGCTGCAGGCGCTGCCGGTGACCAGCGTGACCGTCAACGGCAGCACCTACACCGGCGTGAACCTGTGGACGTTCGTGAACACGGTGATCGGCCTTGTATCTTTAGGCCTCGGACCAGCTCGGGTAGCCCGAGCGGCCTCTGGGCC
>DAISWF010000146.1:0-3097 GCA_036826495.1 Burkholderiaceae bacterium
CCGCGCCGACTTGGCCCTTCGGGATGCTCTGGATGCCGGCGCGCATGACCTCGCAGAAGTAGGCCGCCTCGAACATGATGAAGGTGATGTACGCCGAGCGCTCGGCGCCGATCTGCGGCGGCCGCTCGGCACCGGTGATCGTCTGGATCAGCACCGGCACCAGGAAGTAGAACCAGAAGATCACCAGCAGCAGCGGGATCGAACGCATCAGGTTCACGTAGCCGCCGGCCAGCGACGACAACAGGCTGAACGAGGACAGCCGCGCCATCGCCAGCAGGGTGCCGAAGATCGTGCCGCCGATCGCCGCGACGATCGTGAGCTGCACCGTGTACTGCAGGCCCGACAGCAGGTAGGGCCAGGTCCGCGCGATGACGTCGAAGTCGAGCCCGCCCATCATTTCGCTCCGGTGATGTAGCCGGGCACCGCGACGCGGCGTTCGACGAACGCCAGCACGCGGTTGGCGGTCATCGCGATCGCCACGTAGATCAGCGTGGCGGCCGCGAACGCCTCGAAGTAGCGGAACGTCAGCTCACCCATCTCGCGGGTGCGGAAGAACAGCTCGGTCAGGCCGATCGAGTAGGCCACCGCGGTGTTCTTGATCAGGTTCATCGTCTCCGAGGTCAGCGGCGGCAGGATCAGCCGGTAGGCCATCGGCAGCAGCACGTGGCGATAGGTCTGCGGCTCGGTCAGGCCGATCGCATAGCCGGCGAACCGCTGGCCGCGCGGCAGCGCCTGGATGCCCGAACGCACCTGCTCGGAGATCCGCGCGGCGGTGAACAGCCCCAGGCAGACCACCGCGGTGACGAACTGATGGTCGGTGGGATCGAGCTCGGTCACCCACTTCTTCACCGACGGGATCAGCCCCGGCACGACGAAATACCAGACGAAGAACTGGACGATCAGCGGGATGTTGCGGAACACCTCGACGTAGGCATTGCCGATCCTGACCAGCCAGCCCTTCGACGTGGTGCGCGCCACGCCGAGCACCGAGCCCAGGAAGAACGCGATGATCGCCGCGAAGAAGGCGGTGGCCAGCGTCCAGCCCAGCCCGCTGGCCAGTACCTGCCACCAGGCACCGTCGCCGTCGGCGTTCTGCTCGAAAAAGATGCCCAGGTGCACAGCTTCCTCTCCTCGAGTCGCGGCGGAACCGCCGTTCCGCCGATGCGTTCGTTCTTCGTATGTCCGATGGTCGCAAAAAAAAACCGGGCGATCCACGCCCGGTTTTTCCCGGTCAGAGACTGCCCACGGTGCTGCCGATCGGCCCAGCGACGGGCCCGGTGACTTTCACGGTGCTGCAGCCGCGGTGGACCGGATGGTCAGACACCTTTGTCGTTGGGCGTCTTGAACGCATCCTTGATCGCCGGCGTCATCGGGAAGTTCAGGTTGATGCCCTTGGGCGGCACCGGGCTGGTGAACCACTTGGCGTAGATCTTCTCGATCTCGCCCGAGGTCATGATCGCCCCGATGGTCTTGTCGATCAGCGCCTTGAACTGCGGATCGTCCTTGCGCAGCATCGGGCCATAGGGCTCGGCGCGCAGCGATTCCGGCAGGATCTTGTAATCCGACGGCGATCGGGAGTTGGCGATCTGGCCGGCCAGCAGGATGTCGTCCATCACGAAGGCGGCCGCGCGGTCTTCCTGCAGCAGCAGGAACGACTCGGCGTGATCCTTGCCGTAGATCTCCTTGACGTCGGCGCCCTTGGCCTTCTCGTACTGCTTGATCAGCGGTACCGAGGTGGTGCCCGACGTGGTGGACACCGTCTTGCCGTTCAGGTCGGCGATCGTGTTGATGCCGGAGCTCTTCTTGACCGCCGCGGTGACGTTGATGATGAAGTAGGTGGGGCCGAACGCCACCTGCTGCTGGCGCGCCACCGAGTTGGTGGTGGAGCCGCACTCCATGTCGATCGTGCCGTTCTGCAGCAGCGGGATGCGGTTGCTGGAAGTGACCGGCTGCAGATTCACCTTGAGATTCGGCATCTTCAGCTCGGCCTTCACCGCGTCGACCACCCGCATGCACAGCTCCATCGAATAGCCGATCGGCTGCTGCTTGTCGTCCAGATAAGAGAACGGAATCGACGATTCGCGATGGCCGATCGTGATCGACCCGGTCTCCTTGATCTTCTTCAGCGTGCCGGTCAGGTCCTGCCCGGAGGCCGGCGCCGCCGCCAGCACTCCGAACCCGGCCAGCACCACCAGCGTCGTTCTGATACCCATTCTGATCTCTCCGAAAGAATTCGCCCCAATGGCGTACGAGTCTAGCAAACGGATACCCCCCAATTGGGTATACCTGGGAAAACCCTCGCTGGTGCGCCGCTCACTTCGACGGTGCGCCGATCGGCCGCAGCGGCCGATGGGGACGCGTCAGCACCTCGGGTTTCAGGATCTCCGACAGCTCCGACGGTCCTAGCAATCCCTGCGCCAGCACCAGCTCGGCGACGCCCTGGCCGGTGGCCAGTGCCTCGCGGGCGATCCGGGTGGCGGCCTCGTAATCGATATACGGATTCAGCGCGGTGGCCAGGCCGGCCGAACCGCGCACCCGCAGGTTCAGCAGCTCGCGGTTGGCGGTGATGCCGTCGATGCAGTGCCGCGCCAGCGTGTCGAACGCCGCGCGCATGTGCCGCAGGCTCTTGGAGAGGCTCCAGGCGATGACCGGCTCGAACGCGTTGAGCTGGAGCTGGCCGGCTTCCGAAGCCATCGTCACCGTCACGTCGTTGCCGATCACCTCGAACGCCACCTGGTTGACCACCTCCGGAATCACCGGATTGACCTTGCCGGGCATGATGCTGGAGCCGGCCGCCCGCGCCGGCAGGTTGATCTCGCCGAAGCCGGCCTGCGGCCCCGACGACAGCAGCCGCAGATCGTTGCAGGTCTTGGACACCTTGCAGGCGATGCGCTTGAGCACGCCCGAGAGCTGCACGAACGCGCCGGTGTCCTGGGTCGCCTCGATCATGTCGTGCGCCGGCTGGATCGGCAAGCCGCTCAGCCGGGCCAGATGGGTGCAGGCCAGGCGGGCGTACTCCGGATGGGTGTTGATGCCGGTGCCGATGGCCACGGCGTCCAGGGTCACCTCCTGGATCAGCGCACGCGGCTCGGACAGC
>DAISWF010000146.1:3182-14468 GCA_036826495.1 Burkholderiaceae bacterium
GGCACGGCGTCCTGCAGCTGGGTGCGGCCCATCTTCAGCACGTCGGCGAACTCGTCGGCCTTGCGCTCGTAGCTCTCGCGCAGCCGGGCCATCGCCGCCAGCAGGTCCTCGATCATGAAGCTGAGCGCCAGCTTGATCGCGGTCGGGTAGACGTCGTTGGTGCTCTGCGAGGCGTTGACGTGCTCGATCGGGTGCAGGGTCGTGTAGTCGCCGCTCGGCCGGCCCAGTTTGTGCAGTGCGAGGTTGGCGATCACCTCGTTGGCGTTCATGTTCGTCGACGTGCCGGCGCCGCCCTGCACGACGTCGACGACGAACTGATCGTGCAGTGCGCCATCGGCGATCTCGGCACAGGCCGCGATGATCACGTCGGCGCGCGGGGCATCGATGAGGCCCAGGTCGCGGTTCGCATGGGCGGCGGCCGACTTGACCAGCGCCAGCGCACGGACCAGCGCCGGGCAGGACGACAGCGGCGTGCCGGTGATCGGATAGTTCTCGAGCGCCCGCAAGGTGTGCACGCCCCACCAGGCGTCGCCGGGGACTTCCCGGTCGCCGAGCAGGTCGTGTTCGAGGCGGAAGGTGTTCATCGCGGATCCGGGGTGGTGGGGATGGCCGCCACTGTAGTGAGCGGCTGCGGCGGCTGCCAATGCCGATTGGACATCCGGCGATGCTTTTTGTGCATGGACGAGGGGCGGCCGTGCCTAGGTGCCTGCCGCGCCCACCGCGCCTGCTGACGCCTGCCGCGACCGTTAGCGCGGACGGCGGCGGATCGCGGTGCCGCGAGGCGAAGACTCAGCGCGAGCGTGCGATGCCGTCGTTCGCACCGCGCGCCGGCCGGGTCGCATCGACCAGCACCTGCGCCAGCCGGCGCGCGAGGCATTCGTAGCTGCGGTCGTTCAGGTGCAGCCCGTCATCCATCAGCATCTGCGAGAACCGGCTGCCCAGCGTCTGCGACCAGCCGCGCATCAGATCGAAGCGTGCGAACACCGGCACGCCGGTAGCCATCGCCACCCGGCCGAACATCGCCAGCATCCGGTCGCGCTCCGGCATGTCGTTGACCCTGGGCGCGAACTGCAGATCCATCAGCAGCACGTCGACGCCGTGTTCGTGGCTGCGGCGGATGCCGTCCATCAGCGCGCGCTCCACCACGTCGACCGGCACCCGGCGCAGCAGCGCGTTGCTGCCGGCCTGCCAGATCAGCAGGTCGGGCCTGCGGTCGAACACGTCGCGCTGCAGCCGCGTCAGCATGTCCGGCGCCTCCTGACCGTTGATGCCGGCATTGATCACCTCGATGCGATGGCCCGGCAGCCGGCGCAGCAGCTCCACCGCCAGCCGGCTCGGATAGGTGGTGCCCACCGAGCTGGCGCCGGCACCGGCGGTCGACGACGAGCCGAGCGCGACGATCCGAAGCGACCGCTGCGTGCGCAGCGCACGCGCGGCCCGCGGCAAGGCGCCCCGCCGCAGCGCCGGCACGGCCGACGGCGGGCAGTCGGCGCTGGCGAAATCGGCCGCAGCGCGTGGTCCCGAGCCAGCCGTGGACGGGACAGCACCGCCTCGTCCCGGAACGTCGCCGGCGGGTGCCAACGATCCGCGCTGTTCCGGCACGTTCGCGGGCGTTGCCGAACCTGCTTGGCCGGGTTCGCCGGCAGGGTCCGCGGCACCGGCCGACGCAGCGAACGACAGCGCCAATGCCAGCGCGGCCCTCCGCAAGTCCGCACGCCAGCGCCGGCCTGGCAGCGACCGCCCCGGCGCGCCGCCGCTCGGTCCGCCGCCCGAACCGACTCTCGGGCCGACGCCCCAACCGACGCTCGGACTGCCGCCCGGCCCGCCGCTCACCGGCTGCCCGGCGCCGCGGCGCCCAGCGCGATCACGCGCGCGACCTGGTAGGCGCTGCACTGCTGGATCACGTCGATGTTGTGGTTCTGCGCATCGGGTTCGGTCGCCTCACGGTCGATCAGGCCGCGATCGGCCAGCTCCTCGATCATCTCGTAACGCTGGATCATCGGCACCGATTCGGTGCGGGCCACCCAGCGCAGGTATTCGCGGTAGTCGCGGGTCGAATGCAGCAGCTCGGCGAACGGCTGATACTGCGCATCGATCAGCAGCAGGTCGATACCGCGCTCTCTGAGCTGGCGGATGCCGGCACGCAGCGACTCGCCGAACCGGTAGGTCGACACGCCGCGGATCGCATCGCCGCGGCCGATCTGCCAGACCACCAGCATCGGGTTGGCGGCGAACAGCTTCGGGCCGATCAGCCGCCGCACCTCCTCGATCGGCGCGCCCTGCCGACGGCCGAACGGTTCGAGCTGGATCGAGGCCTGCGGCAGCCGGGTGGCCAGCGCCGCCTGCAGCCGTGCAGGCAGTGCCGGACGCCGCGCCGCCGGACCGTTGGCCTTCGCGGCGCCAGCCGACCTCTCGAACGCGCCGAGCACCACCAGCCGCAGCGGCTGCGACCGTTCCAGCGCCCGGCGCAACGCCGGAAAGTCATAAGTGTCCTCGGCGTCGAGCGGCACCTCGCAGTGGCCCGGCAATGCGGCGGCGTGTGAAGCGGAGGGCGGAGTGGCGGTGGCCGACGACCCGGGCGGCTGCATTTGCGGCTGCATTTGCGGCTGCGCTTGCGACTGCATTTGCGGCCGCGTTTGCGACTGCGACTGCGACTGCGGCTGCAACTGGGGCTGCGCCAGCGCCGGCGCCGCCCCCAGCGCACTGCACAGCACCAAGCCGGCCAGTGCAGCCCGGTGCCGTCGACCGCCAGTGCGGCTGACGATTCCGGCACACGGCCGGCCGCCAGTCTGGCTGACGATTCCGGCGCGCGGCCGCCCGCCCCCGGTTCCGCCGTTCACGCCGGCGCGCCAACGCTCCGCGACCGTCCCTCCGTTCATCCCGACGCCCCTCCGGCAGCGGTCCGCTGTGCCCCCCGCCGCTTGTGCCAGCCCATCAGATACGCCTGCAGCGACATGATCGCCAGGCCGCCCAGCGAAACCAGCAACTGCATCGGCAGCGAGCCGCCGGACTGGACCAGCACGAAGTAGGCGACGAACGACAGCGCGATGCCCAGGCAGAACACGTACAGCGAATGCTGGCCGCAGACGATGACCGGCCGCGCCAGCCGCCAGCGCAGCAGCGGCGAATCGGGCCCGATCAGGTGCGCGGTCAGGTAGGCGACCGCCAGGAAATGCGCGATCCGCGCGACGTCCAGGTTCGTCTTGTCGATCGGATACAGCAGGTTCTCCAGCCACGGCGAGATCAGCTCGTCGAGCATCGGCATCTTCCAGCTCAACGCCACCACCAGCGCGAACGCCAGATAGACGGCGCAGACGATGCCGGCCGCCCGGTTCCACGGGATCGTGCGGCCGCGATCATTGAGCACCGCGCACACCACCCCGGCGACGAACAGCGCCTGCCAGCCGAGCGGATTGAACACCCAGGTGTTGCCGCTCTCGTAGACCGGCAGCGTCCCCTTCCACTGCTGCACCGCCACATACAGAAGCCCGGACAGCAGCGCGATCGCCGTCAGCGACCGGCGTGCGATGAACAGCACCGGCGGAAACGCCAGCAGCAGCGCGATGTAGAGCGGCAGCACGTCGAGATTGACCGGGCGGTAGTCCAGCAGCAGCGCCCGCAGCAATGTCTGGCCCGGATCGTCGAGGAACTCGCCGACGTTCAGCTCCTCGATGTACACCGGATTGTCGAAGCGGTGCGCGGCCCAGGTCACCTGGGCGACGAAGATCGTGAACAGCACGATGTGGGCGGCATAGAGCTGCCAGCAGCGGCGCAGCACATGCAGTGCCATGTACGCGAAACCGCGCCGGTCGTAGTCCAGTCCGTAGACCAGCGCGGCGGTATAGCCCGAGATGAACACGAAGATCTCGGTGGCATCGGAAAAGCCGAAGTTGCGGTAGGTCAGGTTCGCGATCGAGTTCGACGGCACATGGTCGATGAAGATGAACCACAGCGCCAGGCCGCGGAAGAAGTCCAGCCGCAGATCGCGCGACGGACGGACGGCCGGCGCGGGCGGGGTGACGGCACTGACCACTGAAGCGGGGGAGGTGGTGGACATCAAGGTGGCGATTGTAGGACCGGGCGGCCGTTCCTCGAACGAAAGGCCCTGGCGGGCGGCCGCTACAATCGGCGGCATCGGCCGACGAGGCCCTGGCCCCCGGGGCGGCCGGCAGACGAATCGGCATCGGCCCGGCTCGCGCGGCGGTGTCGGCCCGACCGCAACTTCACGAGGAGATCCGCATGATCGACAAAGCCGCGATGCAGGCTTATCTGGACAAGCTGTTCCCCGGCCTGCTCGGCATCCGCCTGGAGGAGCTGACCCCCGACAAGGTCGTCGGCTCGATGGAGGTGCGCGCCGACCTGTGCACCGCCGGCGAGATGCTGCACGGCGGCGCCTACATGGCGTTCGCCGACACGCTGGGCGCGGTGGCCACGGTGATCAACATGCCGCGCGGCGCCCGCACGGTGACGATAGAGTCGAAGACCAACTTCCTGAACGGCGCCGCGATGGGCAGCCGCGTGACCGGCGAGACCACCGCATTCCACAAGGGCCGCAACACGATGGTCTGGCAGACCAAGGTGCTGCGCGAGGACGGCAAGCTGTGCGCGGTGGTCACGCAGACGCAGATGGTGATGCCGACCGGCGGCTAAGGCCGCGACGGCCGTGACGGCCGCGGCGCGCCGGCGCCGGGCAGTTCCGTCAGATGCTGCCAAAGCCGGTCGGCCACCGCCTTGCCGGGCCGCGCGGCGGTCGGCCGCTCGCGGTACAGCCGGATGTCCATCTCGACCATCAGCGCCGGATCGCCGGCGCGCGCGAGCTGCCGCGACCGCAGCTCGCGCAGCACCGCGCTCTCGGGCAGGAAGGCGACCCCGTGGCCTTCCAGCGCCATCATCTTCAGCCCCTCGGCCATGTCGGTTTCGTAGCGCCGGTCCAGGTGCAGCGGCTGGCCATGGGTGGCCAGCAGCAGCTCGAACATCCGCCCGAGGTAGGCATTGCTCGAATAGGCGAGGAACGGCACCCGCGCACCGGGCTCGCCGGGCAGCCGGTGCACCGGCTCGCCGTCGCGGCCGGCGCGCGCGAACGGCGACAGCCGCTCGGTGCCCAGCACCAGCATGTCGTAGCGGGCCGGATCGAGCTGCACCGGCTGACGCGGATGGTGATAGCAGATCAGCAGATCGCAGCCGCCCTCTACCAGCGCCAGCACCGCATCGTGCACGTTGCCGGCCAGCAGCCGGCAGTCCAGCCGGCCGAAGCTGCGCTCCAGCCCGGTGATCCAGCGCGGCACGAAGGTCAGCGACAGCGTGTGCGGCACCGCGATGTCGACGACGCCGGCCGCCGCCAGCCGCTGGCCGCGCAGCAGCGCACGCACCTTGCCGACCTGCGCCAGCATCTCCAGCGCCTGTTCGTAGAACACCTCGCCGGCCGGCGTGAGCCGGGTCGGATAGACGGTGCGGTCGATCAGATCGACCCCGACCCAGGCCTCCAGCGACTGGATCCGCCGCGAGAAGGCCGGCTGCGTGACGTTGCGCAGCACCGCCGACTTCGAGAAGCTGCGCGTCTCCACCAGCGAGATGAAATCTTCGAGCCACTTGCTTTCCATCTGGAACGCCACCCGCCGGGTCGGACACGACCAGAATGATGAGACTTTCCGTCGCCCGATGCCACAGCGCAGCTCACGGATGGCTGCCGCTCGCGGGCCGTGCCGCCCGCTTGCGCGGCGCGGTGCGCGGCCCCGCATCGGCGAAGTACCGCTTGATCGCGCCGGTGAAGCGCATCCGCGTGTGCTGCGAGCGCTCGAGCAGGCCGACCCGCCGGCGCACGTCGATCGCGGGCAGCGCGATGACGCGCGACTCGCGATCCTCGGCCCACCGGACGTTGGCGAGCTTCGGCACGATCGACACGCCGAAACCCTGGCGCACGATCGCCAGGATCGCCTCGACCGAGTTCAGCTCCATCTCGTCGCGGACCTCGACGCGGCAGCGGTTCAGCACGTCGCGCACCAGCAGACCGGTCCAGGTCTCGCGGTCGAAGCGGATGAACGGAGCCTCCCTCAGGGCCTGCAGCGGATCCTTCGGCAGCTCGAAGCGCGGACGGCGCGGCACGATCATCACCATCGGCTCGACGTAGAGCTGAGTCCAGGTGAGGCTGCGCGGCAGCGCGCGCGGCGGTCGCGTGACGATCGCCGCATCGAGCAGCCCGCGCTCGACGCGACCGGCGAAGTCGCTCGATTGTCCGGCGAACAGCTTGACCTCCAGCCGCGGATGCTGGCGCTTGAGCGTCGACAGCGCGTCGGCGAACGCCCCCATCAGCGTCGATACCAGCGCGCCCATGATCACCGTGCCCGACAGCGAATCGTCGTCCCGTCCGCCGACCAGCTCCTCGTAGCGCAGCACCAGCTCCTCGATGCGCGGGACCGCCTGGCGCCCGGCGGTGTTGAGCACCACCGAGCGCCCGCTGCGGTCGAAAAGCTGCTGCTTCAGGCTCTCCTCGAGCCCGCGCATCTGCAGGCCGACAGCGGCGGCGCTGAGCCCGATCTCGTCGCCGGCGGCGGCGAAGCTGCCGTGCCGCGCCACGGCGAGGAAGCTCTTCATCATGCGGATAGACGACATTCGAAAGTTTTCCTTTGCGATACGTGAAGAATAATTCGTTTTCGCTTGATTGAGGCAGGCTGGACAATGCCGCCATGTCCCAGTCCCCCACCCTGCGCGTCAAGGTCTGGCGCGGCGGCGCGGACGGCGGCTTCGTCGGGTACGAGGTGCCGCGGCAGGCCAGCCAGACCGTGCTCGACATCGTCACCTACATTCAGCGGCGGCTCGAGTCGACGCTGAGCTACCGCTTCTCCTGCCGGGTCGGCATGTGCGGTTCGTGCGCGATGACGGTCAACGGGGTGGCGCGCTGGACCTGCCGCACGCATGTCTCGAAGGTGGCCGACGGCGATGCGCTCGAGATCGCTCCGCTGTCGAACCTGCCGATCGTGAAGGATCTGGCAACCGACATGAGCGGATTCTTCGACAAGTGGGCGCGAGCCCGCGGCCGGTTCCGCGGGGCCGCCACGCGCCACGACGACTTCGCGCGGGTCGAGCCGGCGTCGCCGGAGCGCGCCGCCGCGAATGCCGGCATCGAGTGCATCGGCTGTGCCGTCTGCCATGCGTCGTGCGACGTCGTCGCCTGGCGGCCCGACTACCTCGGGCCAGCGGCGCTCAATCGCGCATGGACGCTGGTCAACGACGTACGCGACGTCGACCAGCGCGAGCGGCTGCGTGCCGTCGCCGGCGACGCCGGCTGTCACGCCTGCCATACGCAGGGCTCCTGCACCGAGCGATGTCCGAAGGCGATCGAGCCGACCGCGGGCATCTCCGGCCTCAAGCGCCTGGTCGCACGCCGCGCGCTGCGCGGCGCGCTGTGAGCGATCCGCGCGGCCGGGCGATGAGAAGCCTCACGATGAGAAGCCTCACGATGAGGAGCCGCCGATGAGCGGCGCCGCCATGCAGGCGCAGCTCTGGTATCTGCAGCGCGTCAGCGCCATGGTGCTCGCGCTGTGCGTCGCAATCCACCTGGCGACGATCGTCTACGCGGTGCGCGGTGGCCTCACCGGCGCCGAGATCCTGGCGCGCACGCGCGGCAGCCTGCTGGTGGCGGCGTTCTACGGTGTATTCGTGATCGCCTGCGCCGTGCACGTGCCGATCGGGCTGGCGCGCATCGCCGAGGAGTGGCTGGGCTGGAGTGGGCGGCGCAGCAACGCGGTGGCCGTCGTGCTGGCGCTCGCGCTGGCGGTGCTCGGCCTGCGCGCCGTCTGGGCGGTGGTGGCATGAACCGCCGGGCTGCTTCAAGGTTCGTAGCCCCGAAGCGCGTAGCGCGGAAGGCAGTCCAGTGAGCGCGAACGCAGGAAGGAGCACCGGCGCGGGCACCAGTATCAACGCCAGCGGCCACAGGCCCGCAGCGCGGCGCAACGACTTTCGCGCCCGCAGCCATCCGGCGTGGTGGGCGTTCCTCGCGCATCGGCTGTCCGGCCTCGCGCTGGCCGCGTTCCTGCCGCTGCACTTCTGGACATTGGGGCAGGCGTTGCACGGCGAGGCCGCGTTCGACGGCGTGCTGCGCTTCGCCGACCGGCCGCTGTTCAAGCTCGGCGAATGGTGCATGGTCGTGCTGCTGGCGACCCACCTGGCCGGCGGACTGCGGCTGCTGGTGATCGAGTTCAGGCCGTGGTCGGGATTGCGCAAGAACGCGATCGCGGCGGCGGCCGGCGTGGCCATCGTCGCGGGGCTGGCATTCGCATTGGCGCTGGTCGGATAGGCGCGCAGCGGTTCCGTGGCATCAGCACTTTCCAGTCGGAATGACCAGGAGGAGGCAAGCTTGAAGACCATCGGATGTCGCAATCGCCGCGCCCTGCTCGAGCTCGCGGCCGGATCGTGCGTGCTCGCGCTGGCGCCGTCGGCGGTGCCGGACGTGCACGCGCAGGAGGCGTGGCCGACCCGGCCGGTGCGCATCGTCGTGCCGTTCGCGGCCGGCGGCACCACCGACGTCGTCGCGCGCGCCATCGGCAGGGACCTGAGCGAGATCTGGGGCCAGCCGGTGGTCATCGAGAATCGCGGCGGCGCGGGCGGCAACATCGGCGCCGAGGTGGTCGCCAAGTCGCCGCCCGACGGCTACACGCTGCTGATGACCTCGGGCAGCATCTTCACCGTCAATCCGCACATGTACGCGAAGATGCCGTTCGACGCCAAGAAGGACTTCGTCGCGGTGACCAACGTCGCGAGCGGCCCGCAGGTGGTGGTCGTCAACCCGTCGCTGCCGGTAAAGAATCTCGCCGAGTTCATCGACTATGCGAAGAAGCAGCCGGCCAGGCTGAACTTCGGCTCGGCCGGCATCGGCAGCCAGGTGCACATGGCGGCCGAGAGCTTCCTCAACGCCGCCGGCATCGACCTCGCGCACGTCCCGTACAAGGGCGAGGGGCCGTCGTACACCGACCTGGCGTCGGGCGCGATCCAGTTGATGGTCGGCAACATCGCGGCGGCCGCGCCGTTCGTCAACAACGGCCGGCTGCGCGCGCTGGCGGTGACCAGCGCCGCGCGCTCGCCGCTGCTGCCCGACGTGCCGACCGTCGCCGAGAGCGGTCTGCCGGGCTTCGAGAACACCGGATGGTTCGGTTTCATGGTGCCGACCGGCACGCCTGGGGCGATCGTCGAGCGGATCCATCGCGACACGGTCAAGGTGCTGCAGACCACGCAGATGAAGGCGCGGCTGTTCGTGCAGGGCATGACGCCGGTCGGCAACAAGCCGGCCGAGTTCGCGGCGGCGATCGACAAGGAGTCGGCGTACTGGGCGAAGGTCGTCGAGCGGCGCGGGCTGAAGGCCAACTAGTGTTCTGTTCACTGCGAGCGAGGACGGACAAGTGAGAATCGAACCGGCGGCGGTCGAGGAGGCCGCCAGGGAGCTCTACATCCGGGCGCTGAAGATCCTGCCGCCGGACATCAAGGACGGCTTCGCACGGCTGTCGGCCGGCGAGACCGACCGCACCGCGCAGGGCGTGCTGGCGACGATGCTGACCAACATCAGGGTCGCCGAGGACACGCACAACCTGCTGTGCCAGGACACCGGCATTCCGATCTACGACGTGCTGATCGGCGCCGGCGTCGACCTCGACGGCCATGCGCTCAAGCAGGCGATCCGCCGGGGCTGCGAGCGCGCCACCCGCGAGCATCCGCTGCGCTCGTCGGTCGTGCATCCGCTGACGCGGCGCAACGAGCACACCTCGTGCGGCATCGGCGTGCCGGTGATCCACGTCGACTTCATCGAGCAGCCCGACGTGCTGTCGATCGCGATGGTGCCCAAGGGCAGCGGCTCGGAGAACGGCTCGTTCCTGAAGATGGCGATCCCGGCCGAAGGCGTCGACGGGATCAGGACCTTCGTCGTCGACTGCGTGATCGCCGCCGGCGGCAAGCCGTGTCCGCCGACGATCGTCGGCGTCGGCGTCGGCGGCACCTCCGACCTGTGCGTCGCGCTGGCCAAGCGCGCGGCGACGCGCGCGCTCGGCAGCCGCTGCAGCGACCCCGACGGCGCGCGGCTCGAGCAGGAGCTGAGCGCGGCCGTCAACCGCCTCGGCGTCGGCCCGCAGGGGCTGGGCGGCGATTCCACCGCGTTCGCGGTGCACGTCGAGCTGGCCGCGACGCACATCACGATGAACCCGGTCGCGGTCAACATGCAGTGCCATTCGGCGCGCCGGGCGACGGCCACCTTCACGCCCGCCGGCGTCTCCTACGGATTCTGACCATGCCTCACCACGAACTGACGATGCCGGTCACCGAGGAGCAGGTCCGCCGGCTGCGCGTCGACGACACCGTCACCTTGCAGCAGACGCTGTTCGGCATCCGCGACGCCACGCAGATCGCGATGTTCGACCGCGGGCGCGCCACGCGCTTCGATCTGCGCGGGCATGCGGTGATCCACACCGCACCGAACGTGCGGCGCGTCCCCCCCGATGCCGCGCATCCGACCGGCTATGCGCCGGTGTGCATCGGCACGACGACGTCGGACCGGATGGAGCGGTTCACGCGTCCGCTGATGGAGCGCAACGGCGTGCGCATCATCATCGGCAAGGGCGGTCTGCGCGACGGATCGCTGGCGGCGTTTCGCGAGCTCGGCGGCGCCTACCTGGCGATCATCGGCGGCACGGCGGCGCTCGAGACCACCTGGATAGAGAGCATCGAGGACGTCGACCTCGACGACCTGAACCCCGAGTCGCTGTGGAAGTTCCGCATCCGCGACTTCGGGCCGCTGCTGGTCGCGATGGACAGCGACGGCGGCAGCCTGTACGACGCGGTGCGCGAGCGCGTGAACGCGCGGCGCGCGCAGGTGCTCGCCGATCTCGGGGTGAAGCCGCAGTGAGCCTGCGAACGCTGCAGACCGACATCCTGATCCTCGGCTCCGGCGGCGCCGGGCTGTTCGCGGCGCTGCACGCGCACCAGGCGGACCCGGAGCTGTCGATCACGGTCGCGGTCAAGGGGCTGCTCGGCAAGAGCGGCTGCACGCGGATGGTGCAGGGCGGCTACAACGTCGCGCTGGCGGCGGGCGACTCGATCGAGCGCCATTTCATGGACACCGTCGACGGCAGCAAGTGGCTCGCCGACCAGGATCTCGCGTGGACGCTGGTCACGACGGCGGTCGAGCGCATCCACGAGCTCGAGAACGAGCTGGGCTGCTTCTTCGACCGCAATCCGGACGGCACCGTGCATCAGAAGGCGTTCGCCGGCCAGACCTTCGACCGCACGGTGCACAAGGGCGACCTG
>DAISWF010000147.1:0-14418 GCA_036826495.1 Burkholderiaceae bacterium
GCGCCTGCAGTCCGCTGCGGGCATCGACCAGGATCACCGCGACGTCGGCGGTGCTGGCGCCGGTGACCATGTTGCGGGTGTACTGCGCATGGCCGGGCGAATCGGCGATGATGAACTTGCGGGCCGGCGTCGCGAAGTAGCGGTAGGCGACGTCGATCGTGATGCCCTGCTCGCGTTCGGCGATCAATCCATCGGTCAGCAGCGACAGATCGACATCGGTCAGCCCGCGCCGGCGCGAGGCCGCCTCGATCGCCGTCATGTGATCGGCCAGCAGGCTCTTGCTGTCGTACAGCAGGCGGCCGATCAGCGTGCTCTTGCCGTCGTCGACGCTGCCGGCGGTGGTGAAGCGCAGCAACCCGCCCATCAGAAATAGCCCTCGCGCTTGCGCAATTCCATCGCCGCCTCGTTGGCCTGGTCGTCGAGCCTGGTCGCGCCCCGTTCGGACACCCGGGTCGCCTCGGTCTCGGCGATGATCTCGTCGATCGTCGCCGCATCCGACGCCACGGGCGCGGTGCAGGTGATGTCGCCGACGGTGCGGAAACGTACCGACAGCGTCTCGACCGGCTCGCCGGCACGGGCCGGCGTCAGTGCGGTGACCGGCACCAGCGCGCCGTCGCGCCGGACGATCTCGCGGCGATGCGCGAAATAGATCTCCGGCAGCTCGATCGCCTCGCGCCGGATGTATTGCCAGACGTCGAGCTCGGTCCAGTTCGAGATCGGGAACACGCGGATGTTCTCGCCGCGATTGACCCGGCCGTTGTACAGCGACCAGAGCTCCGGCCGCTGGTTCTTCGGATCCCACTGGCCGAACTCGTCGCGGAACGAGAACACCCGCTCCTTGGCGCGAGCCTTCTCCTCGTCGCGGCGCGCGCCGCCGATGCAGGCATCGAACTTCAGCTCGGCGATCGCATCGAGCAGGGTCACCGACTGGTGCGGATTGCGCGGCTCGTCGTCCCGGCGCAGCCGCACCCGGCCGGCGCGGATCGAATCGCCGACCGAGCGGACCACCAGGTTCAGCCCGTGGCGCTGCGCGACCCGGTCGCGGAACGCGATCACCTCCGGATAGTTGTGCTCGGTATCGACATGCAGCAACGTGAACGGCAGCCGCTGCGGAAAGAACGCCTTCAGCGCGAGCTTCAACACCACTGCCGAGTCCTTGCCGCCGGAGAACAGCAGCGCGACGTTCGAGCATTCGCTGGCCACCTCGCGCAGGATGTGGATCGCCTCGGCCTCGAGCGCGTCCAGGTGCGTGAAGGGCCGGCCGGCCGGCTGCCCGTCCACCACGGCCCGCAGCGGGGCCGACAAGGTCATGTCCATCGGGAGAGTGCTCCGTTACCAGGGCGTATTCAAACTACGATCATTGCCGCGCGATGGGCCGGCAAGAGCCTTCAGACCGCCGCCGTCCTTGCGCGGACCAGCCGGCCATCGGGCGTCATGTGCAGCCCGCACTCGCGGGTCTCGGCCTGCTCCCACCACCAGCGCCCGGCGCGCGGATCCTCACCGGGGCCGACCGCGCGGGTGCACGGCGCGCAGCCGATGCTCGGAAAGCCGCGATCGTGCAGCACGTTGGTCGGCACGCGGTGCGCGCGGGCGAATGCCCACACGTCGTCGGCCAGCCAGTCGATCAGCGGATTCGACTTCATCAGCCCGTGCGCCGGATCGAACTCCAATGCCTGCAGCGACGCGCGGGTCACCGACTGCTCGCGCCGCAGGCCGGTGATCCACAGCCCCTTGCCGGCGAGCGCCCGCGCCAGCGGCTCGGTCTTGCGGATCTCGCAGCAGCGCTTGCGCACGTCGATCGACTGATAGAAGCCGTTGACGCCGTGCTCGGCGACGAAGGCCTCGAGCGCCTGGCGATCGGGATAGAGCGCACGGATGGTCCGGCCGTAGTGCTCACGCGAACGGTCGAGCAGCGCCAGCGTCTCTTCGTGAAGCCGGCCGGTCTCGAACGTGACGACGTCGACGTCGAGCGACGCCTGCTGGATCAGCTCGAGCACCACCATGTCCTCGACGCCGAGGCTGGTGGTGAACACCGCCGGCGCATGCGCGGCGACGGCGGCGGTCAGGCGCTCGATCGCCTGCGCGGCGAGCTGATCGAGATGGGCGGAGACGGTCATCGGTGAACGTGGTACGGGGCGCAAGGAGTGAAGGAGGCGGGCATGCGGGCGAATCCGGCGCGGACGGCTCAGGCCGCCTGCGCGAAGCGCCGGCCGAACAGCGGGCCGCGATCCCAGGCGGCCTGATAGACCTCGCTGAAATCGGCGAACGCGGTCAGCGCGACATCGACGTCCTGATCGTCGCGCAGCGCGAAGGTGTTGAAGCCGACGCGCGACAGCAGGAAGAGCTGGTCGCGCAGGATGTCGCCGACCGCGCGCAGCTCGCCCTCGTAGTGATGGCGATCGCGCAGCAACCGCGCGATCGAGTAGCCGCGGCCGTCGGTGAAGCTCGGGAAGTCCACCGCGATCAGCGACAGATGCGAAAGCTCGTCGGCGATCGCGGCCGGATCGTCGCTCGGCGCCAGCAGAACGCCCAGCTTGCCGTCGTGGGTCAGCCAGCGGTCGCGGTACTCGCGGTAGACGTCCAGCGGCAGCAGCAGCTTCGCGCCCGGTTTCACCGCCGACGCATCGCCGGTGAACAGCACCCAGCCATCGGCCACCGGGCCGTTGCGGTCAATGAGCTTGGACATAGACGGCTTCCTTGAAAGGTTCGATGCCGACGCGATGGACGACGTCGACGAAACGCTCTTCTTCCGAATCGCGAATCCGCAGATAGGCACCGAGCAGCCGCTCGATGACGTCGGGCACCTCGTTGCGGGCGAACGAGGGACCGATGATCTTGCCGATCGCGGCGCGATTGCCCTGACGGCCGCCGATCGTCACCTGGTACCACTCCTCGCCGGCCTTGTCGACGCCGAGGATGCCGATGTGGCCGATGTGGTGGTGACCGCAGGCGTTGATGCAGCCGGAGATGTTCAGGTCCAGCTCGCCGATGTCGTGCTGGAAATCCAGGTTGTCGAAGCGTTCGGAAATCGCCTGAGCGACCGGGATCGACACCGCGTTGGCCAGCGCGCAGAAGTCGCCGCCGGGGCACGAGATGATGTTGGTCAGCAGGCCCAGGTTCGGCGTGGCCACGCCCAGCGGCACCAGCTTGTTCCACAGCTCGAACAGGTCGCGCTGCTCGACGTCGGCGAACACCAGGTTCTGCTCGTGCGTGACGCGCATCTCGCCGAAGCTGTAGCGGTCGGCCAGCGCGGCGATCGCGTCCATCTGGTCGCCGGTGACGTCGCCCGGCGGCACGCCGGTCTTCTTCAACGTCAGCGTGACCGCGGCATAGCCGGGCACCCGGTGCGGATGCACGCAGCGCTCCACCCAGCGGCCGAACGCCTTGACGGTGCGCCGGCGATCCTCGAGCTGCGGGTCGCCGGCCGGCAGCGCCAGGTAGCCGGGCCGCGTAAAGCGCGACGCGATGCGATCGATCTCGGCCTGCACCAGCGTGCCGGGGCCGTCCTTGATCCGCGCCCATTCTTCCTCGACCTGCGCCGCATACTTCGCCGGCGTCAGGTCCTTGACCAGGATCTTGATGCGCGCCTTGTACTTGTTGTCGCGCCGGCCGTAGCGGTTGTAGACCCTGAGCGCGGCATCGAGATAGGTCAGCAGATGCTGCCAGGGCAGGAACTCGCGGATCACGTGGCCGACCATCGGCGTGCGGCCCAGGCCGCCGCCGACGATGAAGCGAAAGCCGATCTCGCCCGCGTCGTCTTGCACCGCCTGCAGGCCGATATCGTGTACCAGCGTCGCGGCACGGTCGTCGGCTGCGCCGCTGATCGCGATCTTGAACTTGCGCGGCAGGAACGCGAATTCCGGATGGAACGTAGACCACTGCCGCAGCACCTCGGCCCACACCAGCGGATTGACGGTCTCGTCCGGCGCCACGCCGGCAAGGTGATCGGTGGTGATGTTGCGCACGCAGTTGCCGCTGGTCTGGATCGCATGCATCTGCACCGTGGCCAGCTCGGCCAGGATCTCCGGCACGTCGGCCAGCTCCGGCCAGTTGAACTGCATGTTCTGGCGGGTGCTGAAGTGGCCGTAGCCGTGGTCGTACTCGCGGGCGATGTGGCCGAGCTTGCGCAACTGGCGCGAGCTCAGCATGCCGTACGGAATCGCCACGCGCAGCATCGGCGCATGCTTCTGGATGTACAGGCCGTTCTGCAGCCGCAGCGGCCGGAACTCGTCCTCGGAGAGCTTGCCGTCGAAGAAGCGCTGCGTCTGGTCGCGGAACTGCCGCACGCGTTCGTCGACGAATTGCTGGTCAATCGGGTCGTACAGATACATGGGTGTCCAACCGGCCAATGGGCACCCGTCTGGGTTCGGACGCCCGGACGCGTATGGTCGGCCCGCCGGCGTCCCGACGGAACCAACGAAATCTGCTTTCCTTATGCGGTGGGACGGGGGTCGGCCGCCGGCGCGGACCGGGGCCGGCCAGCGGCGCTGACTTCCGTCAGTCCACCCGGGCGCCGGACGACTTGACCAGTTCGGCCCAGCGATCGGCCCCCGCCGTCAGCTCCTGCGCCAGCCGCTGAGGCGGGCTGCCGACGACCTCGAAGCCCTGGCCGACGAGCTGCTCGCGCAGCGCCGGCTCGGTCAAGGCCGCGACGATCTCGCGGTTCAAGCGGCCGATCGCGTCGACGGGCGTGCCCGCCGGCGCGAAAAACCCTTGCCACGAATCGAGCTCGTAGCCGCGCACGCCGCCCTCCTGGAAGGTGGGAATCTGGGGCGCGCCGGTCGATCGCCGCGGCGACGACAGGCCGATCGCCCGCAGCCGGTCCGCCCGCACGTGGGCGAGCGCCGCCGGCAACGTGACGAACGCGGCATCCAGATGCCCGGCCAGCAGGTCGGCGATCGCCGGGCCGCCGCCCTTGTAGGGCACGTGGACGAACTTCAGCCCGGTCGAAGTTTCGAGCAGTGACATCGCCAGATGGCCCGGGCTGCCGCTGCCCGGCGTGCCTATCGTCAGCGCCCCCGGCCGGGCGGCGGCCAGCGCGGCGAATCCGCCGAAGTCGGTGGCCGGCACCCTGCCCGGATGCGTGACCAGCACCTGCCCGGAGGTCACCGCCAGCGTGATCGGCGCGAACTGGTCGAGCCGGTAAGGCACCTTGCCGTACAGCGGCGGATTGATCACCAGCGGGTCCCAGCCGTGCAGCAAGGTGTGCCCGTCGGCGGGCGCCTGAGCGGCCAGACCGAACGCGATGTTGCCGCCGGCACCGGCATGGTTCTCGACGACCACCGGCTGGTCGAGCCGCGCCGGCAGCACCTTGGCCAGCGTGCGCGACAGCAGATCGAGGCTGCCGCCGGGCGGCACCGGCACCAGGATGCGGATGGGCCGCGACGGGAAAGGCTGCGCGGCGACGGGGCGGGCCAGCGCCAAAGGGGCCAGCGCGGCAGCACCGGCGAGCAGGCGGCGACGATCGATCGGCATGGAAGCGGCTGATGCAGAAGGTTGGTGGAGGATCGAGGGGCGGTTCGACGAGGCGCCGGCGGCGCGGCGATGCCGGCCGCCGCGACCCGACCGCAGCGGCCGGGCGATGGCCGACCGGCAGCCGAGGCAGTGTGCAGGCCGGCCCGCCGATTCCCAACCAACAAGATCGAATGAGCTTTTTCCATCGATGACAATAGAATCGCTGCAACCCGACCCTACCGGGCCTGCACCGGCCCACCCGAGCTTCGATGAGCATCCCCATCCTTGCCCACCGCGTCGCGCAGATCCGCCCGTTCCAGGTGATGGAGCTGGTCAAGCACGCGTCGGCGCTGCAGGCCGCCGGCCATCCGGTGATCCACATGAGCATCGGCGAGCCGGACTTCACGGCGCCCGAGCCGGTGCTGCGGGCGCTGGAGCTCGCTGCGCGCGCCGGCCGCACGCAGTACACGCCGGCCACCGGCATCGCGCCGCTGCGCCAGGCGATCGCCCGGCACTACGGCGACCGCTACGGGCTCGACGTGGCGCCGGCGCGCATCGTCGTGACGGCCGGCGCATCGGCGGCGCTGTCGCTCGCCTGCTGCGCGCTGGTGAACCCCGGCGCACAGGTGCTGATGACCGATCCGAGCTATCCCTGCAACCGGCACTTCGTTGCCGCCGTCGATGGCGTGCCGGTCGGCGTGCCGGTGGGCCCGGACACGCGCTTCCAGATGACCGGCGAACGGCTGCAGGGATACTGGAACGACCGGGTGTGCGGCACGTTGCTGGCATCGCCGGCGAACCCGACCGGCACGTCGATCCCGTTCGACGAGCTGGGCCGCATCGTCGACGTCGTGCGCGGCCGCGGCGGCTTCACGCTGGTCGACGAGATCTATCTCGGCCTGCGCTACGACCTCGATGCCGGCCGGCAGCGGGTGCACAGCGCGCTCGAGCTCGGCGACGACGTGATCGTCACCAACAGCTTCTCGAAGTACTTCAGCATGACCGGCTGGCGGCTGGGCTGGCTGGTCGTGCCGGAGGCGCTGGCCGGCGTGTTCGAGAAGCTGGCGCAGAACCTGTTCATCTGCCCGTCCGCGCTGGCCCAGCATGCGGGCCTGGCCTGCTTCGATGCCGAATCGCTGGCGATCTACGAGGAGCGCCGCCGCGAGTTCCAGCGGCGCCGCGACTTCATCGTGCCGGCGCTGCGCGCGATCGGGCTCGACGTGCCGGTGATGCCCGACGGCGCGTTCTACGTCTACCTGGACTGCAGCCGCTTCGGGCTCGACAGCAGCCGCTTCGCCGCGCGACTGCTCGACGAGCAGTTCGTGTCGCTGGTGCCCGGCACCGACTTCGGCACCCACGAGCCGCAGCGCTATCTGCGGCTGTCGTATGCGACCGCTTATGAACAGCTCGAGGAAGCGATCAGGCGCATCGGGCGCTGGCTGCCGACGCTGGAGGGCTCCCGGAGCTGATGAAGCTCCCGGAGCCGATGAAGGCTACGGGGCCGGCGCCGGCCCTTCAGCGGCCGCGGTCGCCGGCGACATCGGCGCGGCGTGGGCGGCGGTGGAGCCCGACATCACGTTGTCGATCAGCTCCATGATCGCATCGCGCGCCCGCGCACCATCGCCGGTTGCGGCGGCGGGTGCCGGGGCCGCGTCGACGCCGGCGACGGCCGGCTTCTCGGGCACGGCCGGCCTGGACGGCAGGTTCGGCACGCCCTTGCCGGCCGCGGCCGCGGCGAGCCGCTCACGCTCGGCGAGCACCTTGACGCCGTAGCCGCGATCGTCATCGAGCAACGCGGCACCGACGTAGGCCTTCAGCCCGCCTTCGACGCTGCCGTCGCGCGCGATGTAATCACGCAGGATGCGGGTGCCGACCTTGATGTTGGCGATCGGATCGAAGGCCGCGGCGACGCCGCCGAACGGCGCGAACTTCTCGGTATGCACGCGCGTCAGCACCTGCATCAGCCCGTGCGCGCCGCGATGACTGGTGGCATCGGGATCGAAGCTGGACTCCACCGCCATCACCGCCAGCAGCAGCCACGGATCCATCTTGTATTCGCGGGCGGCCTTGTATGCGCCATCGACGAACAACTGCGTGTTGTCGAGCGCGACGCGATAGCGGCCGGCGATGAACTGCGCGAGGTTCGCCTGCTCCTTGCTGAGCTGCAGCGGCGTGGCGGCCGGTTTGAACGGCGTGGGCCTGGGCGGCTGCGCGGCGGCCGCCGGCGGCGGTGCGGTGACCGCGGCGACGGTGACCACCGGTTTGCCCGGCTCCTGGATCGCGGCCTCGACGACACGGCGCACTTCCGACAGCGTCGCCAGCCCGGTGGGCAGCAGCACCGCACCCTCCTGCGCGACCGACGCGTCGGTGATCATGACCGGCGACAGCATCACCACGCTGCCCGATGCCGCCACGGCCAGCATCGGCCAGGCGGCGCGGGTGAACCGGCCGGCGCCGAGCAGGCGCACGAACAATCCGAACAGCCAGGCGATCCATCGCGGATCCCGCATCCATGCTCCTCGCGGCCGATGGCCGCTTCGTTCATCGCCACCCGCAGGGTGGGCTCTGCTGCTTGTTGCTTCTGCCGGCGTTCGCCGCAAGCGGCAGAACCCCGACGGGGCGGACACCGGACCATGTCGCAGGTGTCCCGATCGATCCATGCGGCCGGTTGGGCCAGGCCGCTTCAGTGCCGTCCGCACCGGGACGACGGAATTATCGGAGGGGCCGCAGAGAGCAACCCGGAAAAAGCTGGGCGGATTCTATTGAATAGCACGCGGGCCGGTCAACCCGCATTCGGTGAGAAAATGTCTCGGCGGGCACTGCGAGGCGTGAACGATTTCATGAAATACAAGGATTTGCGGGATTTCCTGCAACAACTCGATCAACTGGGCGAACTGCGCAGGATCCAGGCGAGGATATCCCCGGTGTTGGAGATGACCGAGATCGCCGACCGGGTGCTGAAGGCGAACGGGCCCGCACTGCTGTTCGAGCAGCCGGCGTCGCGCCATCGCGCGTGGGCGATCCCGGTGCTGGCGAATCTGTTCGGCACGCCGCGGCGCGTGGCGCTCGGCATGGGCGAGGATTCGGTGCAGGCGCTGCGCGAGGTCGGCCGGCTGCTCGCCTATCTGAAGGAGCCCGATCCGCCGCGCGGCCTGAAGGACGCCTGGGACAAGCTGCCGGTGCTGCGCCAGGTGCTGAACATGGCGCCGCGCGAGGCCGGCGACGCACCGTGCCAGCGCAACGTGTGGGAACACGAGGAGGTCGATCTGAACCGGCTGCCGGTGCAGACTTGCTGGCCCGACGACGCCGGGCCGCTGATCACCTGGGGGCTCACCGTCACGCGCGGACCGAACAAGCCGCGCCAGAACCTCGGCATCTACCGGCAGCAGGTGATCGCCCGCGACAAGGTGATCATGCGCTGGCTCGCCCATCGCGGCGGCGCGCTCGACTTCCGCGACTTCGCGCAGGCCCACCCGGGCGAGCCGTTTCCGGTCGCGGTGGCGCTGGGCGCCGACCCGGCGACGATTCTCGGCGCGGTGACGCCGGTGCCCGACAATCTGTCCGAATACCAGTTCGCCGGGCTGCTGCGCGGCGCCAAGACCGAGATCGTCAAGTGCCTGGGCAGCGACCTGCGCGTGCCGGCGAGCGCCGAGATCGTGCTCGAAGGCACGATCCGCCCCGATCCCGATCAACGCGTGACCCGCGCCAATGCCGCGCAGCTTCGCTTCAAGGGCGAGCTGCCGCCGCAGGCCCGCACCGGCTACGAGATGGCGATCGAGGGACCGTTCGGCGACCACACCGGCTACTACAACGAACGTGAATGGTTCCCGGTCTTCACGATCGAACGGATCACGACGCGCGACGACCCGATCTATCACTCGACCTACACCGGCAAGCCGCCCGACGAACCGGCGGTGCTGGGGGTGGCGCTGAACGAGGTGTTCGTGCCGATCCTGCAGAAGCAGTTTCCGGAGATCGTCGACTTCTACCTGCCGCCTGAGGGCTGCAGCTATCGCATGGCGATCATCAGCATCCGCAAGGCCTATCCCGGCCATGCGAAGCGCGTGATGTTCGGGTTGTGGAGCTTCCTGCGCCAGTTCATGTACACCAAGTTCATCGTCGTCACCGACGACGACGTGAACGTGCGCGACTGGCAGCAGGTGATCTGGGCGATCACCACCCGCGTCGATCCGATCCGCGACACGACGCTGGTCGACCACACGCCGATCGACTACCTGGACTTCGCGTCGCCGGTGTCGGGCCTCGGCTCGAAGATGGGGCTGGATGCGACCGGCAAGTGGCCCGGCGAGACGCAGCGCGAATGGGGCCGGCCGATCGCGATGGACGATGCGGTGCGGGCGCGGATCGATCAGCTCTGGTCGTCGCTGGGGCTGTGACGCTCACGTCGCGACGGTGAAGGCGCAGCGGTTCGGCTCGGACCGGGCGGCGGCCGCTCAACCGTTCGCATACACCCAGCGCAGCAGCGCATCCTGCGCCGGCTGGCTGAGCGCGGCACGGTCGCCGTTGGCCAGCATCACCACCACGTAGCGCCGGCCCGAGGCGGCGTCGAGATAGCCGGCGATCGTGCGTACGTTGTCGAGGCTGCCGGTCTTCAGCCATGCGCGGCCCGCCAGCGGATCGCCGACCAGGCGGTTGCGCATCGTGCCGTCGATGCCGACCTGCGGCAGCGACAGCCGCAGCGTCTCGCCCAGCGGGCTCCTGGCCATGCTCAACAGCACGCTGGCCATGCCGCGGGCCGATATGCGCTCCTGGCGCGACAGCCCGGAGCCGTTGTCGATGATCAGCTCGGGCAGGTCGATGTTCATCGCGCCATACCATCGGCGCAGCCAGATGCGGGCCCGCTCGACCGTCGCCGGCATGCGGTCGGCCTCTGTGGTCGCCTGCAGCAGCACCTGCCGCGTCATCACGTTGTTGCTGAACTTGTTGATGTCCTGCACCACGTCGGCCAGCGTGCGCGGCGACACCCACTCGATCCACGGCGCGCCTTTCGCGGCCCCCCGCACGATCTCGGTTCGGCCCTGCACCCACTCGCCGCCGGCGGCCAGCCATGCCGCCTTGAACAGCGAATGGACGAACTGCCGGTGGGTCAGCACCGCGACGAACGTCGACTGTTCGCCGCAGGCCGTCGAGTACGGCCCTTCGACCCGTATCAGCGGCTTGTACTGGGTGCCGCCCACGCGGATCGACAGGCCGCCCGCGCCCCAGCGGCATTTGCCGGGCGCCGGCTTCACGGCGACGTCGAGCTCCACGTCGGCCAGCGGCGGATCGATGACCACGTCGACGCCGCCGTTGACCGGCTTCATCACGAACTTCACCGCCTTGAAGTTCATCAGCACGCCGAACGGCCGCACGTTGTACGGCTGATAGGGGTCGCCGTCGAACTGCTCGACGCTGCGCTCGTCCAGTTCGTACACCGAATCGTCGAGCAGCAGGTCGCCGCGGATCACCCGCAGGCCCCTGGCGCGGATGCGCGCGACCAGCTCGTTCAGATCCTCGATGACGAACTTCGGATCACCGCCGCCCTTGATCACCAGATCGCCGTGCAGCACGTCGCCGTCGAGCCGGCCGTTCAGATGGATGCCGGTGCGCCAGCGATAGTCCGGGCCCAGCGACGACAGCGCCGCGTAGCTGGTCAGCACCTTCATCGTCGAGGCCGGATTCATCGGCACATGAGCGTTCAGGCTGGCCAGCACCGGGCCGCCATCGACCGGCACGACGTGGACCGCCACGTCGCCCTCCATCTGGCGCTGCTTCGACAGCATCTGCGCCAGCGCGGCCGGAAGCTGGCGGGTCTGGGCCGACGCGCAGGCGGTCAGCAGGGCGAGCACGGCAGCCGCAGCGATGCGCGCGGCCCTGGCGGAAACGATCATGGAGCGGATGCTATCAAACGATCGCCGCACTCCGGGCACGGTTGTTGCAGCCATGCGAGAATCGACTTCGATCCACTGCCGCGCCCGGTCGGCCGCCATGAGCTACTACAAGCACCACGTGTTCTTCTGCACCAACGTGCGCGAGCCCGACGCGAACGGCCAGACCCGACCGTTCTGCGCCGCGGCCGGCGCTTCTGAAATGCGCGATTACGCGAAGAAGCGGGTCAAGGCCCTAGGGCTTGCCGGCCAGGGCAGCGTGCGCATCAACAACGCCGGCTGCCTGGACCGCTGCGAGGAAGGCCCCTGCATCGTCGTCTATCCCGAGGGCACCTGGTACACCTACGTCGACAAGGCCGACATCGATGAGATCGTCGATTCGCACCTGGTCGGCGGCAAACCGGTGGACCGGCTGAAGATCTGAAGATCCGAAGACCGGACGCATGGCCGGCCGGTGGCGCACGGCCACCGCGGCCCCTCGCTTCAGGCAGCCCCGGCGCCCGGCCGATGCGGGCGCGCGCCGGTCACTTCAACTCGATCTTCCCGTTGACCGACACCACCACCTCGCTGTCGCCGCCCTCGGTCGGCAGCGGCGATGCCCTCATCGCCGCCTCGTTCATCGCCGCTGCGCGAGCCGACCGACAGCTCGCGGATGTCATAGTCGTTCATGCCGAACGCGCTGGCGATCGCCTTCGCACGGGCCCGAAAGGCGCCGGCCGCTTCCTGCAGCAGCCGCTTTTCCTCCTGATCGCGCAGGCCGCCGGACGCGCGGAACGCGACGCCGGCCAGCAGCATCCGCTGCGCCAGCGTGCCGGACAGGCTGGCCAGCTCGCTGAAGTTGCGCGACTCCAGCACCACCTCGCCGCGCACCCGGTAGCCGGTCGGCTTGCCCTTGTCGTTGAACGTCGGATGGGTCTGCAGGCTGCCGAGCCGCGCCTGCACGCCCTGCACCTTCTTCGCCCGGTCGATCGCGTCGTTCATCGCCTTGACCACCGCCTCATTGGCGCCGCCGGGATCCGCCCCGTCGCGCTCGACCGCCAGGGTGACCACCATCTCGTCGTTGGCCACCCGCCCGCGCGCATCGGCGCTCAGCGTGACGGTGGGGCCGGCGTGGGCGGCGCCGGCGGTCAGCGCGGCGGCGAGCAGCGACGCCGTGACCGCCAGCGGTCGCAGCGTGCGGAACGTCAGGTGTTTCGCGATCATCACGGATTCCTTCGCAGTCGGTGGTGGTCGGTTCGGTCAGTTGTCGGCCGGCAGCGCCCGCACCCGGTAGCCGCCGGACCGTTCGTCGAGCTCCAGCTCCAGCCAGCCGCGCTCGCGCGCCTCCTCCAGCAGCCGGTTGAACGAACGGAAGCCGTAGTAGCCCTCGTTGAAGCCGGGCTTGCGGCGCTTCAGCGTCTGCTTGACCATCGAGCCCCAGATCGTCTCGTCGTCGCCGCGCTCGGCCACCAGCGCATCGACGGTCTCGACGACCAGCTCGAACGCCTCGAGCTTGCGGTCCTCGACCTCCCGATCGGTCGGTGTCGCGGCCGCCCCCTGACCCGCCGATGCCTGCTGGGATCCGCCGGTCGATGACGAAACGCCGGCTCCCAGTGCCGCGGTGGCCGCCGCGTTGATCGCGTTGCCGTACGGCGCGGCCCCGGGCGAGGCCACGCCGGCCGTGCCGGTACCGGCTGCGACGCCCGCCCCGGCACTGCCGCCCGCGGCGCCGGCCCCGCTGCCAACCGCTGCGGCGCTGCCGCCCGATGCGCGCGCGCCCGCCTTGCGAGGCTGCGGCTCGGCCGCCCGCTTGCGTGCGGCGCGGGCCCGCTGCGGCTGCTCGCGCACCAGGTCGTCGTAGAAGATGAACTCGTCGCAATTGGCGATCAGCAGATCCGACGTCGAGTTCTTCACGCCGACGCCGATCACCGTCTTGTTGTTCTCGCGCAGCTTGCTGACCAGCGGCGAGAAGTCCGAATCGCCGCTGATGATGACGAACGTGTCGACGTGGGCCTTCGTGTAGCACAGGTCCAGCGCATCGACGACCATCCGGATGTCGGCGGAGTTCTTGCCCGACATCCGCACATGCGGAATCTCGATCAGCTCGAACGAGGCCTGATGCATCGCGCCCTTGAACTCCTTGTAGCGGTCCCAGTCGCAGTAGGCCTTCTTCACCACGATGCTGCCCTTCAGCAGCAGCCGCTCGAGCACCCGCAGGATGTCGAACTGATCGTAGCGGGATTCGCGCACGCCCAGCGCGACGTTCTCGAAGTCGCAGAACAGCGCCATGTTCGGCGTATCGGAAGTGGCAGGCATCGGACGGGGCCTCTTGAGTGCAGGTTGCGGGTCGAGTGCGGGTGGTGCGGATGAGGTGCGGCGGTCGCGTGCGACAGGCGCGGGCGCGTATTCTGACCCAAACGCAGGCAACTGCGGCCGGATGACCTTCCGCCCCTCGGGCGGCGGCGGGTGCTGCGGTATGCTCGGCGCAGACATCGATTCCGGAGAACCCGATGACCGCCCGCCCGGCGCTGCCCTATCGTCAAGGCGAAAAGCCGCTGCACGAATACCTGCGCGAGCATGCGCGCCGGCAGCCCGACAAGCCGGCCTTCATCTGGTACGGCCGCGCGCTGAGCTGGCAGGAGCTGGACGTGCTGAGCGAGCGCTTCGCGCAGCGGCTGCGCGGCTTGGGCGTGCGCGCCGGCGACCGGGTGGCGCTCTTCATGAACAACTGCCCGCAGTACATCATCGCGCACTGCGGCATCCAGAAGCTGGGCGCGATCGTCGGGCCGTGCGGCCCGCTGTTCAAGGCGATGGAGCTCGAATACCAGCTCGCCGACCTCGGCGCCGAGGTGATCGTCGCGGCCGACAACCTGTATCCGATCCTCGATGCGGTGCGCGCGAAGACCCGCATCCGTCACGGGTTCGTCACGCACTACGGCGACCTGCTGCCGACCGATCCGGCCCAGCGTCCGATCGATCCGCCGGCCGAGATCCTGACGCCGAAGCAGTTGCCGCCGGACACCGAGGACTTCCTCGCGGCGCTCGCCGGCCCGGCCGCGCCGGCGCCGGCAGCCGCGGCGCATGCCGGTCCGGCTGC
>DAISWF010000148.1:0-14407 GCA_036826495.1 Burkholderiaceae bacterium
ACCCCCCCGCGGCCCCCCTGGCGGGCGGCCCATGCCTACGCCAACCTCTCCGGCCCGGGGGGGGCGAAAAAACCCATCACCGCCACGGTCACCGGCACGCTGCGCGTGACCGAAGTCGGCAAGGAATACGACACGCACCACATCGTGCTCGATTTCGGTGCCATGCCCTTCCCCGTGCTGGAGGGCCAGTCCATCGCCGTGCTGCCGCCGGGGCTGGACGCGCGCGGCAAGCCCCACGTGCCGCGCCAGTACAGCATCGCCAGCCCCAGGAACGGCGAGCGCCCGGGCTACAACAACATCAGCCTGACCATCAAGCGCGTGCTGCAAGACTACGACGGCAAGCCGGTGCGCGGCGTCGCCAGCAACTACATGTGCGACCTGAAGGTGGGCGACAAGGTCGAGCTCATTGGCCCGTTCGGCACCAGCTTTCTGATGCCCAACCACCCGCGCAGCCATGTGGTGATGATCTGCACCGGCACCGGCAGCGCGCCGATGCGCGCGATGACCGAATGGCGGCGCCGGCTGCGCACCAGCGGCAAGTTCGAGGGCGGCAAGCTGATGCTGTTCTTCGGCGCCCGCACGCCGCAGGAGCTGCCGTACTTCGGGCCGCTGAAGAACCTGCCGAAGGACTTCATCGACATCAACCTGGCGTTCTCGCGTCAGCCCGGCACGCCCAAGCGCTACGTGCAGGACCTGATGCGCGAACGGGCGGTCGATCTGGCCGCGCTGCTGAAGGACCCCAGCACCTGCATCTACGTGTGCGGGCTGAAGAGCATGGAGCACGGCGTCGTGCTGGCGCTGCGCGACGTCGCCCGCGACGCCGGGCTGTCGTGGGACGCGCTGGCCGCGGCGCTGAAGCAGGAAGGGCGGCTGCATCTGGAGACGTACTGACCGGCATCGCCGCTTGCGGCGAATGCGCGAGCGTCTTCAGCGCAGCCGGCTTCGGATCATCACAGCCAGCCCGCCCGCCTGAACCTGTAGTAAAGCAACAAGCCCGCGGCCGCGATCGCGGCCAGGGCCATCGGATACCCGTAGGTCAGCTTCAGTTCGGGCATGTGCTCGAAGTTCATGCCCCAGATGCCGGCCATCGCGGTGACCACGGCGAAGATGCCGGCCCAGGCGGCGAGCCGCTTGGTCGTCTCCGATTCCTCGATGGTTGCCATCGACAGATTCGCCTGTATCGCAGTTCCGATGCTCTCGCGCAAGGTATTGAGCGTGTCGTTCATCCGGACCAGGTGGTCGTGGACGTCGCGGAAGTATTCCCGATTCGACGAGCAGACCTCGGGCACCCTGCCGCTCCACAGCTTTGCGGAGGCATCCATCAAGGGTGCGACTGCATGCCGGACCGTCAGGATCCGCTGCCTGAGCGCATAGAGCCGTTGAATGTTCCCGCGTGCCGCGGCGCGTGTGAAGATCCGGGCCTCGACTTCCTCGAGCTCGGTCTCCAGCAGATCGATGATCGGAAAGTACCGGTCGACCACCGCATCCATCAGCGCATACAGCACGTAGCCCGACCCGTGGCGCAGCAGATGGGGCTCCCGCTCGGCCCGCTCCCGGACTCCGGACAACGGCTGCGGGCTGTGCTTGCGAACCGACAGAACGAAGTCGGCGCCGACGAAAACGTCGAGTTCGCCGATCTGGAGCTGATCGACGGCATTGAGCTGCACCGTATGCAGGACGACGAAGAGCGTATCGCCATACTCTTCCACCTTGGGACGCTGGTGTCCGTGGCTGGCATCCTCGATCGCCAGTTCGTGCAGCCCGAACTCGGCCTGCATGGTCGCGAGCTCCGCTTCCGAGGCGTCCGCCAGCGCGACCCAGACCAGGCAATCCTTCCTGGCCAGGTATTCACTTATCTGGGCGACCTGCAGGTCGGCTATCTTTCGTCCATCCTGGTACGCTGTGCAGTTCACGAGCATCTGGGCTCCTTCCTTCTCGTCGTTGCGCTGATGGGACCGGTGAGAGGATGACGGCGTGAAGTGCCGCGAAGCCGAACAGGCCAATCAGCAGCGGCAGCCGAAACTCCGCCCCGCCCAATCCGATGAGTCCGCCCAGCGCCCCCACGGCGCATCCCGCGAGGAGCGCGCTCCCCAGCCGAGGGGAAGCTGCATTGCCGGTCGCTTCAGTGGTGTTGGGCATGGAAGGCTTCATTCTGAACTCCGATCGGCCCCGACAGGGCAGCCATCCTTGAGGGCATACGGGACACCGGCTCCCCTGGCAGAGACAGCCGGCGCGTGGCATCGGGATGATGCCGATTGCATATGATTCGATAAACGTTGTATTATCGAATCATGGATGAAACCCAGGCTGTTTCCGCCCTCGCCGCCCTGGCCCACACCCAGCGCCTTCGGGTGTTCCGCTCCCTGGTAGTGGCGGGCCCTGAAGGACTGACGCCCAGCACCATGGCGGAGCGTCTCGACGTGGCCCGCAACACGTTGTCGTTCCACCTTAAGGAACTGGCTCACGCCGGTCTGGTGATGGTCGAGCAGCAGGGTCGCAACCTGATCTACCGCGCCGACTTCACCCACATGAACGGGCTGCTCGGCTACCTGACCGAGCACTGCTGCCAGGGCGGCGTGTGCGAGGCGAATGAATCCCCCGGGATCTGTACCTCCTCCTGCTGAAGGGACCGCTTCATGAAACGCTTCCATGTCCACCTGCACGTCGATGACCTGAACCGCAGCATCGGCTTCTACTCCCGGCTTTTCGCAGCGCAGCCCGCGCGCATCGAGGCCGACTACGCGAAGTGGATGCTCGAAGACCCGCCGGTGAATTTCGCCATCTCCACGCGCGGCCCCAGGCCGGGCATCGACCACCTGGGCATCCAGACCGACGACGCCGATGAACTGGCGGTGCTGAAGGCGCGCGCGCAGGCCGCCGGCCTGGCGCCGCTCGGCGAGGGCACCACGACCTGTTGCTACGCGCGCAGTGAGAAGCACTGGGTCACCGATCCGCAGGGCGTGGCCTGGGAGCACTTCCATACGCTCGGCGACATCGCCGTGTTCAACGCGGCGGCGCAGCCTCCCGCGGCCTGCTGCTCGGCTGCACCCCGTTCCGCTTGTTGCTGACGCGGGCCATCCATGACTTCAGAGACCACGTACAACGCGCTGTTCATCTGCACGGGCAATTCCGCACGCTCGATTCTGGCCGAGGGCATCCTCAACGCGCTGGGCCAAGGACGCTTCCATGCCTATTCGGCCGGCAGCCATCCAAGAGGCGAGGTGCACCCGCAGGCCCTCGCCACGCTGGAGCGGCTGCACCTGCCGACGGCCGGCTACCGCAGCAAGAGCTGGGACGAGTTCGTGGCGCCGGGCGCGCCGGTGTTCGACTTCATTTTCACCGTCTGCGACGACGCCGCGGGCGAGGTCTGCCCGGTGTGGCCGGGACAGCCGATGTCGGCGCACTGGGGTGTGGCCGATCCCGCGGCCGTCGAAGGTACCGAGGAGCGGCAGCGCAAGGCGTTCATGGACGCGGCGTGGACGCTCAAGCGGCGCATTGAACTGTTCCTGTCGCTGCCGCTGCATCGGCTGGACGCGATGTCCCTGCAGCACGAGCTGCGCAGCATCGGCAAGGCCTGAGGGCGGCGCGGTGAACGCAACCAGCGAAGCGCTGCAGCCTGGGCAGGCGCTGGTACCCATGAGCCTGTTCGAACGCTGCCTGACCTTGTGGGTGTTGCTGTGCATCGTGGCCGGGATCGCCCTGGGCCAGCTCGCTCCTGGGGTGTTCCAGGCAGTCGGCCGAATGGAAGTGGCCCGGGTCAACCTGCCTGTCGGTCTGCTGATCTGGATCATGGTGATCCCCATGCTGCTCAAGGTGGACTTCGGCGCGCTCGGCCAAATCCGCCAGCACTGGCGCGGCATCGGCGTGACGCTGTTCGTCAATTGGGCGGTCAAGCCGTTCTCGATGGCGTTTCTGGCCTGGCTGTTCATCCGCCATGTCTTCGCCGACTGGCTGCCGGCGGACCAGCTAGACAGCTACGTTGCCGGCCTGATCCTGCTGGCTGCGGCGCCCTGCACCGCGATGGTGTTCGTCTGGAGCCGGCTGACCGGGGGCGACCCGATGTTCACGCTGTCGCAGGTGGCGCTGAACGACACCATCATGGTGTTCGCCTTCGCGCCCATCGTCGCGCTGCTGCTGGGTCTGTCGTCCATCACCGTGCCCTGGGACACACTGCTGACCTCGGTGATGCTCTACATCGTCATCCCGGTCATCCTCGCTCAGGTTTGGCGCCGCGCGTTGCTGCGCCAGGGGCAGCCGGCGTTCGACCGAACGTTGGCGCGCATCGGGCCGTTGTCGGTCGCGGCACTGCTGCTGACGCTGGTGCTGCTGTTCGGATTTCAGGGACAGGCCATCCTGCGGCAGCCGCTGGTGATCGCGATGCTGGCGCTGCCGATCCTGATCCAAGTGTTCTTCAACTCCGGTCTGGCCTATTGGCTCAACCGCCAGGTGGGCGAGAAGCACGACATCGCCTGCCCCTCGGCGCTGATCGGTGCGAGCAATTTCTTCGAGCTGGCCGTGGCGGCGGCCATCGGCCTGTTCGGATTCCAATCCGGTGCCGCGCTGGCCACCGTTGTCGGCGTGCTGATCGAGGTGCCGTTGATGCTGCTGGTGGTGGGCCTGGTCAATCGGTCGCGCGTCTGGTACGAGTGCCGTCCGGCCGTGAGACGCTGAAGGCGCTGATCGCCACTGCGCGAGGAACATCGATCGGGTGCTGGCGCGCATCGATCGACGAGGCGGGAGCACAGAGATACAGAGGTACAATCCGGCCAAAGGCGCTCGCATGTCCGGTATCCGCATCATTTCTTCGATGGCCACCCGTAAGCTGCTGGCCGATCTGGTCGCCCGCTGGCGCGATCCTTCGCAGGTCGATGTCGAATCGGTCGGCGGCGTCGAGGCCGCGAAGCGGGTGCAGGCCGGCGAGGCGTTCGACGCGGTGGTGCTCGCCGCCAATGCGATCGACAAGCTGATCGAGGCCGGCCGGCTGGCCGCCGGCAGCCGGGTCGATCTGGTCCGCTCGGGCGTGTACGTCGCGGTGAAGAGCGGTGCCGCCCATCCGGATCTCGGCTCCGAGGGCGCGGTGCGCGCCGCGGTGCTGGCCGCCCGCACCGTCGGCTATTCGACCGGGCCGAGCGGCGTCGCGCTCGAGAAGCAGTTCGCACAGTGGGGCATCGCCGATCAGGTCAAGGCGAAGCTGGTGCAGGCGCCCCCCGGCGTGCCGGTCGGCTCGCTGGTCGCGAAGGGCGAGGTCGAGCTGGGTTTTCAGCAGTTGAGCGAGCTGATGAGCCTGTCCGGCATCGACGTCGTCGGGCCGCTGCCGCCGGCGATCCAGGTGATCACGACGTTCTCGGCCGGTGTGACTGTCGACGCCGCCGGTGCCGACGCGGTGCGGGCGCTGTTGCGCTTCATGGCCTCGCCCGAGGTCGCCGACGTCAAGCGGGCCAACGGGATGGAGCCGGCCTGAGCGCCGCGTGCGCGGCCGCGCTTCAGTCGCCGTTCGCCTCGTTGGTCCACACGTCGATCGGCAGCTCTGCGTCCGACAGCGCGCGTGACAGCCGTTCGCGGCGCGCCGGGTTCAGCCGCTCGATGATCGACCGGCGCAGCGTGTCGAAGCCGGCGGCGGTCGCCACCCCGCGCATCGGATCGATGTTCGCCGAGAAGCCGCGTTCGATCTCGATCCAGTCGGCGTGGGTCAGGTGCTGCATCGCCAAGGTCAGCACCTCGTTCTCCTCGACCTTCATGTGCTCGAGGTGGAACTGCGCATAGGCGGCGCAGCAGTCGACCAGATCGCTGGTCGCGCCCGGCAGCCCTGCCTGGTAGGCGATGAAGCAGCGCTGCAGCCCCAGCAGCAGCTTGCCGCTCAGCCGGTGCTCCTCGTCGAGCCGGTCCAGCAACGGCAATGCGCCGCCGCGGGCGCGCAGCCGCGCGAACAGGTACAGCTCCTCCTTGCGGTGATGGAACTGCTCGGGGAAGCGGTCGATGTACGCGATGACCAGCGACATCAGCTTGAAGTCCGGCGCCGACCGGCCGCTGCAGACATCGTCGAGCAGCGTGTTCAGCAAGGTCAGCGCGCCGGCGAGGTGGCGATGCTCGCGCAGCAGCATGGCGATCGCGACCGTCCGGGCGGACGATGCGCCATCGCCGTCTCCGATGACAGGGTTGGTGGGGCCCATCCCCTCATTGTCGGACGCCCGCCGGCAAAATCCTTGAGGCAGATCAAGCACGGGGGTGTGCGACGCCGGGCCCGTCCTTCAGCGCCGTCCGGCCAGCAAGGTCGTGATCTCCGGCAGCATCGCCTGCGCCTGGCCGGCTTCGATCGCGCCGGCCAGCGTCTGCAGCACCGCATCGGCGATGCCCTGCGAGGTGCCGGTCTCGCGCGCCATCGTCGTGTAGTAGCTCAGATCCTTGTGCGCATTGGCGATCGAGAAACGCAGCCGCGAGGGATCGCGATCGGTCAGGAACGGGCGCAGCCTTTCGAGGGCCGCACCGCCGCCGCCGCCGTTGGCCAGCACGTCGACGAACACGCCGGCGGAAACGCCGGCCCGCTCGGCGCAGGCGGCCGCCTCGGCGATCAGCGACACCGTGCCCAGCGACACGAAGTTGTGCAGCAGCTTCATCCGGTGGCCGGCGCCGACCGGCCCGACGTGGGTGATGTTCTCGGCGAAGCAGGCGAGCAGCGGCCGGCATTCGGCGAACAGCGCATCGTCGCCGCCGACCAGCAGGTTCAATCGGCCTTCGCGGGCCTCCTTCGGCGTGCGCGTCATCGGCGCATCGAGGAAGCGGCCGCCGCGGGCCGTGACCAGCGCCGCCATCCGCGCGGTCGACGACGGCACCGCGGTCGAGCAGTCGATGACGACGGTGCCGGGCTTCAGCGTCTTCAGCACGCCGTCGTCGCCCTGCAGCACCGCCTCGACCTGCGGCGAGCCGGTCACGCACAGGATCAGGACGTCGACGGCCGCCGCCAGCTCGGCCGGGCTGGCAGCGGTGGTGACGCCGGCCGTCTTCAGATCGTCGATCGGCTGATTGCCGGGATGATCGAGCACCCGCAGCGGATGGCCATGGCGCGCGATGTTGTACGCGATGCCGTGGCCCATCATGCCGACACCGATCAGTCCCACATTCCGTTTCATGCTCGTTGCTCCACAGGGCGCGCGTGCGTCGCTCGTCGTCATCCGCGCTCGTTCAGCTTACCTCACCGCCTGGCGTCACCGCTGTCGTCACAGCCGCCCGGTCGCCGCCGTTCATCGCTGCCGTTCATCGCTGCTGTTCATCGGCGCTTCCTGTGCGCCAGCCCCGCGGCGCCGTCAGGCCAGGCGGCGGCAGACCGCCGCGGTGATCTCGCTGCAGGAGGCGGTGCCGCCCAGATCGCGCGGCACCGCGACGCCCTCGGCCAGCACCGCCTCGACCGCCCGTTCGATCCGCGCCGCGCCGTCGCGCAGCCGGTCGTGGTGGTGTCGGTCCTGGTGCCGGTCGGCCAGCCAGCGCAGCATCATCGCGCCGGACAGGATGGTCGCCACCGGGCTGGCCAGGTCGCGGCCGGCGATGTCGGGCGCCGAGCCGTGCGCGCCCTGGAACAGGCCATGCCGCTCGCCGACCTCGGCCGATGCGGCGATGCCCAGCCCGCCGACGGTGCCGGCGCCCAGGTCCGAGATGATGTCGCCGAACATGTTCTCGGCGACGACGACGTCGTAGAAGCCGGGCTTCTTCAGCATGTGCACGGTGATCGCATCGGCGTACGCGTAGTCGATCTGCACGTCGGGGTAGCCGGCCGCCACCTCGTCGCAGACGGCGCGGAAGAACGCATAGCTGCGCAGGATGTTGGCCTTGTCGCAGACGGTGACCCGGCGCCGGCCGTCGAGCGGCGCGCCGTTGCGCCGGCGGGCCAGCTCGAACGCGAAGCGCGCGACCCGTTCGGTGCCCTTGCGGGTCACCACCAGGCTGTCGGTGACCACCTCGCCGCGCAGGTTCACGCCGGCGCCGCGGCTGGCATACAGCCCCTCGGTGTTCTCGCGGATGATCACGTAGTCGATGCTGCCGGGCGCGAAGCCGCGCAGCGGCGACTGCACGCCGGCATAGAGCCGGATCGGCCGGACGTTGGCGAACAGGTCGAGCCGGAAGCGCAACTGCAGGTGCAGGTCGTTGCCGACCTCGGTGCCGTCCGGGTAGACCACGCCGGGGATGCCGGCTGCGCCATGCAGGATCGCATCGGCGGCCCGGCAGGCCTCGAACGTGTCGGGCGGCAGCACCTGGCCGGTCCGCCGGTAGTGATCGGCGCCGCCGTCGCGCGGGTCGAATCGCAGCAGCCCGCTGCCGCAGGCTTCGCCGAGCACCGTCACCGCGGCCCGGCACACCTCGGGGCCGATGCCGTCGCCGTCGATCGTGACGATATGGTAGGGGGGCGGGTTCATGGTGTCTCCGGGGTCTTGCTGCATGGCCGCCGAACGGCGCTCGCGCCTGCCAGCGCGACCGCGGCCTGCAAGGCTGATCGCCTTCGGAGCGGCCGTGCGGCGATCATGCGCGCCGCTCCTCTTCGATCCGCCGGTAGATCTCGTTGGAGCGCAGCAGGTGCGCACGCATCGCCCGCTCGGCGCCGGCGGCATCGCCGGCCTCGATCGCATCGACGATCGCGCGGTGCTCGCTGATCGTGAGCTGCTCGGCGCCCGGTGCCCGCACCAGCGGCTGGTAGTAGTCGCCGCCCCAGCGGAAGACCGCCTCGACGATCGCCGAGAAGATCGGATTGCCGTTGATCCGCGCGATCTCGCGGTGAAACGCCATGTCGCGGTCGAGGAACTCGTCGAGCCGCGACAGCGACTCCCGCTGCTCGTCGATGCGCGTGCGCAGCAGCGCGATCTGTTCCGGCGTCGCGCAGCCGGCCGCCTCGCGGGCCATGCCGGCCTCGAGGAACACCCGCGCATGCTTCAGATGCTCGAAGGTATCGGGCTGGGTGTTCAGCAGGTGGCGGGCGCCGCTGCCGATCTGCCGGATCAGGTCGTCGGCGGTGGGCACGACGACGCGCGCCCGTTCGCCGTGGGTGATCTCGACGATGCCGGAGCGCTCCATCGCCTGCAGCGCCTCGCGGATCGCCGGGCGGCCGACGCCGTACTGGTCCATCAGCTCGCGCTCGGCCGGCAGCTTGTCGCCGGGCCGGATCTCGCCGCTGTGGATCCGCTGCATCAGGCGATCGAGCACCTCGTGATAGAGCTTGCGGCGCTGGATCGGTCCGTTGCTGTTCATCGGTGGGATCCCCTGCCCATCGCGTTCAGCCGTGCCGGATCGCGATCGTCTTGATCGTCGTGAAGCCGCGCAGACCCTCGAAGGCCTTCTCGCGGCCGTAGCCCGAGTGCTTCATGCCGCCGAACGGCAGCTCGATGCCGCCGCCGGCGCCGTAGTTGTTGATGAACACCTGGCCGGCCTCGATCGCGTGCGCCACCCGCAACTGGCGGCCGCCGTCGCGGGTCCAGACGCCGGCCGTCAGGCCGTAGTCGGTGCCGTTGGCCAGCTCGATCGCCTGCTCCTCGGTGTCGAACGGCATCGCCGACAGCACCGGGCCGAAGATCTCCTTCTGCGCGATGTCGTGCCTGGCCGGCACGTCGGCGAACAAGGTCGGTTCGACGAAGCAGCCGTCCGGCGACGCCGATGACGACAGGCCGGCGCGGCCGGCGACCCGGATGCCGTCGGCGCGGGCGGCTTCGACCATCCGCTGCACCTTCTGCTGCTGCCGGCGGTTGATCAGCGGACCGACGTCCGGATCCTGCAGCCCCGGGCCGACCCGCAGCGCATCGAAACGCGCGCCGATCAGGCCGAGCGCGCGTTCGTACAGCGGCCGCTCGATCAGCACCCGGCTGCCGGCGGTGCAGGTCTGGCCGGCCGCCTGGATGATTCCGTTGACGATGACCGGCACCGCCTGCTCCAGGTCGGCATCGGCGAACAGGATCTGCGGCGACTTGCCGCCCAGCTCCAGGGTCACCGGCGCATGGCGCTTCGCCGCCGCCTGGGCGACCAGCGCGCCGGTCTCGGGCGAGCCGGTGAACGAGATGTGCTGGATGCCCGGATGCGCGGACAGCGCCGCGCCCGCTTCGCTGCCCAGGCCGCAGACGATGTTCAGCGCGCCGCGCGGCAGCCCGCACTGCAGCGCCAGCGCCGCCATGCGCAGCGGCGTCAGGCAGGCGTCCTCGGCGGGCTTGACGACGCAGGCGTTGCCGGCCGCCAGCGCCGCGCCGACCGAGCGGCCGAAGATCTGCGCCGGATAGTTCCACGGAATGATGTGGCCGGTCACGCCGTGCGGCACCCGCACCGCCATCACCGTGGTGCCGGCCGCATACGGAATCGTCTCGCCGTGCAGCTTGTCGGCGGCGCCGGCGTAGTACTCGAAGTAGCGGGCGCAGGCGGCGATGTCGGTGCGCGCCTGGCTGATCGGCTTGCCGGTGTCGCGGCATTCGAGCTCGGCCAGCTCCGGCTGGTTGTCGAGGATCGTCTGCGCGAACTTCGTCAGCAGCCGGCCGCGTTCGGTCGCGGTCAGCCTGCCCCAGGGGCCGCGGAACGCCGCATGCGCGGCGGCCACCGCTTCGTCGATGTCGGCCGCGCCGCTCTTCGGGATCGTCGCGAACACCTGGCCATCGGCCGGATCGATCACCTCGATCAGGTCGCCGGGGCGGGCCGCGCGATGCTCGCCGTCGATCAGGTTCAGGAAGGTCGTTGCGTTGCTCATCTCAGTGCTCCGGTGAACGTCGGAACGAAGCGGTGGGGTCAGGGCGAAGCGGGGCGTACCGATCGGACGCGGCGGTCATTTGAAGCCCAATGCACGCGGCAGCCAGGTCGACAGCGCCGGCACGAAGGTCAGCAGCAGCAGCACCACGCCATGGGCCCACAGGAACGGCACCAGCTCGCGGACGAGCTGCGTCATCGGCACGCGCGACACGTTGCAGGTGACGAACAGCAGCCCGCCCACCGGCGGCGTGATCATGCCCAAGGTCAGGTTGACGATCACCACCATCGCGAAGTGGATCGGATCGATGCCGAGCTTGATCGCCACCGGCGCGAGGATGGGCACCAGCACCATGACGCCAGGCAGCGGTTCGATGAAGATGCCGAACAGCAGCAGGAACAGGTTGACGACGACGAGGAACATCCACGGCGAGAAGTCCATCGCGACCAGCCATTCGGCCAGCGCCTGCGGCACGCCCTCGATCGTCAGGATCCAGGCGAACGACGCCGACAGCCCGATGATGATCAGCACCGACGCCGACAGCAGCGCCGAACGCGACAGGATGTCGGGCAGCGCCTTCCACTCCAGGGTCCGGTAGACGAACTTGCCGCAGACCAGCGCATAGAACACCGCGACCACCGATGCCTCGGTCGGCGTGAACCAGCCGGCGCGCATGCCGCCCAGGATCACCACCGGCAGCAGGATCGCCGGCAGCGCCTTCCAGGTGGTCGACAGGATCTCGGACCACGACGGCGACTGCCCGTCGCCCTTGTAGTTGCGTCGCTTGGATACCCGGAAGTTCACCACGCACATCGCCACCGCGATCAGGATGCCGGGCACGATGCCGGCGGCGAACAGCGCGCCCACCGACACGCTCTCGTCCTGCAGCGCATAGATGATCATGATGATCGACGGCGGGATGATCGGGCCGACGATCGCGGTGGCGGCCGTCAGCGCCGCCGCATACGAGCGGTCGTAGCCGGCCTTGTCCATCATCCTGATCAGCATCGAGCCGGGGCCGGCCGCATCGGCCAGCGCCGATCCGGAGATGCCCGAGAAGAACGTCAGCGACACCACGTTGGTGTAGCCCAGGCCGCCGCGCCGGTGGCCGACGAACTGGCCGGCGAAGCGCAGCAGCACCTCGGTCAGCGACCCGCCGCTCATCAGCTCGGCGGCCAGGATGAAGAACGGCACCGCCATCAGCGGGAAGCTGTCGGTGCCGGCGAAGGTCTCCTTCAGCAGCACGAACAGCGGATAGCTCTCGGCCAGCAGCAGGGTCGTCGCGGTGGCCAGCCCCAGCGCGAACGCCACCGGCACGCCGATCGCCAGGAACAGGCAGGCCGACAGCACCAGCAGCAGCGGCGCGCTGATCACAGCGACGCGCTCGCGTTGGCGTCGAAATGCGCATCGGATGCGAACCGGCGCTCCGTCACGTAGCCGTGCACGATCAGCAGGAAATGGACGATCAGCAGCAGGCCGCCGATCGCCATCGCCGAGTACACGTACGCGAACGGGATCTGCGTGACCGGCGTCATCTGGAACATCGTCCGTTCCATGTAGAGCCAGCCGTACCAGACCATGAAGCCGAAGAACGCGAACAGCAGCGCCGCGACGACGACCCGCACGAGCCGTGCCGCCGCCTTCGGCAGCGCGTCCTGCAGGTTCTCGACCGCGATGTGGCCGCCGTAGCGCAGCACCGGCCCGGCGCCGAGGAAGGTCAGCCAGATCATCAGATAGCGCGCGACCTCCTCGGCCCAGACCAGCGACGACGCGGTGGTGTAGCGCAGCACGACGTTGGCGAAGATGATCACCGACATCGCCGCCAGCAGCAGGATCAGCGCCCAGCGGTTGATTGCCAGCAGCCAGCGTTCGAAGGTTTGCATGTCGGCGGGCCGCGTGTCGGTGTTGCGCGTGTCGGTGTTGCGTGTATCGGTGTTACGCGTACAGGTGTTGCGCGTATCGGTGTCCATCTCTCGGGAGCGCGCGCGTCGATGCGCCTCGGTGTGGCGCGCTCCCGCGGTCGCCCGGCTCAGCGGACTTCCTGGATCTTCCTGATGTTCGCCTCGCCGAACTCTTTCGCGTAGGCGGCATAGGCCGGCTTCAGCGCGTCCTGGAACGCCTGCTTGTCGACGTTGCGCACCACCTGCATGCCTTCCTTCTCGAGCAGCGCGACGCCGTTGGCATCGTCCTCGTCGACCTTCTTGCGCTGCGCGGCGGCGCTGAGCCTGGCGGCGTCGAGGAACACCTTCTTGTCCGCCTCGGACAGCTTGCCCCACACCTTCGGCGACATCAGCAGCAGCGACGGCGAATACACATGGCCGGTCAGCGACAGGTACTTCTGGACCTGGTACAGCTTGGCGCTGGTGATGATCGGGATCGGATTCTCCTGGCCGTCCACCGTGCCCTGCTGCAGCGCGCCGAACACCTCCGGGAATGCCATCGGCGTGGGCTGCATGCCGAAGGTCTTGTAGCCGTCCATGTGCACCTTGTTCTCCATCGTGCGCACCTTCAGGCCTTTGGTGTCCTCGGGCTTGAGCACCGGCCGCTTGCTGTTGGTCAGATGGCGGAAACCGTTCTCGGTCCACACCAGAGCCACCAGCCCCTTGGACGGGAACTTGGTCAGCAGCTCCTGGCCGATCGGGCCGTCGAACACCTTGCGGGCATGGGCATAGTCGCGGAACAGGAACGGGATGTCGACGATCTTCACCTCGGGCACGAAATTGCCGACCGGGCCGGTCGAGGAGATGACGATGTCCTGCGTGCCGAGCTGCACCGCCTCGATCATCTCGCGCTCGCCGCCGAGCGCCGAGCTCGGGAACTGCTGGCACTTGTAGCGGTTCTGCGTGTTGCGCTCGATCTCGTTGCAGAAGGTGGTCGCGCCGACCCAGTAGTGCGAGCCGACCGCCGGCGTGTAGCCGATCTTCAGCACGGTCTGGGCGGACGCGCCGGCGGCGGCCGACAGCAGGGTGGCCGCGAACGCGGCGCGCAGCAGGGGGCGAACGAGGGTCATCAGCAGTCTCCGTGGGTGCAGGTGTCGTGTGGGCCGGCCGGAACCGTCAGGTGATCCGCTCGATGCTCTCGGCGATCTCCTGACGGTCGAAGATGCCGAGCCAGTCGTCGCGCATCAGCCGAGGCTTGCCGAACGGGATCGGCTTGTTGCAGGCATCCGAGAACGCGCCGGGGATCTCCTTGAAGATCACCGCCGACAGGATCGTCATGTGGCCGAGCAGGAAGTCGCGGGCGGCATCGGCCGGCACGCCGCGGCGCACCACCTCGTCCATCGCCTCGCGCATCACGTCGAGCAGGGTCGCGCAGACGGTCTCGGACAGCCCGGGCTCCAGCAGCGCCATCTGCTCGACGGTGACCCGGTACGAACGCAGCACCGGCGCATAGATCGTCTTCGCGATCTCCTCGCCGAGGTCGAATGCCTCGGCCGGCCCCTGCATCAGCGCGCTGACCACCGACTGCGGCGCATGGCCGCCGCCGAAGAAATCGGGTACGCCGTCGCGGCGCAGATCGGGGCTGAAGATCGGCGGATGGCAGGGATGGGCGACGAAGTAGGTCAGGTCCTTGCGGTCGGGCAGATGACCGGCGAACGGCGCCGCCGCATCGAGCAGCATCACCATCGTGCCGGGCGCGAGCCGCGGCGAGATCGCCGCCGAGATGCGGCCGATCAGCGTGTCGGGCACCGCGAGGATCACGACA
>DAISWF010000149.1:0-14394 GCA_036826495.1 Burkholderiaceae bacterium
CGCAGCCCGTCCCAGATCTCGCCCTCGGCGGTCACCACCTCCAGGCCCAGGCACAGCTCGCGGGCATTGCCGAAGCGCAGCACCTGGACGCCGCCGGCGTTGGTCGACAGGTTGCCGCCCAGCGTGCAGCTTCCCTCGGACGGCAGCGACAGCGGGAACAGCCGGCCGGCCTGGTCGGCCGCCTGCCGCACCTCGGCCAGCGTGCAGCCGGCCTCGGCGGTCAGCGTGTTGTTCAGCGGATCCACCGCCCGCAGCCGCCGCATCCGGGTCAGCGACAGCAGCAGCGCACGGCCGCCGGCATCGGGCACGCTGCCGCCGACCAGCCCGGTGTTGCCGCCCTGCGGCACCAGCGGCACCCGGTGCTCGGCGCACCAGCGGACGATGCGCGCCACGTCGCCGGTGCTGTCGGGCTGGGCGACCGCCAGCGCGCGGCCGGTCCAGCGGCGCCGCTGATCGATCAGGAACGGCGCCATGTCGTCGTCACCGGTCAGCAGCCGGCCGTTGAAGCTGGGGAGGGTCCGCATGACCTGATGGGCTCCGGATCTTGCCGGTCGAGGATGATCGGGTGGCCGATCATCGCATCGAACCGGCCGTATCACCCGGTCCGGTGACGGATCGATGAGGGCGGATCCACCATTTGCGGGATGCGGGCGGCGCGGCGCTGAGTCAAGCTTGGGCAAGGCCATCAGCAGGAGCGAGCCGGTTCCGGCCGGCCGCCGTGGATCAAGGTGACTCCGTCTTACAGCGATTCCGATCCCGTCCCGGCCGATGGTGCCAGCCATCCGACGGCGCTGCGCGACACCTGGCTGCACCATCTGCTCGATACGCTGGGCTGGCCGGCGCTGCTGCTGGACGCCGAGCGCGCCGTGGTGGCCGCCAACCCGGCCGCCGGCCGCCTGCGCCGCGACACGCTGGTGACCAGCGGCGGTCGCCTGAGGTGCGAGGATGCCGCCAGCGACGAGCGGCTGGCGCAGGGGGTCCGCGAGCTGCTCGGCGATGGCGGCGCGCGATCATCGGCCAGGCGCCGCCGCCGGACGCTGAGCGTGATGAACCTGGCCCGTGACAGGATCGTGTTCGTGACGGTGGCGCGGCTCGAGCTGGCGCCGGCTGCGCAGGCTTCCAGCAGCGACCCGCTGGCGCTGGTCACGGTGCACGATCCGCAGACGCCGTTGCGGCTGCACACCGACGGGCTGGCCGATCTGTTCGCGCTGACCCCCGCCGAGCTGCGGGTCGCCGAGGTGCTGGCCGACGGGCAGTCGCCGGCCGCCGCTGCGCAGCTCCTGAGCCTGTCCGAGGGAACGGTGCGCACCCACCTGCGCACGATCTTCAAGAAGACCGGCACCCATCGGCAGGCCGAGCTGGTCCGCCTTCTGACCCGTTTTTGGTATCCCTGAGTACCGATCGACCCATCCGGCCCTCCGGTCCGCTGGCCGGACGGCTAGGCCGATCGGTCAGCGCCGTCTGTGGTGCCGCCGCATCCCTGGCCGTTCGATCGATTTCCTCTCCGTCGGATCCCCGCTAATGTGCGCTGCGGTGCGGGCGCTTCAGGGAGCGGGCCGGATGAAGATATTGCTGGTGGACAACCACCCGCTGTTTCGCTGCGGATTGCGGATGGTGCTGTCCGATCTCGATCCGGATCTGGTCTGTCTGCAGGCCGACGGCGTGCGCGGCGCGGCCGCGTTCGCGGCGGCTTCCGACGATGCCGTCGAGCTGGTGCTCTATGGCGTGCCCGATCACGGCGATACCGCGGCGCGGCTGACCGGCGAGCTGCGTGCGTCGTTCCCCGACGCGATGCTGATCGCTCTGGTCGATGTCGATGACGCGGCGCTCGCACGCCGCTGCGTGCTGGCCGGCGCCAGCGGCGTGGTCGCCAAGGGGGCGCCGCCGCCGGTGCTGGTACACACGCTGCGCTCGGTGCTGCAGGGCCGGGTGATGCTGCCGCCGTCGCTGATGGAGGCCGCCGGTGCGGCGCCGGCGCAGCCGCGGCTGAGCGCCGAGGATGCAATCAGGGCACGGCTGCCGTACGATGCCGGCGGCCCGTCGATCGGCGACGGGCCGGATGCCTTCGACCAGGAACTGTTGTGGCTGTCGATTCGCGGACTGTCGATCCCCCGGATCGCCGAGCGCTGCGCGCTGTCGCGCCAGGCGGTCGAGCACCGGCTGGCGCAGGCTTACCGCCGCATGGGCGCGGCCGATCGTGCCGATGCGCTGATTGCGGCAGCCGTGCAGGGCCTGACCGGCCTGCGGCCGCCGCAGCCGCTGCATCCGGCCCGCTGACGCCGATCCGCGCATACACCCGATGACCGCGGACCCCGGCAGCCGCGGCCTGCAGGCCGACTCCAGCCTGCAGGCCGAGGCCGGTCTGCAGCCGGAGTCCAGCCTGCAGACGGAGTTGCTGGCGCTGTGGGCGCGCCAGGGGCGGCGGCTGCCGCTGCCCAATGTGTTCGCCGCGACGATCTTCGCGGCGATGGCCTGGGACCACCTGCCGCTCGCGCTGCTGGTCGGCTGGGTGGCGCTGGTGGTGGTGCTGCAGCTCGTGCGCTGGCGGGTGATGAGCCGCTGGGATCAACTCGCGGTGCTGCCGCCGGCCCGCCAGCTTCGCATCGCGGTGGCGCTGAATGCCGCCAACGGCGTGGTGTTCGCGCTGTCGATCGGCTTCCTGCCGTTCGTGCCCGAGGCGGTGCGGGCGCTGCAGTCGATGGTGCTGGCCGGGCTGGCCGCCGGATCGGCGATCACCGCCGGCTACGGCCGGGTGTTCCTGGCGTTCGCGGTGCCGATCATGCTGCCGCTGGTGCTGTTCTGGGCGTTCGGCCCGACGGTGGCCGGCAAGCCGTGGATAGGGCCGATGGCGGCGCTGATGATCCTGGCGTTCGCCGGCATGATCACGGTGTTCGCGCGCGACGTGATGCGGGTGTTCAGCAACTACTTCGAGAGCCGGCGCGAGCAGCAGCGGCTGAACGAGGAGCTGCGCATATCGCTCGAGCGCGAGGAGGCCGCCAGCCGCGCCAAGACGCGCTTTCTCGCGTCGGCCAGCCACGATCTGCGCCAGCCGCTGCACACCGTGGCGCTGTTCGCCGCCGCGCTGACGATGCGGCCGCTCGACGAGCGCAGCCGTGAGATCGCCACCAGCATCAACGAGGCGCTGCAGGCCCTGGCCTCGGAGCTGGATGCTCTGCTCGACGTCTCCAAGCTCGACGCCGGCGTCGTGCAGGCCAATCTGGAACGGGTCGACCTGACCCGGCTGCTCGGCCGGCTGCGTGATGCGATCGCGCCGATGGCGCGCCAGAAGGGTCTGGAGGTGCTGCTGCGCTGCCCGGCCGGCGCCTGGGTGCATACCGACCGGATGCTGATGGAGCGGGTGCTGCGCAACCTGCTGGACAACGCGGTCAAGTACACCGACAGCGGCTGGATCAGCCTCGAGGCGATCGAGCGGGGCGCGCAGATCGAGATCACGATCGGCGACACCGGCTGCGGCATTCCCGATGCCGAGCGGCAGAAGGTGTTCGAGGAGTTCTACCAGATCGACAACAGCGAGCGGGACCGGCGCAAGGGCCTGGGCCTGGGGCTGTCGATCGTGCGCCGGCTGGTCGAGCTGCTGGGCGTCGGCATGGCCCTGCAGTCGGAAGCCGGGGTGGGCACCCGGTTCATCCTGACCCTGTCCGGCGGCGTGTCGCAGCAGGCCGCGCCCGAGCCGGCCGCGCCGCCGGAGGCCACGCGCCTGCAGACACTGCATGTGCTGGTGGTCGACGACGAGGCGTCGGTGCGGCGCGGCATGCGCAGCCTGCTCGAAGCGATCGGCTGCCGGGTCACGCTGGCCCGCGGCACCAGCGACGCGGTGGCGGCCGCCCGGCAGGCGCCGGTCGATCTGGTGCTGGCCGACTTCCGGCTGCACGACGACGACGGCCTGAACACCGTGGCCGCGCTGCGCCGGCTGCAGCCGGGGCTGCCGGCGCTGCTCATCAGCGGCGACACCGCGCCCGAGCGGCTGCGCGAGGCGCACGAGGCAGGCATTCCGATGCTGCACAAACCGGTCAACGTGGAAGACCTCACCCGCATCATCCGCGAGCTGTCCGAGCGGATCCGCACCGCTGCCGACGATCCTCATGATGCCCGATCAGCCTCCGCCTCACGCTGACGCAGCGGCGGCGGGTTCGAGGAGCTGCAGCACGAGCTGGCCCGCCGGCGCGAGCAGGCTGCCGCCGCGCGTGCACAGGCCCGCTGCGGCGGGCAGACCGCGGCGGCCGCCGGCGATGCCGGCCAGCCGGACTTCGACATCGTCATCGTCGGCAGCGGCTATGGCGGCGCGCTGGCCGCGCGGGAGCTGGCCGGAACCCGCGAACGCATGCCCGACGGCACCGGCCGGCCGCTGTCGGTCTGCGTGCTGGAACGCGGCCGCGAATACCTGCCCGGCATGTTTCCGTCGCGGCTGGCCGACGTGCCGGCGCACCTGCGCGCGACCTTGGGTCGTTCGGCTCAGCCGATGGGCGATCGCGAAGGGCTGTTCGATCTGCGGGTCGGCGAGGACGTCAACGTGCTGGTCGCCAACGGCCTGGGCGGCGGCTCGCTGATCAATGCCGGCGTGATGGCCCGGCCGACGGCGTCGGTGCTCGCCGATCCGGCTTGGCCGCGCCCCTTGCGCGCAGGCGGCCTGCAGCCGTTCTACGAAGAGATCGAGCGCCTGCTGGGTGCGCGCGACGATGCCGGGCCGAACACCTTCGAGCGGGTGCCCGCCGGGCCGCCTGCGAAGACCTTCGCGCTGCGCCGGCTGGCCCCGGCGCATTACAGAGCCGCGCCGGTCACGGTGGCGCTGGCCGACGGAGCCAGCGCGGCCGGCGTGCCGCTGCGCGGCTGCATCGGTTGCGGCGACTGCGCGTCGGGCTGCAATCACCAGGCCAAGGAATCGCTGGACACCAATCTGCTGGTCGAAGCCCGGCGGCGCGGCGCGCGGCTCTACACCGGGGCCACCGTGCTGCGGCTCGAGCGCGAGGGCGCCAGCGGCCTGTGGGCGCTCAGCGTCGTGCATACCGCGCGTCCGCTGCGCGAGCGCGACCGCGGGCCGACGCGGATCACCGCCGGCCGCGTGATCCTGGTCGCCAGCACTTTCGGCTCCACCGAGATCCTGCTGCGTTCGCAGTCCGATTCGCTGCGCTTCTCGGCCCGGCTGGGTCAGCGCTTCTCGTCGAACGGCGACATGATCGCGGTGGCCTACGACCAGGCGCTGCCGGCCAATGCCACCGCCGACGAGTGCGACCCGCCGGCCGCACGGCGCATCGGGCCGACGATCACCGGCATCGTCGATCTGCGCGAGCAGAGCGGCCGCGACGGGCAGCCGATCGGGCTGGTGATCGAGGACCTGGCGATTCCGGCCGGCTTGCGGCGGCTGTTCGAGGAAAGCACCGCGCTGTCGCTGACCTTGCACCGGATGAAGGAACGCGATGCCGACGACCATGTCGCCGATTCTCCGGGGCTCGACCCGTGCGCGGTCGACCGGCCGGCGATGCAGCGCACGCTGCCGGTGGCGATCATCGGCCGCGACGAGGCGGCCGGCGCGATCGAGCTCGTGCGCGGCCCCGGCGAGCCCGATGATGACAACTGCAGCGACGGCGACGGAGCGGTCGTGGTGCGCTGGCCGCGGCTGCGCGAAGAGCCGCTGTTCGCCCGGCAGATCGCCACCCTGCAGGACCTGGTGACGCGCAGCGCCACCGGCGGCCGGGTGCTGCCGAACCCGATGTGGCGGCTGCTGCCGGAGGGACTGAACTTCCTGGTCGGCGGCCAGCTCGGGCCGCCGTTCACCGTGCATCCGCTGGGCGGCTGCGCGATGGCCGACGATGCCGCCAGCGGCGTCGTCGATGAACTGGGGCAGGTGTTCGATGCCGGGCGCGTCGACCCGGGCGGCGCGCCGCCGGTGCTGCCGGGACTGGTGGTGCTCGACGGCTCGGTGATACCGGTGTCGCTGGGCATCAATCCGGCCCTGACGATCGCGGCGGTGTCGCTGCGCGCGGTGCGCAGGCTGCGCGACGAGGTGTGGGGGCTCATGCCCGCTGTCGGCGCGCCGGTGCCGGTGGATCCGCGGCCGGTCCATCAGGTGCCCGAGCCGCCGCCGCGGGTGCCGACGGTGGTGCGCAACCTCGAGCGGATGTCCGGCCCGGTGGTGCTCGAAGGCGCCGACGGCACGCGGATCCGCTGTCAGGTCGAGCTGACCTTGCCCTTCGAGCCGGCGGCGCTCGATGCGCTGATGGGGCCGCTGCATCGTGAGCTGCGCGTCGATGAGCGGGCGCAGGGCACGCGCGCCGCGCGGCTGCGGCTGTTCCGCCGCAGCGACTGGAAGGCAATCGTGCACCCGCGGCCGATGGCGCGCCGCGGCGGGCCGCCGTCGCGCAAGCCGGTCGAGCAGCAGCTCGATGACGCGGCGCTGCTGATCGCGCCGCTGGCCGGTTCGCTGCGGTTCCTCCATCGTGAACCCTCGACCGCCCGCGAGCGGATGTTCCGCGCGTGGATCGCCTGGGCCGGCAACCGCGGCCTGCGCGATACGCTGCAGTGGGTGCTGGAGCGCCGGCAGGCGCATGCGCCCGACGCGCCGCCGTCCGGCGAGACGGATGTCGGGAACGGGGAAGGGGACGGGGACGGGGACGAGAACAGGGACGAGGATGGGGATGGCGGCGGACTGCTCGCCGAGGCCCGCAAGCGGCTGACCAGTTCGCTCGATCTGGCCAGCCGCGCCGGCGAGGTCCGGCGGTTCGACTATTCGCTGACGATCGGCGCGCCGCTCAAGGACGTCACCGCGGGCCTGCTGGGCGAGGGGCTGTTCGCCGCGCTGACGGGCACCGGACGTCCGGCCATCGAGGGCAACAAGCGGCTGACCTACGGGTGGCTCTGCAACCCGTGGGAGCAGATGTCGACCCTGGAGCTGACCGCGTTCCCGCTGCTGCGGCAGTCGCGCGAGCGGCCGCTGCTGACCCTGGATCTGAAGTTCCTGGCGCGCCAGCAGGTGCCGATCCTGCAGGTCGAGAGCCGCCACGACGAGGTGTCGCTGATCGTCGACCTCGCGTCGTTCGCGCTATATCTGCTGCGGGTGCTGATCAGCCTGCATGCGTGGAGCTTCCGCAAGCCCGATGCGCCCGAGCCGCGCGAACCGCAGCGGCTGCCCGGCTGGCTGCGCAAGGCGAACTGGCCGGGCCGGCTGGTGCCGCGCATCACCGAGCTCGAGCTCGACCGGCTGGCCGACGGCACGCCGGTGCGGGTGCGGCTGACCCGCTACCCGCGCCTGGATTCCACCCGGCCGCCGGTGGTGATGATCCACGGCTACAGCGCCAGCGGCACGACCTTCGCGCATCCGTCGGTGTCGCCGAACCTCGCCAGCTACCTGCATGCGCGCGGCCGCGACGTCTGGGTGCTGGATCTGCGCACCAGCAGCGGCATGGCGACCGCCCGCGTGCCGTGGAAGTACGAGGAGGCGGCCCTGCAGGACATCCCGGCGGCGATCGACCGGATCGTCGACCAGGTGGGCGGCGAACGCGGCGACCGGCAGCTCCAGGTCGACGTGGTCGCGCACTGCATGGGCGCGGCGATGTTCAGCATGGCGCTGCTGGCCGCGCCGCGCGCCGGCGAGCGCTTCTTCGTCGAGCGCGAGCGGCTGCCGCAGCGCATCCGCCGCGTCGTGCTGTCGCAGGTCGGTCCGCTGATGGTGTTCAGTCCGATGAACATCTTCCGCGCCTACCTGATGCGCTGGATGCTGCAGTTGCTGCCGATGGCCGACTACGCGTTCCGGCCGCGCGACGATGCCGGCATCGGCGAGCAGTTGCTCGACCGGCTGCTGGCGACGATGCCGTATCCACCGGTGGAGCGGCGCATCGAGAACCCGCTGCGCTTCTGGCGGACCACGCCGTTCGTCGGCACCCGGCACCGGATGGATGCGCTGTACGGCCGCAGCTTCAGTCTGGCCAACCTGAACCGGCGCACCCTGGCCGCGATCGACGACCTGTTCGGCCCGCTGTCGATCGCCACCGTCGCGCAGACCATCCACTTCGCGCAGCGGCAGTTGGTCACCAATCATGCGGGCCGCAACGTGTTCGTGTCGCGCGAGACGCTGCATGCGCGATGGGGCGGCATCGCCACGTTGAGCCTGCACGGGCTGGACAACGGCCTGTCCGATCCGGCCACGCTGGCGCGGATGCAGGCGATCGTCGGCAACGATGCGCGGCTCGATTTCGAGTTCGAGGAGCTGGCCGGCTTCGGCCACCAGGACAGCCTGATCGGGCGCGACAGCATGCGGGCGTTCACCCGCATCGAGGCGTTCCTGCAGGATCCGCGGCCGCTGCCCGCGGTCGGCGATCGCAGCGACGGCGACCGCGGCTGGCTCGCGCAGGTGCCGTGGATCGGGCCGGTGGTCGGGCCGCTGCAGGTGGACGGCGCCGACGGTGCGCGGCTGACGATCAGCGCCAGCGCGAATCCGGCGTTCGGCCGTGCGCAGTGCGCGGCGGTGCTGGCCGTCTGCCGCAACGGCGACCGCTGGCGGCTCGCGCGGGGCGACGCGCTCGAGCTGATCGCGCTGCCGCCCGACGTCGACGGCTGGCTGAACCTGGAGGTCCGCATCGAAGGCTGGCCCGCGCCGACCGAGGGGCTGCTGGTGGTGCTGCTGTACGACCAGCCCGCCGAGCTCGATCAGCCGACGACTGCGATCGACGAGCGGGGCTCGCGGACGGACGCGGACCAGGACAACGACGGCGGCGGTGGCGGCGAAGGTCCGCGCGGCGCGGGTCACGCCGGTGGTGCAGACGATCCCGCCGGCGCGGCTGCGGGCGCCGACCGCTTCGGGCCGCCGATGGCGGCGGCTTCGTCGCAGCCGTCCGGAGCGGCGCAGCCGCCGGCCCCGCCACCGCGGGTCCGGCGCGCGGCGCCGAGCGAACGCCGGATCGATCCCGAGGGCGCCGCGCAAAGGGCGATGGCCGCTGCGGCCGGTGATGAGCACTTCGCCCCCGCGATCGCCACGGCTGGCGTACCCGCCAATGCGCCGGCAGTCGCGAACGTGCCCGCGGCGGGCGACGCTCCGGTGACCATCAACGCCTTCACCCCGCCCGAGCCCGCGCCGGTCGATCCGCGCATCGGCGGTGCGCTCGACCGGCTGCTGGACGAGTCGTCGGCCGACGATCTGCTGGATGGCTTCATCGAGCTGGCGCCGCGGCGGCGGGCGCCCTTCGGTCCGGTCACCCGCGTGGCGTTCGGTAGCTGCCAGTACCCGGCCGGCATGCTGGTCGAATCGATCGCGCATGCGTCGTACGACCGATTGCGGGCCGCCGTCGAGCGCGGCGCCGCCGAGCCGGTCGAACCAGCCGGGCCCGCCGGGTCGGTCGGGCCGGCGGGATCAGCCGAAGCCGCCGTTCCGGCGATCAGATCTACACCGATGCTACCGCCGGCCTGTTCGATCCGTCCGATGCCGACGCGCGCGACGTCAAGCCGTACGAGCGTCTGTTCCGGATACCGTCGCTGCGCTGGCTGCTGCGCCGGGTGCCGGCCTTCATGATGCTGGACGACCATGAGCTGATCGACAACTGGGAGCCGGCCCGCGACGGCACGGTGAACGCGGCGCGGCTGCAGGCCGGCCGGGCCGGATATCTGAAGTTCCAGCGCTGCGCGGGGCCGCCGCGGCCGCCGGCGATCGGCGACTCCGCGCACCCGCTGTGGTACCGGTTCGAGGTCGACGGCCTGCCGTTCTTCATGGTCGACAGCCGCACCGAACGCACGTCGCGTTCGGCCGCGACGCTCACCGATGCGCGGATGATCAGCGACGCGCAGTACGCGGCGCTGCGCGACTGGCTGCTGGCGCTGCATGCGCGCGATCGGGCCGAAGGGCGCACCGGCGACCGCGCGCGGCCCAAGTTCATCGCATCGCCGGCGATGATGTTTCCGCGGCGGCTGCGCTGCCACGAACCGGGCACGTCGGCGGGCGCGCTGCGGGCCGACGGCTGGGACGGCTATCCGGCCACCAGCAACCGGCTGCTCGCGCTGATCGCCGCCCGGCGCATCGAGAACGTCGTGTTCCTGTCGGGCGACGAGCACCTGGCGGTCGTCGCGCGGGCCGTCCTGCAGCAGCAGGGCGCCGAGCCGGTCACCGTGCACTCGGTCCATTGTCCGGCGCTGTTCGCCCCGTATCCGTTCGCCAACGGCACGCCGCCGGAGTTCGCCGAATGCGAGAGCTGGACCTTCGGCGACCCGGAGGCCGGCGCCGGCGGGCCGCTTCACCACTGCACGGTGCGCGCGCGGTTCTTCGGCCCCGGCAACGGCTTCGCGATGGTCGACGTGCGCCGCGCCGATGGCCGCGTCAGCGTGACGTTCTCGCTGGAGAACGGCGAAGAGCTCACCGTGCCGCTGGAACGCTGACCCGCACCCGGCCGTCGGCCGCGCTGCGCCGCGCCGTCAGCCGCGGCCGGGCGGCGCGCTGAGCCCCAGCTCGGCGGCCACGAACACCGCCTCGGTCCGGTTGTTGACGCCCAGCGCGCGGAACAGCGCCGACAGATGCTGCTTGACGGTGCCTTCGGACACCTTCAGCTCGCGCGCGATCATCTTGTTCGACTTGCCCTGCACCGCCAGCAGCAGGATCTGCAACTGCCGCTCGGTCAGCCGCGCACCCGGTTCATGCGCCTCGCGCGGCCGCGGCGCCTGCGTCGTTGCCGACGACGTCACGGCCGGCGCCGGTTCGGCGCCGCGCATCCCGAGCACCTGCGGCGGCAGGTAGGTGCCGCCGGACAGCACGAGCCGCAGCGCCGACACCAGCACCGCGGGCGTCGAGGACTTGGGGATGAAACCGGCCGCGCCGGCCTCGATGCAGTCGCGCACCAGCGCGGCGTTCTCCTCGCTGGACAGCACGACGACGGTGCTGTCGGCGAAGGCGGCCTTGACCGCCCGCAGGCCGTCGAGGTCGCGGACATCCGGCAGGTGCAGATCCAGCAATATCAGATCGATGTCGTCGCGATCCGCATGCGCGAGCGCGCTGGCGACGGTGTGGCCTTCCAGGAAGCTGATCGCCGGGTCGAGGTCGGCGAGCAGGTACTTGAGCCCATGGCGAAACAGGGTGTGGTCGTCTACCAGCAAAACGATCATCGCGGAAATTTCCTAGGATGAAACAACCCCCACGCTCACTTCGTTCGCTGCCCCCCGAGGGGGCGCGTCAGCGGCTTCGGGCGGCCGGGCGCCGCTGACACGGCGCGGATCGGAACAGCACGGACGTTACCGCGAAATCGTGGCGGCGGGGTCCGTTCGCCACCGGCACCGGCCCGTGCACGGGTGGGTGCCGGTCCTCATCCGTACCGCAGAGGCCGCGCGCCATCCGGCCGTACCGCCCGGCTCGCGCGCCGGCGGCGAGCCAGCGGCAATTATCCGATCGGCCAGTCCGTTCGGCCAAACCCTTACTTGTGAATGGCCGTTACGCGGATGTTCAGTTGCACGCGCGACCGACAAGATGACACCACATTCCAACATTGTTGCGGGAGGTCACGAAATGGCGTTGCAGATGGATCAGGGCTCGGCGGCCATCGATCGCGCCGTCCCGAGCGCCGTACCGGGTGTCCTTCCGCCCACCCCGCTGTTGCCGCTGCAACGGCCGGCGGCGCCGATCTCCACGTCGCTGCTGCGGGTCGGCCGCCCGTCGACCTGGCAGCGCCTGCCCGACGCGATGCTGTCGCGCCAGGCGATCGTCGACATGTTCACCCGCCCGGCGATGCTGATCGATGGCCGCCGCGCGCTGCACGGGACCAACCGCGCGGCCGATCGTCAGTTGGCGGCCGCGCAGTGGGTGTCGCAGAAGCAGGGGCACCTGGCCTGCCCCGAGGCCGACAGCGAAGCGCGCCTGTCGGCGCTGATCGCCGAGCTGCTGATGGCCGGACAGATGGGGCTGACCGCGCCGGCGCGCTGGCTGCGGCTCGACGACGCGCCGCATGTCGGCGTGATGCCGGCCACGCTGGCCCTGCTGACCGCCGACAGCCGCCGGCCCGGCGAGGCACTGATCCTGCTGACCCTGCATGATCCCGACTATGGGCACCATGTCGACGCGCGGATGCTCGAGGAGCTGTTCGAGATGACGCCGGCCGAAGCACGGGTGGCCTGCGCACTGGTGCGCGGCCTGTCGCCCCGGCAGACCGCCGAGCTGTGCGGCGTGGCGCTGGGCACGGTGCGCACGCAGTTGAAGGCGGTGTTCTCCAAGACCCGCACCCGCCGCCAGGCCGAGCTGGTGCGCCTGCTGATCGGCCTGAGCCCGGCCTGAGTTCAGCCTGCGCTGGGCTCGAGCTCGGCCTGCGCTGGGCCGGAGCTCGGCCTGAGCCCGGCCTGCGCCCGCGGCCCGAGCGGCCGGATTCCGTGCACGGATGGCGTGTGCACGCAGGCCGATCCACTCGCGGATCAGCGCATGCCCGGCATCATCCCCTTCATGCCGCGCATCATCTTCGCCAGGCCGCCCTTGCTCATCTTCTTCATCATCGCCTGCATCTGCTCGAACTGAGCGAGCAGGCGGTTGACCTCCTGGACCTGGACGCCGGCGCCGGCGGCGATCCGGCGCTTGCGCGACGCCTTGATCAGTTCCGGCTTGCTGCGTTCCTGCGCGGTCATCGAGTGGATGATGCCCTGCATCCGGCGCAGCTCGCGTTCGGCCTTCGACATGTCGGCGCCGGCGGCGGCCTGCTGGAACTGGGCCGGCAGCTTGTCCATCAGCGACGACAGGCCGCCCATCTTCTTCATCTGCCCGAGCTGCGCGGCGAAGTCGTTCAGATCGAAGCGGTTGCCGGACTTCAGCTTGTCGGCCAGATCCTTCGCGGCCTTCTGGTCGACGTTCTTCTGCGCCTCCTCGACCAGCGACAGGATGTCGCCCATGCCCAGGATGCGCTGCGCCATCCGTTCCGGATGGAAGCTGTCGAGCCCGTTCAGCTTCTCGCCGACGCCGACGAACTTGATCGGCTTGCCGGTGATCGCCTTGACCGACAGCGCCGCGCCGCCGCGCGAGTCGCCGTCGAGCTTGGTCAGCACGACGCCGGTCAGCGGCAGCGCCTCGTTGAATGCGCGCGCGGTGTTCACCGCGTCCTGGCCCTGCATCGCATCGACGACGAACAGCGTCTCGATCGGATCGAGCGCCCGGTGCAGCTCGGCGATCTCGCGCATCATCTGCTCGTCGATTGCCAGCCGTCCGGCGGTATCGACCAGCAGCACGTCGTGATAGTGGGTGCGGGCCCAGTTGACCGCGGCCCGGGCGATGTCGACCGGCTTCTGCTGCGCGGTGGACGGAAAGAAATCGGCGCCGGCCTGCTCGGTCACCGTGCGGAGCTGCTCGATCGCCGCCGGCCGGTAGACGTCGCAGGACACCGTCAGCACCTTCTTGCGCCGGTTCTCGCGCAACCACTTGGCCAGCTTGCCGACGGTGGTGGTCTTGCCGGCGCCCTGCAGGCCGGCCATCAGCACGATCGCCGGCGGCTGCGTCGCGAAGTTCAGCTCGGCGGCGGCGCCGCCCATCAGATCGGTCAGCTCGCGGTTGACCACGCCCACCAGCGCCTGGCCCGGCGTCAGGCTGGTCAGCACCTCCTGGCCCATCGCCTTCTCGCGGATCCGCGCGATCAGGTCGCGCACCACCGGCAGCGCCACGTCGGCCTCGAGCAGCGCGATGCGGATCTCGCGCAGCATTTCCTGCGTGTTGGCCTCGGTCAGACGCGCTTCGCCGCGCAGTGTCTTGACCACACGCGCAAGTCGCTGGGACAGATTGTCGAGCATGGGGCTTGGGTTAAACTGGGTCGATGAGCATTCTACTGGTTGCGGTGTTCGCGCTGCCCGCGGTGCTTTATCTGGCGGCGTGGTTTCGCGGCTATCGTTTCAGGGTCGGGCCGGCGATGGTCGTTGCCGGGGCCGGCGCCGATGCGGCCACCGCGGCGCTCGACGCGCTTCACCGCGCGGCCGGTACCGGCGTCTCGCCCGGAAGGCAGGCCGGCGCGCCGCGCGGCGGCGAGACCGTCAATACGCTGCTGATCCTGGTCGGCCTGGTGCTGCACGCCGGTTCGATCGCCGTCGCGATGACCGGCTCGGTCGAGCGCATGCCCGACGGCCTGCCGTCCAGCGGCCTGCACTACGGCTTCGCGCAGGCGCTGTCGGTCACGCTGTGGTTCGGCATCGTGCTGCTGTGGCTCGAAAGCCTGCGGATGCGGGTCGAGGCGCTGCAGACCGTCGTGCTGCCGGTGGCGGCGGTGGCGGTCGTGCTGCCGCTGTTCTTTCCCGGCGCGAACCTGTCGCGGCTGGCCGGGCAGCCGCTGTTCGTGCCGCATCTGCTGGTGGGTACGCTCGCCTATGGGGTGCTGCTGCTGGCGGCGCTGCATGCCGCGCTGATGACGGCCGCCGAACGCGCGCTGCATGGCGCGGCCGGCTCGC
>DAISWF010000150.1:0-10006 GCA_036826495.1 Burkholderiaceae bacterium
GGGCCGCCGGCAGCGAGCTCGACCCCCAGCAGATCTTCGGTGCAACGTCCCCCGCCGTCCGAGTTCACGTTCCCGTCGAGGCCCTCGTCACCGGCACCGGGTCGGGCTGGATCGAGGGCCAGAGCGCGGCGATCTCCCCCGACACGGCCGCTCGGATGGTCTGCACCTCGGGGATCATCCCCGTCCTCATCGCCGGCACCGAGCCGATCACCAGCGCCAGGATGATCAGCGCGACGATGCCGTTGCCGGTCATGAGGCATTCTCCGTTTCAGCCATTGGGGCCAGTTGCAGGCGGTTGCCGATGATTCCGCGGATGCGGTAGATGCCGGCTGCGGGCGGCCGGCCGCCGCGATGCTCGGCCGCCAGCTCGGCATCCCAGCGTGCGCCGCGGTAGACCACGTCGGCCCGGCCGGTGGCGACCCAGGCGGCGACCTGCACGCGTTCGCCGACGTCCAGCAGCACGTCCGGGTCGGCATGGGTGTCCACCGGGCTGTGCCGGCGCAGCGGCCGCCAGCGGTAGAGCACCACCCAGCCGATCAGCGTGACCGCGGCGGCGATGATCAGTTGCGCCGTCAGTCCGAGGCCCGCCTGACCGGCCGCGCCGGCGGCGGCGCAGCCGACCGCGAGCACCAGCAGGTAGAACGTCCCGGTCAGCATCTCGACGATGCCCAGCGCCAGTGCGGCCAGCCACCACCAATAGTGCAATTGCATCGACAGTCCGGTCCGGATGGAAAACCAGTGCATCGTAGGGACTGTTCAACCGTCCGGCAAGTCCGCGCGTTGAACCGCGGACGGCGCGCCGGTCCGATGCCGCCGTTCCATTGCCGTCGCGGGGCGATTCAAGCTAGCATCGCGCCGGCAACCGAGCGATACGCAAGGGGCGCGTCGCGTTGTCCGCAGGGTCCAGCCGACCAAGGAGTGAAGACAGATGAAATTCAAGCCGATGACTGTTGCGCTGGCCCGTGCCGGCTGGTTATCGACCGGCTTATCGATCGGCCTGTTGACGGCCGGTGGTGCAGCCGCGCAGACGGTGGTGAAGATCGGCCATGTCGCACCGCTGACCGGCGGCAATGCGGCGCTGGGCCGGGACAACGAGCTCGGCGCGAAGCTCGCGATCGAGGAGCTGAACGCCAAGAAGCTGAAGATCGGCGGCCAGGAGGTGCGGTTCGAGCTGCTGTCGGAGGATGACGCCTCCGATCCCAAGCAGGGCACTGCGGTGGCGCAGAAGCTGGTCGACGCGAAGGTCAACGGCGTCATCGGCCACCTGAACTCGGGCACGACGATCCCGGCCGCGAAGATCTACTCCGATGCCGGCATCCCGCAGATCTCGCCGTCGGCGACCAACCCGGACTACACCCACAAGGGCTACAAGACCGCCTTCCGCGTGGTGGCCAACGACGGCCAGCTCGGCAGCACGCTCGGCAAGTACGCGGTCAAGGAGGTCAAGGCCAAGGCGATCGCGGTCATCGACGACCGCACCGCCTACGGCAAGGGCGTGGCCGACGAGTTCGAGAAGGCCGCCAAGGCGGCCGGTGCGAAGATCGTCGCCGGCCGCCAGGCCACCAGCGACAAGTCCACGGACTTCACGACGATCCTGACCACGCTGAAAGGCCGCAAGCCGGACCTGATCTTCTACGGCGGCATGGGCGCGCAGGCGGGCCCGATGCTGCGGCAGATGAAGCAGCTCGGCCTGAACGTCACCTACATGGGCGGCGACGGCATCTGCTCGGAGGTCGAGCTGCCGAAGCTGGCCGGCGATGCGCTCGCCGACGACAAGGTGGTCTGCGCCGAGGCCGGCGGGGTGACGCCGGACAAGGCGGCCGGCGTCGAGGCGTGGAAGAAGCGCTTCAAGGAGAAGTTCAACGCCGACGTGCAGCTCTATGCGCCGTACGTCTATGACGCCACGATGGTGATGGCTTCAGCGATGCAGAAGGCCAATTCGGTCGAGCCGGCGAAGTACCTGCCGGAGCTGGCCAAGATCAGCTACGACGGCGTGACCGGGAAGATCCAGTTCGACAAGAACGGCGACATCCGCGACGGCGTGCTGACGCTGTACACCTACAAGGGCGGCAAGCGCACCTTGCTGATGGTCAGCAAGTGACGGGCCGAGGCCGGCGGCGTCTGCCGCCGGCCTTTTCGTCTCTGCAGGCTGCCCGGGGCGCCTGAAGGCGCCGAAAGCGGCCGGCGCCCGGTCTCAGCCGGCCATCGCCGGCTTCTCGCTGCGCGACGCGGCCAGCATGGTCCAGGTCGATATCACCGTGTCCGGGTTCAGCGAGATCGAGCTGATCCCCTGCTCCATCAGCCATTCCGCCAGATCCGGGTGATCCGACGGGCCCTGCCCGCAGATGCCGACGTACTTGCCGGCGCGCCGGCAGGCCTGGATCGCCCGCTGCAGCAGCGCGCGGACCGCCAGGTCGCGTTCGTCGAACCCTTCGGCGACCAGGCCCGAGTCGCGGTCCAGCCCCAGGGTGAGCTGGGTCAGGTCGTTCGAGCCGATCGAGAAGCCGTCGAAGTGCTCGAGGAACTGGTCGGCGAGGATCGCGTTGGACGGCAGCTCGCACATCATGATCAGCTTCAGGCCGTTCTCGCCGCGCTTCAGGCCGTTCTTCGACAGCAGATCGACCACGGCGGCCGCCTCCTTCGTCGTGCGCACGAACGGGATCATCAGCTCGACGTTGGTCAGCCCCATCTCGTTGCGGACCCGCCGCATCGCCTGGCATTCCAGCTCGAAGCACTCGCGGAACGACGGCGCGATGTAGCGCGAGGCGCCGCGAAAGCCCAGCATCGGGTTCTCTTCCTCGGGCTCGTAGCGCGAACCGCCGATCAGCTTGCGGTACTCGTTGGACTTGAAGTCAGACAGCCGCACGATGACCGGGCGCGGCCAGAATGCCGCGGCGATCGTCGCGACCCCTTCGGCGACCCGCTCGACGTAGAAGGAGCGCGGCGTCGAATGGCCGCGGGCGATGCTCTCGACCGCCTTCTTCAGCTCGTTGTCGACGTTCGGATAGTCGAGGATCGCCTTCGGGTGGATGCCGATGTTGTTGTTGATGATGAACTCGAGCCGCGCCAGGCCCACGCCGTCGTTGGGCAACTGCGCGAACTCGAACGCCAGGGTCGGGTTGCCGACGTTCATCATGATCTTCACCGGCACCTCGGGCAGCTTGCCGGTGTCGACCTCGGTGACCTCGGTCTCGAGCAGTCCCTCGTAGATGAAGCCGGTGTCGCCCTCGGCGCACGACACGGTGACGAACGCGCCCTCGGTCAGCCGCTCGGTGGCGTCGCCGCAGCCGACGACGGCCGGAATGCCCAGCTCGCGGGCGATGATCGCCGCATGGCAGGTGCGCCCGCCGCGGTTGGTGACGATCGCCGCCGCCCGCTTCATCACCGGTTCCCAGTTCGGGTCGGTCATGTCGGTGACCAGCACGTCGCCCGGCTGCACCCGCTCCATCTCGGCGGCGTCGGTGACCAGCCGCACCGGGCCGGCGCCGACCCGCTGGCCGATCGCGCGGCCGGAGGCCAGCACGTCGGAGCTGCCCTTGACCTTGAAGCGCTGCTGCCGGGTGTCGCTGCCCTGCGACTTCACCGTCTCGGGCCGCGCCTGCAGGATGAACAGCTTGCCGTCGCGGCCGTCCTTGCCCCATTCGATGTCCATCGGGCGGCCGTAGTGCTGCTCGATGATCAGCGCGTACTTCGCCAGCTCGACGACCTCGTCGTCGGTCAGCGAATAGCGGTTGCGCAGCTCCGGCGCGGTGTCGACGGTGCGCACCGTGCGGCCGACCGAGCTCGCGGGGCCGGTGTCGTCGCCGTTGGCGAACTCCATCCGGATCAGCTTGCTGCCCATCTGGCGGCGGATGATCGGGAAATGGCCGGCCTGCAGGATCGGCTTGTGCACGTAGAACTCGTCGGGATTGACGGCGCCCTGCACCACCGTCTCGCCCAGGCCGTAGGAGCTGGTGATGAACACCACGTCCGGAAAGCCCGATTCGGTGTCCATCGTGAACATCACGCCGGCGGCGCCGACGTCGCTGCGCACCATCCGCTGCACGCCGGCCGACAGCGCCACGTGCTCGTGGGCGAAGCCCTTGTGCACCCGGTAGGAGATCGCCCGGTCGTTGTACAGCGACGCGAACACGTGCCTGATGCGGTCGAGCACCTGGTCGATGCCGCTGACGTTCAGGTAGGTCTCCTGCTGGCCGGCGAACGACGCGTCGGGCAGGTCCTCGGCGGTGGCCGACGAGCGTACCGCCACCGAGATCTCCCCGTCGGAACCGTCGAGCAGCGTCTGGTAATGCTCGCGTATCTGGGCTTCGAGCGCCGCCGGCAGCGGCGCGGCCGACACCCACTGGCGGATCTCGGCGCCGCATTCGGCCAGCGCCTTGACGTCCTCGATGTTCAGGCCCTGCAGCCGGGCGGCGATGCGCTCGGTCAGGCCGTTGTGGGTCAGGAACTGCCGGTAGGCCTCAGCAGTGGTGGCGAATCCCCCCGGTACCCGCACGCCGCTGGCGGCGAGCTGACTGATCATCTCGCCCAGCGAGGCGTTCTTGCCGCCGACCGATTCGCCATCGGTCATCCGCAAGTGCTCGAAGGGGACGACCAGGCGTCCTTCGAAGTCGTTCATGGAAAGGTCCTGTCATGGTGAGAATTCCGTCCGTGCCTGGCCGCCCCGCCGGGAGGGGGGCCTGACCGCCCCTGCGGGCGGGGAGCGCCCAGGGCATGTTGTAGTCAGCCGACGCAGTTTTCGGGCCCGGGCACCTTCCCGGGAAACCGTCGGCTGGCTGCAACACACCGGTTTGGTGGACACTTGCGTGCATAGTGGGGGACGATTCTACTTCGCGCGCCGCCGCGCCGGGATCGACAAATTTCTCACGATCGCGGCCGGCGTCCCCAGTCGTTCGCCCCAGCCGTTCGCCCAGCCACCGGAACGCCGATGCCCGACCAGGCCGACAACCCCCCGCCCGCCGCGCACGATCGCACGGTTTTCTACGTTTCGGATGGTACCGGCATCACCGCCGAGACCTTCGGCCATTCGCTGCTCGCCCAGTTCGAGAGCCTGCGCTTCCGCCAGGTGCGGTTGCCGTTCGTCGATTCGCTGGAGAAGGGACGCGACGTGCAGTACCGGATCGACCAGCAGGGCCGGCTGGACGGCACCCGGCCGATCGTGTTCAGCACGCTGGTCAATGCCGAGATCAACGCGGTGGTGCGGCAGGCCGACGCGATGTTCCTGGACCTGTTCTCGTCGTTCGTCGAGCCGCTGGAGAAGGAGCTGGGGGTCCGCTCGACCCATTCGATCGGCCGCTCGCACACCGTCATCGATTCCGGCCGCTACAACCGCCGGATCGAGGCGATCAACTTCTCGATGGCCCACGACGACGGGCAGTCGCACCAGGATCTGGCACAGGCCGACGTGATCCTGGTCGGCGTCTCCCGCTGCGGCAAGACGCCGACCACGCTGTACCTGGCCATGCAGCATGCGATCAAGGCCGCCAACTATCCGCTGATCCCGGAGGATTTCGAGCGGCGGCGGCTGCCGGAGGCACTGTATCGGTACAAGCCCAAGATCTTCGGGCTGACGACCGCGCCGGAGCGGCTGGCCGAGGTGCGCAACGAACGCCGGCCGCACAGCCGCTACGCGTCGCTGGCCAACTGCCGCTACGAGGTGGCCGAGGCGGAGGCGATGATGAAGCGCGAAGGCATCCGCTGGCTGTCGTCGACCACCAAGTCGATCGAGGAGATCGCGGCGACGGTGCTGCAGGAGCTGCAGCTCTAGGAGGCTGTCGGCGGCCTCGAGGTCGCCGCGAAGGGCGATTCAGTCCGGCGGGCGTTCGTTGCGCACCTCGGCCAGCCGCTGCCGCCGCTGCTCGAACAGGCAGACGGTGGCCGCCATCGCGACGTTCAGTGATTCGACGCCTGGTGCCTGCGGAATAGCGATCAGGTGGACCGACGGGCCGGCAGCAGCGGCGGGCGCTTCAACCCTGCCCGGCAGGCGATCCTTGCCGGGGACGCCGCCGCTGACATCGGCCACCTCGGGGGCGATCGCCGGATCGAGCCCCGCCCCTTCGTTGCCGAACACCCACAGGCGCGGGCCACGCAGGTCCTGCTCGTAGAGGCTGCGGCCGGCGTGGCCGGAGGTGGCCATCACCGGCACCGCCAGTCGGGCGGCCAGCAGCGCCCAGGTGACGCCCTCGTGCAGATCGAGCACGAAATGTGCGCCCATGCCGGCGCGCAGCACCTTCGGCGACCAGCAGCCGACGGTATGCGGCGCGGTGATCACCCGGGGGATGCCGGCCGCCGCGCAGCTTCGCAGCACGGTGCCGACGTTGCCCGGATCCTGCAGCCGGTCGAGGAACACGGTGTCGTCGGCGACGCGGGCCGGCAGCGGCGGTGCCGGCTGGGCGACCACGTAGGCCAGGCCGATGCCGTTCTCGACCTGGCTCAGCTCGCTGAACAGGTTGCCGGCCAGCAGCAGCACGTCCGGGTGATCCGGCGGTACCAGCGCGGCCACCTGCGGATCGGCGAGCGCCGCCTCGGTGGTGACGATGGCGGCCGGCTGGCCGCAGTGCTGCGCCCAGGCGGCGCACAGGTGGATGCCCTCGAGCACCGTCCGGCCGCTGCCGCGGCGCGCTTTGGCGGACCGGGTCAGCTCGACGACCGCCCGGAACCGGGGGTTGTCGCGTGAACGGAGTGTCCGGATCGTCATGGCGTCGTGGCGGTGCCGGCCATCCCGTGCCGGCTGCGGCTGCCATCGGGCGTCGGGTTTGCGGCGGCCATCATGCGGAGGATCGGGCGGTGATCGGGCGGTGATCGGGTGTCGATGCGGAAGCGGCTGTCGCCGGCGATGCTCAGAACGGCTGGTCGGAGGGCTCGGCCGGCAGCAGCTCGCGCACCGGCGCGAAACTGCGCCGGTGGACCTCGCAGGGGCCGTGCTCGCGCAGCAGCCGCATGTGCTCGGCGGTGCTGTAGCCCTTGTGAAGGTCGAAGCGGTAGGCGGGGAACCGTTCGTGCAGCTCCACCATCAGCGCATCGCGGGCGGTCTTGGCGAGGATCGACGCGGCCGAGATCGCCGGCACCCGGTCGTCGCCGCCGATCACCGTCTCCACCGAGCAGGCGAGCCGCGGCGGATAGTTGCCGTCGACCCGGGCGAGCGTCGGCCGCACCGCCAGCGCGTCGACCGCGCGGCGCATCGCCAGCAGCGTCGCCTGCAGGATGTTCAGCGAATCGATCTCGGTCACGTCGGCGCTGGCCACCGCGAACGCCAGCGCGCGGGCGCGGATCAGCACCGCCAGATCTTCGCGCTGCTGGGCGCTGAGCTGCTTGGAGTCGCGCAGCCCGCGGATGCGGCGGCGCGGGTCGAGGATCACCGCGGCTGCGAACACCGGCCCGGCCAGCGGCCCCCTGCCCGCCTCGTCGACGCCGCAGACGACCGTCGCATCGACGGTCAGGCCGAGCGCGAGCTGGTTTTGCGGACCATCCCTAGCCATCGGCCAGCTCCCGCAGCACGTCGGCGGCCCGCTGCGCGCAGTTGCGGCGCAATTGCTGATGCACCGCCGCGAAGCGCTCGGCGATCTGCCGGCGGCGGGCCGGCGCATCGAGCTGCTCGAGCAGCGCCGCCCCCAGCGCCGCCGGGGTCGCGTCGTGCTGGATGAATTCGGGCACCACCGGCGCGTCGCACAGGATGTTCGGCAGGCCGATCACGCGGCGGTAGGCCAGCCGCTCCATGATCTTGTAGCTGATCCAGGGCATCTTGTAGGCAATGACCATCGGCTTTCCGAACAGCATGGTCTCCAAGGTGGCGGTGCCGCTGGCCACCAGCACCGTGTCGGCGGCGGCCAGCGCTTCGTGCGAGCGGCCCTGCACCAGGGTCAGCGGCAGCTCGTCGGCGGCGCGCCGGCCGGCCAGCGACGTGCGCAGCTTGCCGTAGATCGCGGCGTTCGCGGCCGGCAGCACGAAGCGTACGCCAGGGCGGCGCTGCGCGAGCCAGGCGGCCGCACCGAGAAAGGTGTCGGCCAGATAGCTGACCTCTGCATTGCGGCTGCCCGGCAGCAGCGCGACCACCTCGCCGGTCTCGGGCAGGCCTAGAGCCCGGCGGGCGCCGGCGACGTCCGGGTCGGCCGGTATCACGTCGGCCAGCGGATGGCCGACATAGGTGGCCGGCACCTTCTCGGCCTCGTAGATCGCCTGCTCGAACGGGAACACCAGCAGCATGTGGTCCACGGCCTGGCGGATCTTTGCGATCCGTTCGCGCCGCCAGGCCCAGATCGACGGACTGATGAAGTGCGCGACCTTGAGGCCCGCCGCGCGCAGCGCCACCTCCAGATCGAGGTTGAAGTCGGGCCCGTCGACGCCGACGAACAGCGACGGCCGCCAGGCGATCATCCGCGTGCGCAGTTCGTTGCGCATGCGGCGCAGCCGCGGGTATTCGCGCAGCACCTCGACGTAGCCGCGCACCGACAGCGCATCGATCGTCCACCAGTTCTGGAAGCCGTGCCGCGCCATCCGCGGGCCGCCGATGCCGCGGGCGTCCAGCATGCGGTGGGTGGCCAGGCCTTCGAGCACCGCGCCGGCCAGCAGGTCGCCGGAGGCCTCGACCGCGACCATGCCGAGGGTCAATGGCGCTCGTGTCGTGGCCGCCGCGGCAGCCGTCTGCGGTGTCACCGTCGTCATCGACCGCCTGCCCGATCGGCGACCCGCTCCACGCGGGTCAGCGCACGATGCCGCGGGTGACCTGCGCGAGGAACCCCTCGAGCACCCGCAGCGCGTCGGCCGCCTCGCCGGCGCCGGCGATCTCGGTGGCCAGCGCGGCGCGTGCGTCGGCCAGTGTCAGGCCGCTCTTGTACAGCAGCTTGTAGGCGCGGCGCAGCGCGGCGAGCGTGGCATCCGGAAAGCCGCGCCGGCGCAGCCCCTCGGTATTGATGCCGTGCGCCGCGGCGGTATTGCCCGAGGCCATCACGTACGGCGGGATGTCGTGCAGCACCACGGTGCCGGCGCCGGTCATCGCGTGCGCGCCGATCTTGCAGAACTGGTGCACCTGGCTGTTGCCGCCGAGGATCGCCCAGTCGCCGACGTGGACGTGGCCGCCGAGATTCGTGGTGTTGGCGAAGATCGTGTGGCTGCCGATCTGGCAGTCGTGCGCGACGTGCACGTAGGCCATGATCCAGTTGTCGTGGCCGATCCGGGTCACGCCCTGGTCCTGCACGGTGCCGCGGTTCAGGGTCACGCATTCGCGGATCGTGTTGTGGTCGCCGATCTCCAGCCGGGTGGGTTCGCCGGCGTACTTCTTGTCCTGCGGCGGGCCGCCGATCGACGCATACGGATGAATGCGGTTGCCGGCGCCGATCGTCGTCGGCCCTTCGACGACCACGTGCGGACCGATCTGCGTGCCGCGACCGATCACCACTTCGCGCCCGATGATCGAGAACGGACCGACGACGACGTCGGTGTCGAGCTCGGCGGCCGGATCGACGACCGCGGTGGAATGGACGTTCGCCATGACCGGTTCAGCGTTGCGCCGCGCCGCCGGGCGGCGGATCGATCTCGCGCAGCGTGCACATCAGCTCGGCCTCGGCGGCCAGCGAGCCGTCGACGGTGGCGCGGCCGGCATACTTCCAGATCGAGCGCGAGGTGCGCAGGATCTCGACCTCGAGCCTGACCTGGTCGCCCGGCACCACCGGCCGCTTGAAGCGGGCGCCGTCGATGCCGACGAAGTAGTAGACCGAGTGGTCATCGGACACCCGCCCCATCGTCTGGAACGACAGGATGCCGGCGGCCTGCGCCAGCGCCTCGACGATCAGCACGCCCGGCATCACCGGCACATGCGGGAAATGGCCGGTGAAGAACGGCTCGTTGATGCTGACGTTCTTCAGCGCGACGATGCGCCGGCCCTTCTCCAGCTCGACCACGCGATCGACCAGCAGCATCGGATAACGATGCGGCAGGTGTTCGAGTATGGCCCGGATGTCGAGCGTGATCATCAGCGTTTCCCTGAGCTTCGTTCGAGTTGTCGCAGGCG
>DAISWF010000150.1:10106-14246 GCA_036826495.1 Burkholderiaceae bacterium
CCCGCCAGCGCCGAATGCTCGCCGATCCGCACGTTGTGCGCAACCTGGATCAGGTTGTCGAGGATGCAGCCGTCGCCGATCACCGTGTCCTCGAGCGCGCCGCGATCGATCGAGCAGTTCGAGCCGATCTCGACGTCGTCGCCGATGACGACCCTGCCGAGCTGCGGAATCTTGACCCAGCGGCCCTGGTGCGGCGCGAAGCCGAAGCCGTCGGAACCGATGACGGTGCCGGCATGGATCAGCGCGCGTTCGCCGATCGTGCAGTCCTGGTAGACGCTGACGTTGGCCATCAGCCGGGAATCGGCGCCGATGCGGCTGCGCCGCCCGATCACGACACCCGGGCCGAGCACCACCCGCTCGCCGATCACCGCGCCCGATTCGATCACGCAGCCGGCGGCGATGCTGGCCCCGTCGCCGATCCGGACATCGTCGGCGACGCGCGCGGCCGCATCGATGCCAGGGGGCGGCGCATCGGCGCGCAGCCGTTCGGCGGCGATCCACTGGGCGAGCCGCGCATAGGCGGCATAGGGGTCGGCGACCACCAGCGCGGCGCAGCCGGCCGGCAGTCCGTCGGCCAGCTCGGCCGTGATCAGCACCGCGCTCGCGCGGGTGGCGGCAGCCGCATCGCGGTAGCGCGCGGAACTGAGAAAGCTGATGTCACCCGGTTCGGCGCCGTCCAGCGTGGCCAGCCGGGCGATCATCGCCGACGGGCAGTCGCCGCGCACCTCGCCCTGCAGGCGCTGCGCGAGTGCCTGCAGGCTGGTGGGGGCCGGCAGCGCGGCGCTCATCGGATGCCGCCCGGATGCGGCAGCGGGCCGCCGTTCATCGCCCGGCAACCGGTTCTGGCCGCGGGACGGACGTCACCGCAGGTTCTCACTTCGTCGAGGACAGCGCCCGAATCACCCGGTCGGTGATGTCGATACGCGGATTGACGTACACCGCGTCGCCGAACACGACGTCGAACTTTTCCTGCTCGGCCACCTGCTTGATGACCTTCTGCGCCTTCTCGACCACCTGGGCGAGTTCCTCGTTGCGGCGCTGGTTCAGGTCTTCGCGGAATTCGCGCTGCCTGCGCTGGAACTCCTTCTCGAGCTCGGAGAACTCGCGCTGGCGCCGCAGCCGCTCGGAATCCTGCAGCACCGACGCATCGCGATCGAGCCGCTCACCCATCGATTTGAGGCGGGCCGCCATGTCCTGCAGATCCTTGTCGCGCTTGCCGAACTCCTGCTCGATCTTGGCCAGCGCCGCCTTGGCCGGCGCCGCGTCGCGCAGGATGCGCTCGGTGTTCACGTAGCCGACCTTGGTGGCCTCCTGCGCATGGGCGGCCGGCACGAGAGCCGCCACCGCGGCCGCCACCCACCATCCGTACCAGTACTTCATCCGCGCGTTCCCCGAGGGTGTAACCCACCACCGAAACGATGATTGTCGCATACAACCCTCGGAGCGCCGGGTCAGAAGCCGGTGCCGATCTGGAACTGCAGCCGCTGGGTGACGTCGCCCGGCTGCTTGCGCACCGGGAATCCGAAGCTGAACTTCATCGGGCCGAACGGCGACAGCCAGCTCAGACCGACCCCGACCGAATAGCGCAGCTCCGACAGGCTGATCTCGCCCAGCGGATAGACGTTGCCCGCGTCGGCGAACATGAAGGTGCGGAAGCTGCGATCGTTGCCGGTGCCGGGCAGCGGCATCTGCAGCTCGACGCTGCCGACCAGGCGGGGCTGGCCGCCCAGCGGCACCTTGTCGATCCGGTCGCGGCCCGGGCCCAGCGAGCTCGGGCCGTAGCCGCGGACGCTGCCGATGCCGCCGGCATAGAAGTTCTTGAACAGCGGATATTCACGCCCGCCGAAGCCGCGGCCCACGCCCACCTCGCCGTTGAACGCGAGCACCAGGTCCTTGTTCAGCGGCAGGTAGAGCTGATGGTTGTAGTTGCCTCGCCAGTAGCGCAGATCGCCGACCGGCAGGGTGGCTTCGAAGTTCAGGGTCTGCAGCCGGCCGCGGGTCGGGATGAAGCCGCTGTCGCGGGTGTCGCGCGTCCAGCCGGCGGTGGCCAGCAGCGACGTGGCCTCCTCGCCGAACTTGTTCACGTAGTCCTGGTAGCGCTGCGGCGCCGGCGTGCCGGTGCCCAGCTTGACGCGGTTGTTCTCGACGCCGATGCCGCCGAACACCCGGTCGTACTCGGTGTACGGCACGCCGAAACGCATGCCGCCGCCGATCGAGCGGAGCTCGTAGTTGCCCAGATTCAGCGCCGCCGCATTGAAGTTGCGCACGTACAGATCGAACGAGCGGCTGATGCCGTCGGGCGTGTAGTACGGATCGGTCAGCGAGACGTTGATCTGCCGGTTCAGGCGGCTGGTGTTGACCTCGAAGCGGAATGCCTTGCCGGTGCCGAAGAAGTTGGCCTGGTTCAGCGATGCCGACAGGATCAGCTTGTCGGTCGACGACACGCCGGCGCCCAGGCCGATGTTGCCGGTGGGCTTCTCCACCACCGTCACGTTCAGGTCGACCTGGTCTGGCGCCTCGGCCACCGGCACGTTGTCCAGCGTCACTTCCTTGAAGTAGCCGAGCCGGTCGATCCGCGCGCGCGACAGCCGGATCTTCTCCGAGTCGTACCAGGCATCCTCGAACTGGCGCATCTCGCGGCGGATCACCTCGTCGCGGGTGCGCGCATTGCCGACGATGTTGATCCGGCGCACGTAGACCCGGCGGCCCGGATCGACCAGGATCGTGAAGCCGACCTCGCCGGTCTCGCGCTTGATCTCGGGGACCGCGTTGACGTTGGCGAACGCATAGCCGAGCTGCCCCAGGCGGTCGCTGATCCGCTTGGTCGAATCGGTCATCTTGTCGCCGGCGTAGGTGTCGCCGGCCTTCAGCAGCATCAGCTCGCGGAATTCCTCCTCGCGCCCGAGGAGCTGACCGCCGAACCTGACCTCGGTGATCTTGAACTGCTTGCCTTCGTTGATGCCCAGCGTGATGTGCACCTCGTCCTTGTCGGGCGTGATCGACACCTGGGTGGATTCGACCGAGAACTCGAGATAGCCCCGGTTCAGGTAGAACGAGCGCAGCCCTTCCAGGTCGCCCGACAGCTTCTCGCGCGAGTACTGGTCGTTCTTCGTGTACCAGCTCATCCAGGTCGGCGTGGACAGCCGGAACTGATCGAGCAGCTCGGATTCCTTGAACGCGCGGTTGCCGACGATGCGGATCGACTGGATCTTCGCGGAATCGCCTTCCTCGATGTTGATCGTGATGCCGACGCGATTGCGTTCGAGCGGCGTCAGCGTGGACGTGACCCGCGCCGCGTACTTGCCGCGCGACAGGTACTGGCGCTTGACCTCCTGCTCGGCGCGGTCCAGCACCGAGCGGTCGAAGATCCGCGATTCGGCGAGCCCCTGGTCGCGCAGCGCCCGCTTCAAGGTGTCCTTGTCGAACTCCTTGGAGCCCAGGATGTCGATCGACGCGATCGCCGGCCGTTCCTCGAGGTAGACGACCAGCACGTCGCCGTCGGCTTCGAGCCGCACGTCCTTGAAGAAGCCGGTGGCGAACAGCGCCTTGACCGCCTGCGCGGCTTTCTCGTCGTTCATCTGATCGCCGACCTTGATCGGCAGATAGGTGAACACCGTGCCGGGCTCGGTACGCTGGATGCCCTCGATACGGATGTCCTTGACGACGAACGGATTGAACGCGAGCGCCGTCTGCGCCCAAACCAGGGCTGCCAGGCCAGCCGCCCGCTGCGCCACTCGCCGCATCGGCGAACGGCGCTTCTTGCACGGGTGAGGCATTAGGGTCCGATCAGGCGAGTTATATCGTTGAACAGTGCGACGACCATCAGGGCGCCGATGACGGCGAGTCCCGCCTTCTGAGTGAGCTGGATGAAGCGCTCGGACAATGGCTTACCCTTGACCGCTTCGAGGCCGTAATATACCAAATGGCCTCCGTCGAGCACCGGGATCGGCAGCAGGTTCAGCACGCCCAGGCTGATGCTGATCAGTGCCAGGAACGACACATAAGCATACCAGCCGATCCGGGCGCTCTGGCCGGCATAGTCGGCGATCGTCACCGGCCCGCTCAGGTTGCGCCATGACAGGTCGCCGGTCAGCATCTTGCCGAGCATGCGCAGCGAGAACAGCGACATGTCCCAGGTCT
>DAISWF010000151.1:0-14101 GCA_036826495.1 Burkholderiaceae bacterium
CGCGCGATCAGCGCGACGTAGATGACCGACAAGGTCAGCGCCGGCAGGATCAGCCGGTGCAGCCAGCCGCCGATACCCTCGGCGATCCGCTGGTAGCCCTGCACCGGGAACCAGCCGAGCTTGATCGAGAACAGGCCGATCATCAGATAGCCGATGACGAACACCGGCACCGAGAAACCGGCGACCGAGAACGCCATGACGCCGCGATCGATCCAGGAGTTCTGCTTCCACGCGGCGATCGTGCCGAGCGGCACCGCGATCACGGTGGCCAGCAGCAAGGTCAGCGCCGCCAGCGACAGCGTCGGTTCGATCCGGTCGCCGATCAGCTCGGCCACCGTCTTCTTGTAGAAGAACGATTCGCCGAAATTGCCCCCGAGCATGCCGCCCGCCCAGTGGCCGAACTGGATGATCAGCGGCTGGTCGAGGCCCAGCTTGTGGCGGATGTCGATGATGTCCTGGTCGGTGGCCGACGAGCCGGCGATGATCGATGCCGGATCGCCGGGCGTCAGCCGCAGCATCAGGAACACCAGCACCGCGACGATCAGCAGCACCGGAATCGTCGACAGCAACCGCCGGCCGATGTAGACCCACATTCGCGCGCTCCCGGCAGCCGTTCACCGATGACGGGCGGACGGCCGCGGACTCATCGGGCGATCACTTCTTCTCCATGTTCCAGAACACCGGCACCGGCGCGACCATCATGCCGTCGACGTTCTTGCGCAGCGCGACCGGCTTGTACCACTGGCCGAGGTTCACGTGCGTCGGGTACTCGAGGTAGCGCAACTGCACCTGCTCGGCGATCGCCTTCTGCTTGGCCGGATCGGTCTCGCGCGAGAACTGATCGCGCAGCTTCTCGAGCTGCTCGTCGCAGGGCCAGCCGAACAGCGCCTTGTCGCAGCTCGCGTTCAGGAACGCGGTGCCCACCGGGTTCAGCACGTCGGCCGACACCCAAGAGGTCAGGAAGCCGTGCCAGCCGCCCGCGGTCGGCGGATCCTTCTTCGCACGGCGCGCGACGACGCTCTGCCAGTCCATCGACTGCATGTCGACCTTGAAGCCCGCCCGCTCCATCAGCGACTTGGCCACCGGCGCCAGGTTGGTCAGCACCGGCAGATCGGTCGAGTGCATCAGCAGGATCGGCGTGCCGTCGTACTTGGCCTCGGCCAGCAGCTCCCGCGCCTTCTTCATGTTGGACTCGAACTTGTCGTCCATGCCCTTGTCGCTGGCGAGCGGGCTGCCGCAGACGAACAGCGCCTTGCAGACCTTGTAGTACTTCGGATCGCTGTGCTGCGCCTTCAGGAAGTCCTCCTGGTTGAACGCATAGAACAGCGCCTGACGCACCTTCGGATTGTCGAACGGCTTGTGCAGCGTGTTGAAGCGGAACACGTACTGATTGCCGAGCGGGTTGTAGTCGAACATCTTGACGTTGGCGTCCTTGGCCACCACCGGCAGCAGGTCGCTCACCAGATCCTCGACCATGTCGATCTCGCCGGCACGCAGCGCGTTGGCCGCCGTCTGGCCGTCGGCGATCGCGCGCCATTCGACGCGGTCGACCTTGACCACCTTGCCGCCGGCCACGCCGGAGGGCGCGTCGCTACGCGGCTTGTACTTCGCGAACTTGACGTACACCGCCTTGTCGCCCGGCTTCCATTCGTCGGCCTTGAACACGAACGGGCCCGAGCCGATGTACTCCTTGATCTGCTCGTTGGGGCTGGTCTCGGCAACCCGCTTGGGCATGATGAACGGCACGTTCGACGACGGCTTGCCCAGCGCCAGCAGCACCAGGCCGGTCGGCGAGTTCAAGGTCATCCGGAACGTCTTCGCGTCGACCGGCTCGAAGTCCTTCACGAACGTGAACAGCTTCTGGCCCAGGGAATCCTTCTGCGACCAGCGCTTGATCGACGCCACCACGTCCTCGGAGGTGACCGGCTTGTCGTCGTGGAACAACAAGCCGTCACGCAACGTGAAGGTCCAGGTCAGGTTGTCGGGCGAGGTGGTGTAGCGATCGACCATCTGCGGCTTGATCTCGCCCTTCGCATCCATCGCGAACAGCGTGTCGTAGATCATGTAGCCGTGATTGCGCGTGATGTACGCCGTGGTCCAGATCGGATCGACGATCTTCAGGTCCGAGTGCATGACCACGCGCAGCGTGGTCTGCGCCTGGGCCGGCGCCCACGCCACCGCCGCGGAGGCGATCGCGATCGACAGCGCCGCACGTTTTAGGAACCCGGGTTTGATCATTGTTTCCCTCTTGATGTGGCTGCGCCCCGCAAGCATGGCGCGGTTGGCGGCCGGTCTGGACCAGCCTCTCCTCTAGCAACCATTGTGCCGACGCCGTCCCGGCTGTCAACTCAGGGACTGCCCGGGTCGAAATCCGGCCGGCGCAGGTGCCAGTCGGTGGACTGCTGGTAGGCATGCCCGGCGCGCAGGCACAGATCCTCGCGATACGGCGGCGCGACGAGCTGCAGCGCCAGCGGCAGGCCGCGCGCGCTGAAGCCGCAGCCCAGCACCAGCGCCGGCTGCTGCGTCAGGTTGAACGGGATCGAGAACGGCGTCCACCAGCTCCAGTCGCTGGCGTGGCAGGGGCTCACGCCGGGCAGCGGATCCGGCATCACGCGGCCGACCGCGAACGGCTGCACCGCGGTGGCCGGCGTCAGCAGCAGATCGTGACGGCAGTGGAACGCCCGCATCGCGCCGCCGATGCCGGCGCGCAGGTTCTGCGCATCGAGGAAGTCGACCAGGGTCAGGCGCTCGGCATAGCGCAGGCCGGCCTGCAGGCCGGGATCGAGCCGCGCGACCTGTTCCGGTGCCATCCGGTGCAGGAATCGACGCGCCGAGCCGAACCAGTGCACGTTGAACGCCATGCCGCCGTCGGGAATGTCCGGATCGACCTGCTCGACGATCGCGCCCAGCTCCTCGAACCGGCGGGCCGCCTGCGCGACCGCCGCGGCGATCTCGGGATCGACGTAGTCGACGTAGCCCAGGCCCGGGCTGTAGGCGATCCGCAGCCCCTTCAGTCCCGGCCCGCCGCCGGCGAGACCGGCGACCCAGTCGTGCGCGGTCGGCTCGAGCGATGTCCAGTCGCGCACGTCGGGCCGCGCCAGCACGTTCAGCATCTGCGCGCAATCCTCCACCGTCCGCGTCTGCGGGCCGATGTGCGCGACGCTGTTCATCGGCGACAGCGGATAGGCCGGCACCCGTCCGAACTGTGCCTTCAGGCCGACGGTGCCGGTGAACGCGGCGGGAATGCGCACCGAGCCGCCGCCATCGGTGCCCACCGCGAGCGGCCCCAGGCCGGCAGCGATCGCGGCGGTGGCGCCGCCCGACGAGCCGCCCGGCGTCACGTCCAGCCGCCAGGGATTGCGGGTGATGCCGGTCAGCGGCGAATCGGTGGTGGCGCGCCAGCCGAACTCCGGCGTCGTGGTCTTGCCCAGCAGCACGGCGCCCGCCTCGCGCAGCCGGGCGGTGGCCGGAGCGTCGACGTCCCAGGGGCCCGCGGGGTCGACGGTGCGCGAGCCGCGCAAGGTCGGCCAGCCGCGGGTCAGGATCAGGTCCTTGATCGAGGCCGGCACGCCGTCGAGCGGACCGAGCGGTTCGCCGCGCAGCCAGCGCGCCTCCGATGCGCGGGCGTCATGCAGCGCCGCCTCGCCGTCGATCAGGCAGAACGCGTTCAGCCGCGAGTTCAGCGCATCGATACGCGCGAGGATCGTTCGCGTCACGTCGACCGGCGACAACGCGCGGCTGCGATATGCGTTCGCCAGCTCGGTGGCGGTCAGGTAACCGATCTCGTCGGTCGGCGCATGTGGGGCAGTGGTCAACGCGAACCTCCAGCGACGATGCGGGCGTTAGGCTACCATCGCTCGCCTGTCACGCAGCGGAGAGTTCGACCATGCCGGTGATCGCAGTCGGTGGCCTGCAGCACGAGACCAATACCTTCGCGCCGACCAAGGCCGACTATGCGGCGTTCGAGCACGGCGGCGGCTGGCCGGCGCTGTGCCGCGGCGAGCAGGTGCTGGAATCGATAGCCGGCGCCAACATGCCGATCGAGGGTGCGGTGCAGGCGCTGCGCGGCGCCGGCCATCGCGTCGTGCCGCTGCTGTGGGGCGCCGCATCGCCGTCGGCCCACGTGACCCGCGATGCGTTCGAACGGATCGTCGGCGAGCTGATCGAGCGCCTGACCGCGGGCGGGCCGCTGGACGGCGTCTATCTCGACCTGCACGGCGCGATGGTCACCGAGCACTTCGACGACGGCGAAGGCGAGCTGCTGCGCCGGGTGCGGGCGGTGGTGGGCCCGGGCGTGCCGGTGGTCGCGAGCCTGGACCTGCATGCCAACGTCACCCGCCGGATGGTCGCCGAGAGCGACGGGCTGTCGATCTACCGCACCTATCCGCACGTCGACATGGCCGACACCGGTGCCCGCGCCGCCGGCATGCTGTCGGCGATGCTCGCGGCCGGCCGCCGGCCGGTCAAGCGGCTGGTGCAGCTCGACTACCTGACCGGCATTCCGTCGCAGAGCACCTTCATCGAACCGGGCCGCGGCCTCTACGACCTGCTGGCGCGGATCGAGCGCAAGAGCGGCGTGGATCTGTCGTTCGCGCCCGGCTTTCCGATGGCCGACTTCGACGAATGCGGCATGTCGGTGGTCGGCTACGGCGCCGACGCGCGCACGACCGAGGCCGCGGTGGCGGAGATGGCCGACGCGGTCAGATCGGCCGAACGCGATTTCGCGCTGGAGCTGCTGGAGCCCGACGACGCGGTGCGCGCGGCGATGGCCAAGGGCGAGCCCGGCGCGCCGATCGTGCTGGCCGACACCCAGGACAATCCCGGCGCCGGCGGCAACGGCGACACCACCGGGCTGCTCGCCGCACTGCTGCGCCAGCAGGCGCGCGACGCGGTGCTCGGCATGCTGATCGACCCGGCGTCGGCGGCCCGCGCCCACCAGGCCGGCCAGGGCGCGACGATCGAGTTCTCGCTCGGCGAGATCTCCGGCGTCCCCGGCCGTGTGCCGCTGACCGGCCGCTTCACCGTCGAGCGGCTGGGTGATGGCCGCTTCACCTGCACCGGGCCGATGTTCCACAACTTCAGGATGAACCTCGGGCCGATGGCGCTGCTGCGCCAGGACGGCGTGCGGGTCGTCGTCGCGTCGCGCAAGTGCCAGGCTGCCGACCAGGAGATGTTCCGGCACCTGGGCGTGGAACCGGCGCGCCAGCGCATCGTCGCGCTGAAGAGCTCGGTGCATTTCCGCGCCGCGTTCCAGCCGATCGCGCAGGCGGTGTGGGTGGTGCGGGCGCCTGGTCCGGCACTCGCCGACCCGTTCGACTTTCGGTGGACGAAGCTGCGGCCCGGCATCCGGCTGCGGCCGCTGGGGCCGACGTTCGCGCCCGGCGGGCGCTGAGCGCCGGCGGCTCGGTTCCCTCAGGCCGGCGCGGCCACCAACGCCGCCTGCTCGCCGCGCCGCATGTCGATGCGCGCGAGCAGCAGCAGGCCGACGACGAAGAACGCCGCGGTGCACAGGATCGCCAGCCGGTGGTTGCCGGCGGTGGCCCAGGTGATCGAGCCGTAGGTCAGCGGGCCGATGATCGCGGCCAGCCGCACCGCCAGGGTCCACAGACCATAGAACTCCGCGAGCCGGTCGGCCGGCGCCAGCACGCCCACCATCGCCCGGCCGCACGACTGGCTGGAGCCCATGCACAGCCCGGCGATCGTCGCGGCGACCCAGAACGCCGCGACGCTGCTGCCCAGCCCGGCCACCAGGATCATCACGATCCAGGCGAGCAGCGTGAACTGCAGCGCCCGCTTGTGGCCGATGCGGTCCTGCGCGTAGCCGAAGCCGAAGGCGCCGGCGGCCGCCGCGATGTTGACCAGGAACACCAGCATCATCGTGTCGGTCTGCTTGAAACCCATCACCTGCTCGGCATAGATCGCGGCCAGCGCGATCACCACCGCGATGCCCGACTGGTAGCTGACGCCGCAGGCCAGCAGCAGCAGGAAGTCGCGGAACTGGCGTGCCTGACCCCAGGTGCGGCGCAGCCGCGCGAACGCGCCCGGCCCCTGGCGGGCGCCCGGCTCGGCGGCGCGCGACCGTTCGCGCAGCCAGATGAACGTGGGGATCGCAGCGACAGCGAAGATCGCCGCGGTGATCAGCATCGTGACGGGAACGAACCCGGCCGCCGTCGCGCCGGCCTTCTGGGCGCTCAGCACATAGGCCAGGCACAGGCCCAGCGCCAGCATCCCGCCGAAATAGCCGAAGCTCCAGCCCCAGCCCGACACCTTGCCGAGCGCATGCGGCCGCGCCAGTTCCGGCAGGAACGCCGCGATCAGCGACTCGCCCACCGAATAGAAGTAGTTGGCGGCGACGATCGCCACCACCGCCAGCGCCAGCGTGCCGGGGCCGGCGAAGGACAGCGATGCGGTGGCCGCCACGCAGCAGACGGTGCTCACCAGCAGCAGCGGCTTCTTGCTGCCGTGCGCATCGGCCCAGGCGCCGATCGCCGGCATCGTCACCATGACCAGCAGGCACGACAGCGACAGCGCGGCGGTCCAGGCGAACGTGCCCCAGGGCGCGTTGCCGGCCACCACGCCGACGAAGTAGGCGTTGAACACCGCCGTCAGCACGACGGTGGTGAAGCCGGAGTTCGCGAAGTCGTACATCGCCCACGCCGCGACCTCGCGGCCGCGCACGCCGGGATTCAGCGCCGCCCGTTCGAAGAACGCCATCGCCCTCTCCCCGCTTTCTTCCAAGTCCCCTGTCGGGCCGTTCAGAGCGCGGCGATGCCGGCTTTCGCGATCTGCGCATCCTCGGTCGACTTCACGCCCGACACGCCGACCGCGCCGACGCAATGGCCGCCGACGATGATCGGCACGCCGCCTTCCAGCATGCCGTCGAGCAGCGGCGCCGACAGGAACGAGGTGCGCCCGCCGTTGATGGTCTCCTCGTAGATCCGCGACTCGCGCCGGCCCAGCGCCGCGGTTCGCGCCTTCGACGGTGCGATGTGCGCGGAGATCGGCGCGGCGTCATCGAGCCGCGACAGCCACAGCAGATGCCCGCCGTCGTCGACGATCGCGATCGTCACCGCCCAGTTGTTGCTCATCGCCTCCTTCTCGGCGGCCGCACCGATGCGGTGGGCGTCGTCGCGGGTCAGTGCCTTGCGGTCGATCATCGTCGGGTTCCTTCGCGCGTTGGCGGCTGAGCCGGCGGGGCCGGCACGGTACGAGTCCGCCCGCGCCACCGCGGCGCGGGCGCGCTATTGTAGGCGTTCGCCGACCCAGCGGAACCACCAGAGGCCGACCACCTCGTGCAGCGCCGTCGTGGTCAGCCGCAGACCTTCGGGGCTCGGCAACCAGATGCGCGCCCTGACCTGGTCGGCGGCGGCGCCGGAGAACGCCGACGGCACCGGCACCACCGCGAGGCCGTAGCGCTCGAACATCCGTATCGCACGCGGCATGTGCAGCGCATCGGTGACCAGGAACACCCGCCGGATGCCGGCCGCCGACAGCAGCGACGCCGATTCCCGGGCATTCTCGCGCGTGTCCAGCGAACGGCTCTCGACCCAGCGTGGCGCCAGGCGCAGATCGTCGCGCAGCAGCCTGGTCATCAGTTCGGCCTCGCTGCGCGTGCCGGGCTGCAACGCGCCGCCGCTGACCAGCAGCGGCAGGCCGCTCCAGCGGGCCACGCGCGCACCGTGCACGGCGCGCTGCAGGGTCCCCTGCTTCAGCACCTCGGGGCCGTCCCATTCGCGCAGGTCGCGCCGCGATCCGCCGCCCAGCACCACCACCGCGCCGGGGGCATCGGGCGCCCGCATCATCTGCGCGACCTGTTCCGGCGTCACCCCCTTCTGGCTGCCCTCGACCGACCGTGCGATCACCCGACCGATGCCTTCGGTGGCGGTCAGCCACAGGCCGATCAGACAGACCAGCAGCAGGCCGTGCATCGTGCGCGGCCAACGGCGCGCGCCGAACAGCGCGAACACCGCCAGCAGCACCAGTCCGCCCGGCGGGAACAGGCAGGCTTCCAGCACCTGCCGGGTCAGCACGCCCGGCTGCAGCGACGCGAAATCCATTGACGGACTGTGACGGGCGGTCCGGTGACCGGGCCAGCCGCAGCGGCTTCGCGGCGGTTCAGCCCGGCTGCGCGGCGGTCAGGCTCGCGCGGATCTGGTCCAGTGCCGACGGATCCTCTATCGTCGTCAGTTCCCCAGGGTCGCGCCCTTCGCACAACGCCTGCATCGACCGGCGCAGCACCTTGCCCGAGCGGGTCTTCGGCAGCATCGTTATGAAGTGCACGCGCGACGGACGCGCGACCGCACCGAGCCGGCGATCGACCAGCGCCATGATGTCGCCTTCGAGGGCCAGGCGCTGGGCGCCGCTCTCGGCTGCGGCCGGATCCTTCAGCACCGCGAAGCCGACCGCCACCTGGCCCTTCAGCGCATCGGCGACGCCGACCACCGCGCACTCGGCCACCGCCGGATGGCCGCTGATCGATTCCTCGATCTCGCGGGTGCCCAGCCGGTGGCCGGCGACGTTGATCACGTCGTCGGTGCGGCCGAGGATGAAATAGTAGCCGTCGCGGTCACGGATGCCCCAGTCGAACGTCGAGTACACCTGGCGCCCCGGGATGCTCGAGAAATAGGTCCGGACGAATCGTTCGTCGTCGCCCCAGATCGTCTGCATGCAGCCGGGCGGCAACGGCGGCACGATCGCCACGACGCCCTTCTCGCCGTCGCCGAGTTCCTGACCGGTGTCCTCGTGCAGCAGGCGCACGTCGTAGCCGTACATCGGCATGCCGGGGCTGCCGAGCCGGGTCGGCGTCTGCTCGACGCCGTGCGCCACCGTCAGGATCGGCCAGCCGGTCTCGGTCTGCCAGTAGTTGTCGATGATCGGCCGGCCCAGCCCTTCGCCGATCCAGGCGGCGGTCGGCTCGTCGAGCGGCTCGCCGGCCAGGAACAGCGCCTTCAGCGACGAGGTGTCGTATTTCGTGAGCCAGGCCGGATCCTGCTTCTTCAGCACGCGGATCGCGGTGGGCGCCGAGAACATCACGGTGACCTTGTACCGCTCGACGAGCTGCCACAGGATGCCGGCATCGGGCCGCAGCGGCGTGCCCTCGTACATCAGCGTGGCCATGCCGGCGATCAGCGGCCCGTAGATGATGTACGAATGGCCGACCACCCAGCCGATGTCGCTGGTGCAGAAATAGGTCTCGCGCGGCTCGCCGCGGAAGATGTGCTTCATCGACGCGGCCAGCGCCACCGTGTAGCCGCCGACGTCGCGCTGCACGCCCTTGGGGCTGCCGGTGGTGCCCGAGGTGTACAGGATGTAGCTGATCTCGTTCGATTCCAGCCAGGTGCAGGGCACCTGCGCGTCACGGTGCTCTTCGCGCAAGGTCGCGTAGTCCACGTCGCGGCCGGCCACCGGCTCGAACGGCGCCAGGCCGCGATCGATCATCAGCACCCTGGCCGGCGGATGGCTGCTCAGCCGGATCGCCTCGTCGAGCAGCCCCTTGTACGGGATCACCTTGCCGGCCCGCGAGCCGGCGTCGCTGGACACGATCAGCACCGGGCGCGCATCGTCGATCCGCGTGGCCAGGCTGTGCGACGCGAAGCCGCCGAACACCACCGAATGGATCGCGCCGATCCGCGCGCAGGCCAGCATCACGAATGCCGCCTCGGCGATCATCGGCAGGTACACCAGCACGCGATCGCCGCGCTTGACGCCCAGCGACTGCATGATCGCCGCCATCCGCACCACCTCGCGGTGCAGCTCGGCGAAGGTCCAGGTGCGTTCGGTGCCGGTTTCGGTCGACACATGGATCAGGGCCGGCGCATCGGCCTGCGTGGCCAGGTGACGATCGATCGCGTTGTGGCACAGATTGGTCGTGCCGCCGACGAACCAGCGGGCGAACGGCGGACGCGAATAGTCGAGCACCTGGCCGAACGGCGTGTGCCAGTCGACCAGCCGCGCCTGCTCCGACCAGAATCCTTCGCGGTCGTTGAGCGAGCGTGCGACGAACGAGGCGAGCGACATGATGTCTCCTGTGCGATGGCACGGCCCGAGGACCGCTTGCGACGGCGTGTCGGCGAAGCGTCCGGGCCGGGCGAAGCCTGCACTGCGATGCGGGGAATTCTACGCCCGGTACTGACGCACACCTTACAAGCGGCAGGCGGCCGCTCGTTGCCGCCGAAACTCATACGGCTTTACAGAAACGGCCGATTCTCCTAGTGTGCGGACCATGCCGCCCCCCCATTCCTCCGATTGCGCTGCCTGCCCCGGCCCGTCGCCGGCCGGCGCAACGTCGAGGCGGCGCGGCCGGATGGCCGCGATGATGGCGGCCGCATGGCTGAGCGTGTCGGCCGCTCCCGCCGCGCTCTCGGCCAACGACCCCCGGTCCTCGCAGGCGACGCCGGCCGGCACCGGCGCGGAGGTGGTGCTGCGTGCGCTCGGCCTGCTGGGCGTCAACTACCGCTGGGGCGGCAACACGCCCGACGACGGCCTCGATTGCAGCGGGCTGGTGCGCCATGTGTTCCGGGAAGCGATCGGCCTGGTATTGCCGCGCCGCGCCGAGGAGATGGGACGCACCGGCAGTCAGATCGCGCCGCATCAGTTGAAACCGGGCGACCTGGTGTTCTTCAACACGCTGCGGCGCACGTTCTCGCACGTCGGCATCTACATCGGCAACAACCAGTTCGTCCACGCGCCGTCGACCGGCGGTGTCGTGCGGGTCGACAGCATGGACGCGCAGTACTGGCTGAACCGCTTCGACGGCGCGCGCCGCCTGGTGCCGGCTGAGGACGAGACGCTGGTGGTCAGCAATGCGCTGGAGAAGCTGCTGGTGTCGATGAATCCGGAACCGGTCCATCTCGACACGATGCTGCGGAGCGCAGCGGTGTTGCCGGCGATGCAGGCCGCGGTGGAGCCGCGGCCGGCGGTGGCGAGTGCGAACATGCCGACGGTGCGACCGAAGGCCAAGGCGACCGCGAAAGCCGGTGGCCGGCCCACCGTGAAGGCCGGCACACGGCGCAAGCAGCGCTGACGAGCCGCAACAGGCCCGGGCGGCGGCGACGGACGATGCTGCGGCAGCCGCGGCGCCGATGACCGTCCCGCGCCCGCCGTCGTGATGTTCACGTCCTCGCCATGATCACGTCATCGCGATGGCCGCTTCACCGCGGCGATCACTTCACCGCGGCGATCACCTTCACTTCGACCTTGAACTCCGGCCTTGCCAGCTTGGCTTCGACGGTGGCGCGCGGCGGCGTCTGGCCCTGCACGACCCACTGATCCCACACCGAGTTCATCGCCGCGAAGTCGGCGATGTCGGCCAGGAAGATCGTCACCTGCAGCATCGACGCCTTGTCGCTGCCGGCTTCGGCCAGCAGCTTGTCGATCGTCGCGAGCACCTGCCGGGTCTGGCCGGCGACGTCCTGGGTCGGATCATCGGCCACCTGGCCCGCCAGGTACACCACGCCGCCGTGGATCGCCGCTTCGGACATCCGTGGCCCGACATGCAGCCGTTTGATCGCCATGTTGGTCTCCTTGTACGCTCGCTATCGATGTTTCAGCCGAGAAAACGTTCGACCGCCGCGATCTGGTCGTCGACGATCAGCGTGGGCGTATGCCCCACGCCTTCGAACTGCACCACCTGCGCCCGCGGCCCGCGGGCGCTCATCTGCGCAGCGACCTCGGGCGACAACACATCGGACTGGGCGCCGCGCAGCACCAGCGTCGGGCAGCCGATCTGGTCGTACAGCGGCCACAGCGACGGCGGCTGCGCGCCGGATGCCGCCAGCGCGGCGACCGTGGCCTTGACTGGCACCGCGATCGCCGGATCGTAGTTCATGCCCCAGGTATCGCCGATGCGGACCAGTGCATGACGCGACAGCAGCCGGAACTGCTCGTCGGTGTGCGGACCGAAGTTCACCATCGCCAGCCGCAGCGCCTGCTCGGCAGCCTCGAAGCTCGGATAGCGCGGATCGGTGCCGACGTAGGTCGCGATGCGCTGCAGCCCCACCGGATCGATCTCGGGGCCGACATCGTTCAGCACCAGCTTCGCCACCGCGTTGCCCGGCAGCGCCGCGTAGCTCATGCCGATCAGCCCGCCCATCGACGTGCCTATCCATGCCAGCCGTTCGACGTCGAGCCGCGCGATCAGGGTCACGCAATCGGCAATGTACTGCGGCAGCCCGTACAGATTGGGGTCGCGCAGGCGATCGGAGCGGCCGCGCCCGGCGATGTCGGGGCAGACCACCCGCTTGCGGGGCGCCAGCCGCTGCGCCAGCGCATCGAAGTCGCGGCCATTGCGGGTCAGGCCATGCACGCACAGCACGACGTCGGGGTTCGCGGCATCGCCCCACTGCCAGTAGGCCAGACGATGCAGACCGCCCGGATGGGCACAGGTCACGTGGCGCAGCACCGGTTCGGCAGTGGGATCGGTCATCGCGGCGTTCACAGGTTCGTCGGCAGAAGCGCCGCACCGTGGCGGCGGGCGGCTGTCTCGTACAATCATTCTCTCCTCACCGATATTAACAGGGAGTCATCGTGCTCAAAGGCAAACAGGCGCTGGTCACCGGGTCCACCAGCGGCATCGGGCTGGGCATCGCGCGGGCGCTGGCCGCGAAGGGTGCCAACCTGACGATCAACGGCTTCGGCGATGCCGGCGAGATCGAGAAGCTGCGCGCATCGCTGGCGTCGGAGTTCGGCGTCGAGGTCGTCTATGCGAATGCCGACCTGATGAAGCCGGCCGAGGTCGAGTCGCTGATCCGCAGCATCGAGGCGCGCGCCGGCGCGGTCGACATCCTGGTCAACAACGCCGGCATCCAGCACACCGCGAAGGTCAGCGAGTTCCCGGTCGAACGCTGGGACGCGATCATCGCGCTGAACCTGTCGGCCGCGTTCCATGCGATCCGCTGCGCGCTGCCGGCGATGGAGAAGCGCGGCTGGGGCCGGATCATCAACATCGCGTCGGCCCACGGGCTGGTGGCCTCGCCGATGAAATCCGCCTACGTCGCCGCCAAGCACGGCATCGTCGGCCTGACCAAGACGGTGGCGCTCGAACAGGCGCGCACCCGCATCACCTGCAATGCGATCTGCCCGGGCTGGGTGCTGACGCCGCTGGTGCAGAAGCAGATCGACGCGCGCGCGGCCGAGCAGAAGATATCGGTGCAACAGGCCAAGCTCGACCTGGTCTCGGAGAAGCAGCCGTCGCAGGAGTTCGTGACACCCGAGCAGCTCGGCGAGCTGTGCGTGTTCCTGTGCTCGGAGGCGGCCGCGCAGGTGCGCGGGGCGGCGTGGAACGTGGACGGCGGGTGGCTGGCGCAGTAAGCCGGATCGCAGCCGGTCGGGCTCGCGGCGCAGGGGCGCGCGCGCGGCTGGCCGGTTGACGCGACGGACGGGCGCGTCGCCGGCCGCATCGCTCGACGGCGGCATCGCTCGACGGCCCGCATCGCTCGACAGGCGCGGGAGCATGCTCACCCGGCGACCGGTACGCGCCAATAGCGCGGCTCGTCGATCCGGCTGCGCCAGACCGACGGCTCGGCCGGCGCCTTCAGCACGATGCGGATCGCGCCGTGTGCATCGCTGCGCAGCAGCCTTGCCCGGGTGCCCTGGTAGCGCGCCAGCACCTGCGCATCGGGATGACGGAAGCGGTTGCGGTAGCCGACCTGGAACACCGCGATCGACGGATCCACCGCGCGCAGGAACGGCAGGCTGGACGAGGTGGCGCTGCCATGGTGCGGCACGAACAGCACGTCGGCCTTCAGGTCCGCTGGCGGATGGAGCTCCAGCAGCCGCCGCTCCTGCGCCCGCTCCAGGTCGCCGGGCAGCAGGAAATCGCTGATGCCCTGCTTGCGCAGGCCGGCCATGTAGGATTCCAGGAACTTGCGCGCGGGCAGGCCCTTCGCCTCGTTGGTCTTGACCCACTCCGCCGCGAGGTTGGGGAGCTGGTCGATCCACTTGCGCGGCCGATCGGCCAGGCGCTCGACCTTGCCGCCGGCATCGATGCGCGCCAGCAGCCCGTCGTCGCCCCCGGTCAGCAGGCCGCGGCCATCGGCGGTGCGCAGGGCGGCAAGGACGGCGCCGCCATGGACCTTCACCTCCTCGGCCGCCGGGCCGATGG